>NZ_CP046508.1:1451000-1765000 GCF_017161115.1 Variovorax sp. RKNM96 | reverse complement strand
TTCGCCGCCGCGGACGCGCTCGCGGCGGCGTTGCCGCCCACCGCTACTGCGCCATCGGCACTTGCCGATGCAAAGTTCCCCACCGCCGTGCTGGAGTTCCCGCTCGACGTCGTTGCCGTGCCGATCGCGACGCTGTCTTGCTTGGTTGCCGTCGCGGAATAGCCGAATGCAACAGAATTGGTGCCGGCGGCATTCGCGAGCGTTCCAAATGCGACGGCTGCACCGGCAGTGGCCCTGGCGCTGTTGCCGAAAGCCATCGCAGGTGACGTTCCATCAGTACCCACGGCAAGCGAACCGACGCCAAAAGCAACGTCGTTCACGCCAACCGCATTGGCATTCTGGCCAAGAGCCATCGCCGAGCCGCCGCTCGTCCGGGCATTGGCGCCGATGGCGAGCGTATTGCTGCCAGTTGCATTGGCACCCACGCCGATGGCCGCCGCGCTGGCGCCATTGGCCACACTGTTCAGCCCGATAGCCGTCGCCCCCGTCCCCGATATGGCATTCGCGTTCTGGCCAATGGCGACCCCCGACGACGCCGACGCCGTCACGATGGATTCGGCACCAATCGCAACCGAATTGGCCCCCAACGCCCTGGCTGCTGCAGTCCCGCTGGCACCAATAGCCGTCGAGCCGACACCGCTTGCAGTTGCACCAGCACCCACCGCCGTCGCGTAATTGTTGGTTGCGTTTGCGCCGACACCGATGGCCGAGGAATTGGTGCCCGTCGCACCCCCTTCATTGCCGCCGATGGCCAGGGAATTGGTGCCACTTGCGACAGCTTGCCCGCCGATCGCCACCGCGTCCTGCGCCGTGGCCTTTGCGCCGGTGCCGATTGCCATCGAGTCGCCAACTGTCGTGTTGGACGAAGCCACGGCGTTGGCGCCGATCGCGATCGCAGTCCCAGCGCTGATCGCAGCCGCGTTGGCAGTCGCACCAATCGCGATGTTGTTGGTGCCTGCAGCGATGGAGTTGTGCCCCATTGCAACACTGTCAGTACCGAAAGCATTGGCATTGAGACCGAACGCCGAGGCATATTGCCCAGCGGTCGACCCCATGCCATACATGCTGGCGCCCTTTCCTGTGGCAGTCGTGAAAGAGCCAAAAAGGGTTACCCCAAGAAAGCCGGCACCATTGGCAGAGCACCCGCCGACCACGGTCGAGTACACGCCAGAACCGTCAACTGGGTTGCCTGCCGCCGGATATATCTTCCCATCCGGACCAGGGTTGGAAAGGATGGTGCAGGAGCCGTTCGGCGGTCCGACGATATAGGCGTTCGCGCTCTGCATCCAGCCGAAAGATGCCATTGCCACACTCAGCACCGCAGCGGACACCGCAAGGCGCGAACTGCTCCGCTTGCCTCGAGCAGATGTAACTTCCGATGCCGCCACCCATGCACCGAGTGACTCGTTCCAGATACTTCTATATGACTTATTCATGTGCTTTGGGCTCGTGGCGAATGGCCGAATACGGATCGATCGAAAGAGCAACGGTTGTCAGGACAACGACCGCTCGTTGATCAGTCGGGCGCAACGTGCGCCAGCGTTTACAAGAACGGTGAAATGTACGTAGTCATTTACATTCCTGATGCGGTGCAGCACGGCGAAAAATCCAGAGCGATGATTTAGTTCACAAAATCTAACGATTGCGCTCCGACCCCGATCCAGACCGTTGCAACCAAGAGACGGAGGATGCAGCGCGACCTAAAATCGGCCGCCTCCCCTTCCTGGCTTTTTGACTCTCGGTGGACCGCACAGGCTGCATCTCACGCAACAACTCATGACTTCCAGCACCGGCCTGCGCATCGGCATCACCATCGGCCTCCACCACGAAGCCGAAACCCTCTGGAACAACGGCATCAAGCAAAACGCCGTCTTCCTGGCCGAAGCGCTCAAGCACTGCCCGAGCGTCGCCTCGGTCGTGCTGGTCAACACCACGGGCATCGCTATCACCGCTGCCCTGCCCTGGGACCAGTCGCGCTGGCCCACCGTGACTTTCGAAGCCGCCAAGGACAGCGTCGACGTGCTGATCGAGCTCGGCGGCCAGATCGACGGCGCCCAGACCGACTACCTGAAGCAGCGCGGCGCGCGCCTCGTGTCGTACTGCTGCGGCTTCGAATACGTCCACGCCATGGAGTCGATGCTGTTCAACAAGCCGCTCTGGGGCCAGAACCTGTACATCAACCAGCGCTACGACGACATCTGGATGGTTCCGCAGGTCGCCAACATCAGCCAGCCGTTCTTCGAGGTGCTGCGCCGCACCGAGGCGCGCCCCGTGCCTTTCGTCTGGAGCCCGGTGTTCCTCGACGAGCGCACCCGCGCCCTCCCCGATGCCGGCGTGTACCAGCCGCGCAGCGGGCCGCGCCGGCTCAGCGTGATGGAGCCGAACATCAACGTCGTGAAGTTCTGCCTCTACCCGATCCTGATCGCCGAGCTGTCCTACCGCGCACGCCCCGACGCCATCGCCCTGCTGCAGGTCACCAATTCCGAGCGGATGGCCAAGGAGAACATGGAATTCATCACGCTGATGAACCAGCTCGATCTGGTCCGCCAGCACAAGGCGGTGTTCCTGGGCCGGCATGAAACGCCCGTGTTCCTGGCGCAGAACACCGACATCGTGGTGTCCCACCAATGGGAGAACCCGCTCAACTACATCTACCTGGAAACCTGCTGGCAGGGCTACCCGCTGGTGCATAACGCCCACCTCTGCGCCGACCTCGGCTATTACTACCAGGGCAACGACGTGGCCGCGGGCAGCACCCGCGTGCTCGAGGCCATCGACACCCACGATGCGCAGGCCACCGCCTACCGCGAGCGCCAGCGCGGACTGATCGACCGCTACCTTCCCGGCAACGCAGCGGCCACCGAGGTCTACAACCAGTTGCTGCTCGGCCTGATGCAGCGTCCTGCCCGATGAACGGAACCCTCCTCCATGCTTGACCCTTCCGAGCTCCGGCAGTTTTTCCCCGTGGTCGTGTCACCCAGCCACGACGGCAAGTTCTTCCAGAACTACGTGACCTCGCTGCTGAACTTCGCCATCGAGTCGGAGCGCGCCGGCATGCGGATGCAGGTGCTGTTCCACCAGGGCGAGAGCCTGGTGACGCGCGCGCGGAACAACTGCGTGGCCCAGTTCCTGGCCAATCCGAACTGGACGCACCTGTTCTGGATCGATGCCGACATCGGCTTCTCGGCACAGGCCGCCTTCCGGCTGCTGCTGTCGGGCTACGACATCGCGGCCGGCGTCTATCCGCTCAAGCGCGAGAACTGGCCCGCCGAGGGCGTGCCGGCGGGCACGACACAGCAGCAGTTCGAAGCCACCTTCACCCGCTACACGGTCAATGCGAAGGCATCCGAGATCACCTCGCAGGTCGAGCTCGAGGTGCAGCCCGACGGCTTTATGAAGATGACCGAGGCGCCCACCGGCTTCATGGTGATCAAGCGCGCGGTGTTCGAGCGCCTCATCGCGAGCTACCCCGACCTCAACTACGTGCCCGACAGCATCGGCGAGACCGACCGGGGCCTGCACTACCGCTTCTTCGACGTGATGGTCGACCCCGAGACGCGTCGCTACCTCTCGGAAGACTACGGTTTCTGCCGCCTGTGGTCGGGGCTGGGCGAGTCGATCTACATCGATGCGAATTCCCACCTGAGCCACCAGGGCGCCAAGATGTACCGCGGCGATTTCGCCAACTCGCTGCTGACCTCGCTGCCGCACGCGGTGGGCGGTCCTGTCGGCGCCGCGATGGTGCTCAAGGGGCGGGAGTACCTCCAGCCGAACCTGCCGGGATAGCGGACAAGCGCAGCGCCCACGAAAAAGCCCCGACGAATCGGGGCTTTTTCAATGGCTCGCCCCGGAAGGGGCGAATCGTTCGGATCAGGCCGCAGCCGTCTCCGCCACCTTGTAGTCGTCGATCTTGTCGAAGTTCAGGTACTGGTAGATCTGGCTGCTCGATGCATCGAGCACGCCCGTCGCAGCCATGTACTCCTCGCGCGTCGGGATGCGGCCCAGGCGCGAGCAGATCGCGGCCAGTTCGGCCGAGCCGAGGTACACGTTCGTGTTCTTGCCCAGGCGGTTCGGGAAGTTGCGGGTGCTGGTCGACATCACCGTCGCGCCTTCGCGCACCTGCGCCTGGTTGCCCATGCACAGCGAGCAGCCCGGCATTTCGGTGCGGGCGCCGGCATTGCCGAACACGCCGTAGTGGCCTTCTTCGGTGAGCTGCTGTGCATCCATCTTGGTCGGCGGTGCGATCCACAGCTTCACCGGGATGTCGCGCTTGCCTTCGAGCAGCTTCGATGCGGCGCGGAAGTGGCCGATGTTGGTCATGCACGAACCGATGAACACTTCGTCGATCACGGCACCGGCCACGTCGCTCAGCGTCTTCACGTCGTCCGGATCGTTCGGGCAGGCCACGATGGGTTCGTGGATCTCGGCCAGGTCGATCTCGATGACGGCGGCGTAGTCGGCGTCGGCATCGCCCTTGAGCAGTTGCGGGTCGGCCAGCCAGGCTTCCTGGGCGGCGATGCGGCGCGAGAGCGTGCGGGCGTCGGCATAGCCTTCGGCAATCATCCACTTCATCAGCGTGATGTTGCTGTTGATGTATTCGATGATCGGTTCCTTGTTCAGGTGCACCGTGCAGCCGGCGGCCGAGCGTTCGGCCGAAGCGTCGCTCAGTTCAAAAGCTTGTTCCACCTTCAGGTCGGGCAGGCCTTCGATTTCGAGGATGCGACCCGAGAAGATGTTCTTCTTGCCTTGCTTGGCCACCGTCAGCAGGCCCGACTTGATGGCGTACAGCGGAATCGCGTTGACCAGGTCACGCAGCGTGACGCCCGGCTGCATCTTGCCCTTGAAGCGCACCAGCACCGATTCGGGCATGTCCAGCGGCATCACGCCGGTGGCGGCCGCGAAGGCCACGAGGCCGGAGCCCGCGGGGAAGCTGATGCCGATGGGGAAACGGGTGTGGCTGTCGCCGCCCGTGCCGACGGTGTCAGGCGTCAGCAGGCGGTTGAGCCAGCTGTGGATCACGCCGTCGCCCGGACGCAGCGAAACGCCGCCGCGGTTGGCCATGAACTCGGGGAGTTCGTGGTGCATCTTGACGTCGACCTTCTTCGGGTACGCCGCCGTGTGGCAGAACGACTGCATCACGAGGTCGGCCGAAAAGCCCAGGCACGCCAGGTCCTTCAGCTCGTCGCGCGTCATCGGGCCGGTGGTGTCCTGCGAGCCGACCGAAGTCATCTTGGGTTCGCAGTAGGTGCCCGGGCGCACGCCCGTGCCTTCGGGCAGGCCGCAGGCGCGGCCGACCATCTTCTGTGCGAGCGAGTAGCCCTTCTTGGTGTCAACCGGGCTGGTCGGCAGGCGGAACAGCGTCGAGACCGGCAGGCCCAGCGCTTCGCGCGCCTTGGCCGTGAGGCCGCGGCCGATGATCAGCGGAATGCGGCCGCCGGCGCGCACTTCGTCGAACAGCACGTCGCTTTTCACGGTGAACTCAGCGATGACCTTGCCGTCCTTCAGCGCCTTGCCGTCGTAGGGACGCAGCTCGACCACGTCGCCCATGTTCATCTGCGTCACGTCGAGCTCGATCGGCAGCGCGCCCGAGTCTTCCATCGTGTTGTAGAAGATTGGCGCGATCTTGCCGCCGAGGCAGACGCCGCCGAAGCGCTTGTTCGGAACGAAGGGAATGTCTTCGCCGGTGAACCACAGCACCGAGTTGGTGGCGCTCTTGCGCGACGAACCCGTGCCGACCACGTCGCCGGCGTAGGCCACGAGGTGGCCGCGCGCGCGCAGGTCTTCGATGAACTTCACCGGGCCGCGCTTGCCGTCTTCTTCGGGAACGATGCCGGGGCGTGCGTTCTTGTGCATCGCCAGGGCGTGCATCGGAATGTCGGGACGCGTCGTCGCATCGGGTGCGGGCGACAGGTCGTCGGTGTTGATTTCGCCAGCCACCTTGAAGATGCTGACGGTGATGCTCTCGGGCACTTCGGGGCGGCTGGTGAACCACTCGGCATCGGCCCAGCTTTGCAGCACGCCCTTGGCGTTGGCGTTGCCCTTGTCGGCCTTTTCCTTGACGTCGTGGAACTGGTCGAACATCAACAGGGTTTTCTTCAGGCCTTCGGCTGCCACGGCGCCGACTTCGGCGTCGTCCAGCAGGTCGATCATGGGGCTGATGTTGTAGCCGCCGAGCATGGTGCCGAGCAGTTCTGTGGCACGGGCGCGAGAGAGGAACGCGCTCTTTTCGGTGCCATGCGCCACGGCGGCGAGGTAGCTCGCCTTGACCTTGGCCGCGTCGTCCACGCCGGCGGGCACGCGGTAGGTGAGCAGATCCAGCAGGAAGGCGCCGTCCTTTTCGTTCGCGCTCTTGAGGAGCTCGATCGCTTCAGAGGTCTGCTTCGCGCTCAGGGGCAGCGGCGGGATACCGAGCGCGGCGCGTTCGGCAACATGGTCAACGTAGGCTTGCAACATCTTCTTTTCTCCGGAAACTGGGCTGGCGGGCATGCAGCGCGGCAAGCAAGAGCCGCGCCGCATCCCTGGTGGGGGCTCTTACTTCTTGGCCGGGTCGGCGCCTTCGAAAAGGCTCTTCGGCGGGTTCTTCTTCATTTCTTCGGCAAAGGCGACCTGGGCGGCCGTCTGGCATTCGTCGGCGATGCGCAGACCGGCCTTCTGGTTCATCAGCATCGACTTGTTGCCCAGCTGGAGCCACATGGCGCCGGCACGCGGGTCTTCGAGGCGGATGGCGCCGGTGCGGCTTTCGACCGGGTGCATGCGGTACTTCAGGCCCTTGGTGGTCACGTTGAAGAAGCCGGGCTTCTTCTCGTCTTCGGTGACAGTGACGTCGGCGCCGAGTTCGCACTGGGCCTTGCCGGTGGACACGCGCTTGGCGACTTCCAGGTCGGCGTCGGTCAGCACGACGTTGGTTTCGTCGGCGATTGGCGTGACTTCCTCGACAGCCTTGGCGGCCTTGCGGGTCACCTGGCGCTTGGGCGGGGCCTTCTTGGCTTCGGTGGACTTTGCGGCCGGCTTGGCGGGCGCCGCCGTCTGTGCCATGGCACCGAACGGCAGAGCCAGGGCCACTGCGGCGATCAGGGCAATTTTCTTCATGTGAGGGTTTCCTTGAGGCTGGGTTCGAAGGTTTCGTTTCAGGAGGCCGCGAATGCAAACCAGGCTTTCGCCTCGGAGGGCAACGCGCGCCCTGTTGCGTGGGCGCGCGTCAGAACCTGCCAAAAGTGGCGGTAGCTCGCGCGGTCGTGCAATGTGCCATCAATTTGTGTCGGCGCCCAATCCGCAGCTGCGGCTTTTGCAATGATTTGTGTAGCAATCTGGATCTGCGCCTCATCGGGCGCGAAGGCCTCCAGGATGGGGCGGATCTGGTTCGGGTGGATGCTCCACATGCGCGTGTAGCCGAATTCGGTGGCTGCCTTGCGGGCCGCGACACGCATCGCATCGGTGTCGTTGAACTCGGTGACCACGCAGTGCGACGGCACTTTGCCGTAGGCATGCGCCGCCGAGGCGATGGCCAGCTTGGCGCGCACCACCAGCGGATGGGTGAACTGGCCGGCCGCGCCCATGCCGTCGGCGGGAATGGCACCGGCATGCGCCGACACGAAATCCATCAGGCCGAAGCTGAGCGACTGCACGCGCGGATGCGCGGCGATTTCGAAAGCGTTGTGCACCGCCAGGGGCGATTCGATCAGCACGTGCAACGGCAGCGCATCGGCATCGGCCGCTTCGAGCGCTGCGACAGCCTGCAGCACATCGGCCAGCGATTCGACCTTGGGCACCATCAGGTGGCTCAGGCGCTGACCGGCGCGACCAGCAATGGTGATCACGTCGCCGGCAAAGGCCGGATGGTCGACCGGGTGCACGCGCACGCCGACGCGCATGCCGGGCTTGGCGGCCAGTGCCAATTCGGTGACGAGCGCAGCATGCTCGGCCTCGCCGCCTACCGGGGCACCGTCTTCGCAATCCAGGGTGACATCGAACACGCAGGCGCCGAACTCCTCGGCCATCTCGGCCTGGAGCGTGAGGCTCTTCTTCATGCGCGCCTCGACGCCGCTGTAGTGGTCGCACACAGGCAATGTCACCGCACCGGCTTGCGCGCCGAGCAGCACTTCACCTGGGTGGACCGTTTTCGTCATGCTTTTTTCTGCGCCACGATGAACATGCGCGGGAACGCGAGCAGCCGCTTGCCGTCGGTGCGTGCCGGATAGGCCTCGTTCACGCGGCGCTCGTATTCGGCGAGGTAGCTCGCCTGCAGGTCGGGCGGCAGCCGGTCCACGAAGGGCTTCAGGCCCGTGCCACGCACCCATTCGACGATGGAAGCGGCGTCGGCCATGCGGTGCTGGTAGATCGTGTGCCAGACATCGACGTTGGCCGCATGCGGCGCCAGCAAGTCGTAATAGCCCCCGAGCGGCAGCAGCTTGGTGCGCAGCTTGTCGGCATCGCCGATGGGCTCGGCCCAGGGCGCTTCGGCGGCCAGCGCGCGCATCAGGCGGTGCGTGGGCTCCTGGCGGTTGTCGGGCATCTGGACGGCGAGCACGCCGCCCGGGGCCAGTGCGTCGAACAGGCGAGGGATCAGCGTTTCGTGATCCGGCACCCATTGCAGGGACGCATTGGCATAGATGAGGTCGGGCGCTTGGTCTTGCGGCGCCCAGGTCGCGATATCGCTCAACTCGAAGCGCGCGCCGGGCAGGCGCTCGCGCGCGCTGACCAGCATGGCTTCGGAGTTGTCGGTCCCGAGGGCCTGTGCCTTCGGGAACCGGTTGACCAGCAGCTCGGTGGAATTGCCCGGGCCGCAACCGAGGTCGACGACGAGGTCGGCCCCGGCCAAAGGCACCCGCGCCAGGAGCTCCTGTGCGGGTCTTGTGCGCTCATCCTCGTAGCGACGGTAGAGCGCGGGGTTCCAGTCGAGCATGCTGGGCAGGCCTTGCTTGCTTACAGCAGGTGGGCCACGCCGGCGCGTTCGCCTTCGAGTTCTTCGAGGGTCTTGTTGATGCGTTCCTGGCTGAATGCATCGATCTCCAGGCCTTCAACCAGCTTGTATTCACCGTTTTCGCAGGTAACCGGGAAGCCGAACATCACGTCCTTCGGAATGCCGTACTGGCCGTCCGACGGGATGCCCATCGTGACCCACTTGCCATTGGTGCCCAGGGCCCAGTCGCGCATGTGATCGATGGCGGCGTTGGCGGCCGATGCAGCCGACGACAGGCCGCGCGCTTCGATGATCGCCGCGCCGCGCTTGCCGACGGTCGGCAGGAAGGTGTTGGCGTTCCATTCCTGGTCGTTGATCATCTTGGCGACGCTTTCGCCGTTGATGGTGGCGAAGCGGTAGTCGGCGTACATCGTGGGCGAGTGGTTGCCCCAGACGGTGAGCTTTTCGATGTCGGCCACGGCCTTGCCGGTCTTGGCGGCGATCTGGCTGGCGGCGCGGTTGTGGTCCAGGCGCAGCATGGCGGTGAAGTTCTTGCGCGGCAGGTCGGGTGCGCTCTTCATGGCGATGTAGGCGTTGGTGTTGGCGGGGTTGCCGACCACGAGCACCTTGACGTTGCGGCTGGCGACGGCGTTCAGGGCCTTGCCTTGCGCCGTGAAGATGGCGCCGTTGACGGCCAGCAGTTCGGCACGTTCCATGCCGGGGCCGCGGGGGCGCGAACCGACCAGGAGGGCGTAGTCGGCGTCCTTGAAGGCGGTCATCGGGTCGCCGTGGGCTTCCATGCCGGCCAAGAGCGGGAAGGCGCAGTCGTCCAGCTCCATCATCACGCCCTTGAGCGCCTTCTGGGCCTTCTCGTCGGGGATCTCGAGCAATTGCAGGATGACCGGCTGGTCTTTGCCGAGCATTTCGCCGGATGCGATACGGAACAACAGGGCGTAACCGATTTGACCGGCGGCACCGGTGACGGCAACGCGGACGGGCTTTTTGCTCATGGGAAGACTCCAGAAGATGATGAAACGGTGTCGGCGCTCTCGTGGGGCGCCAAGGTCCGACGGGGGAAACAGTGTCCCGCGGCGCGAGACCGGCCCGCATTTTAAGCCGATTCAATGAGCCTCGTCTTATGTCTTATATAAGATATCCTCGGGGGCACCGCCCACGGCGCACCCCACCGCTGCCATGAACACCCCCACCGCCCTCGACGAGCCCGCGACGCCGTCCTTCAGTCCGCTCTATCAGCAGATCAAGACATTGATCCTGCAGAGCCTGCAGGCGGGCGAGTGGAAGCCGGGCGAACCCATTCCGAGCGAGATGGACCTGGCCGTGCGCTATCGCGTGAGCCAGGGCACGGTGCGCAAGGCCATCGACGAACTGTCGGCCGAAAACCTGGTGGTGCGCCGCCAGGGCAAGGGCACCTTCGTCGCCACGCATGCCGAGCAGCATGTGCAGTACCGCTTCCTCAAGCTCGTACCCGATGCGGGCGACCCGAACATCGAAGGCCCCGCCGAACGCACCATCGTCGACTGCAAGCGCCTGCGCGCATCCGCCGACGTCGCGCGCGCGCTGGGCCTTCGCACCGGCGACGCCGTGCTGCAGGTGCGCCGCGTGCTCGCCTATGCGGGCGTGCCGACCATCCTCGAAGACCTGTGGCTCCCCGGCACGCCCTTCAAGGGGCTCACCGCCGAGCGGCTGCGCGCATGGCCCGGCCCGATGTACGCGCTCTTCGAAACCGAGTTCGGCGTGCGCATGGTGCGCGCCGAAGAAAAAATCCGTGCGGTGCTGCCCGATGCGGAGCAAGCTGCGCTGCTCGCGGTGACGCTGCAGATGCCGCTGCTCAGCGTGGAGCGCGTGGCCCACACGTACCACGACATGCCGATGGAGCTGCGCCGCGGGCTCTATCGCACCGACACGCACCACTACAGGAACCAGCTGGGCTGAAGTCGATGCAGATGAGGTTCAAACTCGAAGGCGGCGCAACCCGCGTGCAACGTACGCAATGCGCTACGAAGTCAATAGCATCCGACTGCAACGGTGCGCCGACTCGGACGCGTCCGCTGTCCGATGGTGCATTGCAATAGAATTTTGCGTTGTTTGCATTTCCGCATAAGAAACAAAAGCGTTCGCTCTCAGAACAAGCCATCCAAGCCACGAAAGCCCTTCCCCCATGTCAGAGCTTGCAACTCCCCCCCGGCCACCGCGTCGCGAATTCCGAAACATCAATGCGTTCACCGATCTCACGACCTACCGGCTGCCGCCGGCCGGCATCGTGTCGATCCTGCACCGCGTCAGCGGCGTGCTGATGTTCCTGCTGCTGCCGTTCATCATCTGGATGTTCGACACCTCGCTCTCTTCGGACTATTCGTTCGCCAAGTTCAAGGCCGCCTTCAACAGCGGCCTTGGTTTCGTTCCGGGATGGTTTTTCAAGCTCGTCGCGCTGGCGCTGATCTGGGCCTACCTGCACCACTTCATCGCCGGCCTGCGCCACCTCTGGATGGACGTGAGCCACGCCGCGGTGACCAAGGAATTCGGCCACACCTCGGCCGTCGTCACGCTGGCACTGAGCGTCCTGCTCACCCTGGTGCTCGGCGCCAAGCTGTTCGGTTTTTACTGAGAAGGAGCCACCCATGTCCGTGAATTACGGCTCCAAGCGCATCGTCGTCGGCGCTCATTACGGTTTGCGCGACTGGCTCAGCCAGCGCATCACGGGCGGCCTGATGGCGCTCTTCACGATCATCCTGCTCGCACAGCTGATCTTCACGCGCGGCCCCATCGGCTACGACCTCTGGGCCGGCATCTTCGCCGCGCAGTGGATGAAGGTGCTGACCTTCTCCGTGATCGTCGCCCTGCTCTATCACGTGTGGGTCGGCATGCGCGACGTGTGGATGGACTACGTCCAGCCCGTCGGCATCCGTCTCGTGCTGCAAATTTTCACCATCGTCTGGCTTGTCGGTTGTGCGGGTTGGGCCATTCAAGTGCTTTGGAAGATCTGACCTGACATCCCCACCATGACCTACACAAAAGAACAAATCACCAAGCGCAAGTTCGACGTCGTGATCGTCGGTGCCGGCGGCTCCGGCATGCGCGCATCGCTGCAACTCGCGCGCGCCGGCCTCAACGTGGCCGTGCTCTCCAAGGTGTTTCCGACCCGTTCGCACACGGTCGCCGCGCAAGGCGGCGTGGGCGCATCGCTCGGCAACATGAGCGAGGACAACTGGCACTACCATTTCTACGACACGATCAAGGGCTCCGATTGGCTCGGCGACCAGGACGCGATCGAATTCATGTGCCGCGAAGCACCGAAGGTCGTGTACGAGCTCGAGCACTTCGGCATGCCGTTCGACCGCAACCCCGACGGCACGATCTACCAGCGTCCCTTCGGCGGCCACACGGCCAACTACGGCGAGAAGCCCGTGCAGCGCGCCTGCGCCGCGGCCGACCGCACCGGCCACGCGATGCTGCACACGCTCTATCAAAAGAACGTCGAAGCGCGCACGCAATTCTTTGTCGAATGGATGGCGCTGGACCTCATCCGTGACGACGAAGGCGACGTGGTCGGCGTGACCGCGCTCGAAATGGAAACCGGCGACCTGCACATCCTGCAGGCCAAGACCGTGCTGCTGGCCACCGGCGGCGCAGGCCGCATCTTCCAGGCCTCGACCAACGCCTTCATCAACACCGGCGACGGCCTGGGCATGGCGGCGCGCTCGGGCATTCCGCTGCAGGACATGGAGTTCTGGCAGTTCCACCCGACCGGCGTGGCCGGCGCGGGCGTGCTGCTGACCGAAGGCTGCCGCGGCGAAGGCGCCATCCTGCTCAACAGCAACGGCGAACGCTTCATGGAGCGCTATGCGCCCACGCTGAAGGATCTGGCACCGCGCGACTTCGTCTCGCGCTCGATGGACCAGGAAATCAAGGAAGGCCGAGGCTGCGGTCCCAACAAGGACTACGTGCTGCTCAAGCTCGACCACCTGGGCGCTGACACCATCCACAAGCGCCTGCCCTCGGTGTACGAAATCGGCGTCAACTTCGCCAACGTCGACATCACCAAGGAACCGATTCCCGTGGTGCCGACAATCCACTACCAGATGGGCGGCATCCCGACCAACATCAACGGCCAGGTCGTCATCCAGAAGGGTGAGGACAACAGCGCCGTGGTGAACGGCCTCTACGCGGTGGGCGAATGCTCCTGCGTGAGCGTGCACGGCGCGAACCGCCTGGGCACCAACTCGCTGCTCGACTTGCTGGTGTTCGGCCGCGCAGCCGGCAACCACATCGTCGAATTCAACGACAAGCTGAAGGAACACAAGGACCTGCCCAAGGATGCGGCCGACCGCACGCTGGAGCGCCTGAATCGCCTCGAATCGACCACCACCGGCGAATACGCGCAGGACGTGGCCGGCGAGATCCGCGCCGTCATGCAGCAGCATGCCGCCGTGTTCCGCAAGCAAGCCTCGATGGACGAAGGCGTGGTCAAGATCGCCGCCGTGCGCGAGCGCGTCAATTCGATCGGCCTGAAGGACAAGTCCAAGGTGTTCAACACCGCCCGCATCGAAGCGCTGGAAGTCGACAACCTGATCGAAGTGGCGCAGGCCACGATGGTCTCGGCCGCTGCCCGTCGCGAATGCCGCGGCGCCCACACGGTGGAAGACTACGAGCGTCCCGCGGACGATCCGGTCGCGCCGCTCGGCCGCGACGACGCCAACTGGATGAAGCACACGCTCTGGTACAGCCAGGACAACCGCCTCTCGTACAAGCCGGTCAAGCTGCAGCCGCTCACGGTGGCCTCGGTTCCGCCGAAGGTCCGCACGTTCTAAGTCTCGGCTCACAGTCAGCTCATATAAGCATTCACAAGGTCACTACGATGAAGCGCACATTCCAGATCTACCGCTACGACCCGGACAAGGACGCCAAGCCCTACATGCAGACCATCGAGATCGAACTCGACGGCCACGAACGCATGCTGCTGGACGCCCTGATGAAGCTCAAGGCGCAGGACCCGACGCTGTCGTTCCGCCGCTCGTGCCGCGAAGGCGTCTGCGGCTCGGACGCGATGAACATCAACGGCAAGAACGGCCTGGCCTGCCTCACCAACATGCTCACGCTCAAGGGCACGATCGTGTTGAAGCCGCTGCCGGGCCTGCCCGTCATCCGCGACCTGATCGTGGACATGACGCAATTCTTCAAGCAGTACAACTCGATCAAGCCGTACCTGCAGAACGACAACGTGCCGCCCGAGAAGGAGCGCCTGCAGTCGCCCGAAGAGCGCGAAGAGCTCAACGGCCTGTACGAGTGCATCCTGTGCGCGAGTTGCTCCACGAGCTGCCCGAGCTTCTGGTGGAACCCCGACAAGTTCGTGGGCCCGGCAGGCCTCCTGCAGGCCTACCGCTTCATCGCCGACAGCCGCGACGAAGCCACCGCCGAGCGCCTGGACAACCTGGAAGACCCGTACCGCCTGTTCCGCTGCCACACGATCATGAACTGCGTGGACGTGTGCCCGAAGAGCCTGAACCCCACCAAGGCCATCGGCAAGATCAAGGAATTGATGGTGCGTCGCGCCATCTAATCCTTCTTCGAGAAATCACCCTATGCAAACCGCCGAAGAACTCCAGCAGCCGCTCAGCGAACGTGCGCTGAGCAAGCTGAAATGGCGTTGCCGGCGCGGCCTGCTCGAAAACGACCTGTTCATCGCCCGCTTCTTCGAGCGGCACGAATCCCACATGACCAACGGTCAGGCGGGAGCGATGGAGACATTGATGGACCTGTCGGACAACGACCTCCTCGACCTTTTGCTGCGCAGGAAGGAGCCCGAGCCCGAATGGGCCGGTGCCGAGGTGGTCGCATTGCTGCAATTGATGCGCACCGACGGCGCCCAGCGCCCCGCAATCTCTCCTTCGTCCTGAATCCTCCTCTGAAAGTAAATCGAAATGAAAGCATCCGATACCAAGGCCACGCTGTCGTTCAGCAACGGCGGCGACAGCGTCGAACTGCCGATCTACAAGGGCACCGTCGGCCCCGACGTGATCGACATCCGCAAGCTGTACGCACAGACCGGCATGTTCACCTATGACCCGGGCTTCATGTCGACCGCCGCCTGCCAGTCGGCCATCACGTACATCGATGGCGACAAGGGCGAGCTGCTGTACCGCGGCTACCCGATCGAGCAGCTCGCGACCAACTGCGACTTCCTGGAAACCTGCCACCTGCTGCTGTACGGCGAGCTGCCCGACGCGGGCAAGAAGGCCAACTTCACCAAGCTCGTGACGAACCACACGATGGTGAACGAGCAGATGCAGTTCTTCCTGCGCGGCTTCCGCCGCGATGCCCATCCGATGGCCATCATGACCGGCCTGGTGGGGGCCCTCTCGGCCTTCTATCACGACAGCACGGACATCAACAATCCCGAGCACCGCGAGATCGCCGCGATCCGCCTGATCGCGAAGATGCCCACGCTCGTGGCCATGGCCTACAAGTACACGATCGGCCAGCCGTACATGTACCCGAAAAACGACCTGAGCTACGCCGGCAACTTCCTGCACATGATGTTTGCCACGCCGTGCGAAGAGTACAAGGTGAACCCGGTGCTCGAGCGCGCGCTCGACCGCATCTTCATCCTGCACGCAGACCACGAGCAGAACGCCTCGACCTCGACCGTGCGCCTGTGCGGCTCGTCGGGCACCAACCCCTTCGCGGCGATTGCGGCCGGCGTGGCCTGCCTCTGGGGCCCGGCCCACGGTGGCGCCAACGAAGCGGCGCTCAACATGCTCTACGACATCCAGAAGGAAGGCGGCGTGGAGAAGATCGGCGAGTTCATCAAGAAGGTCAAGGACAAGAACTCGAACGTCAAGCTCATGGGCTTCGGCCACCGCGTGTACAAGAACTACGACCCGCGCGCCAAGCTGATGCAGGAAACCTGCAACGAAGTGCTGACCGAGCTGGGCCTGGAACAAGACCCGCTGTTCAAGCTGGCCAAGGAACTGGAAAAGATCGCCCTGGAAGACGAGTACTTCGTCTCGCGCAAGCTCTACCCGAACGTCGACTTCTACTCGGGCATCGTGCAGCGCGCCATCGGCATCCCGGTGCCGCTGTTCACCGCGATCTTCGCGCTGGCCCGCACGGTCGGCTGGATCGCCCAGCTGAACGAAATGATCGGCGACCCCGAGTACAAGATCGGCCGCCCGCGCCAGCTGTTCGAAGGCTCGCCCAAGCGCGATGTGAAGCCGATTTCGGCCCGCTGAGCGGTTCGCAAAACCCTCGCCCCTCAAAAAGCTGCCTTCGGGCAGCTTTTTTATTGCCCGCCCGATATGCCCCTCTTCGCAGGCCGGCAGCAAGGCCATCTCATATGACGATGGCAATGGCACAAAAACGGTAAGAAAATAGCCAACTCATCGCAAAACGCGATGCCCAAGCCCCATGAGCACGTCCGAACGCAACTTTGCCCGCCGCATCGACCTCACGTCGTTGCAGTTGTTCGTGGCCGTCTGCGAACTGGGCAGCATCGGCCGCGCGGCGGAGCGCGAATTCATCGCGGCCTCGGCCATCAGCAAGCGGCTGTCGGACCTCGAAGCGACGCTCGGCACCACCCTGCTCTATCGCCATGCGCGCGGCGTCGACCTCACGCCTGCCGGTGAAAGCCTGCTGCACCACGCCCGCTCGGTGCTCTACAGCCTCGAGAAGATGCAGGGCGAGCTCAGCGAATACGCCGACGGCGTGCGCGGCCATGTGCGGGTGCACGCCAACATCTCGGCCATCGTGCAGTTCCTGCCCGAGGACCTGGGCGTGTTCACCCGGGCGCATGAAGCCATCAAGATCGACCTCGAGGAGCACCTGAGCAGCGAGGTGATCCGCGCGGTGCAGGAAGGCGCGGCCGACCTCGGCGTGTGCCATGTGGCGGGCGGCGCGGGCGAGTTGCAGAGCCTCTCGTACCGGCACGACCGCCTCGCGCTGATCGTGCCCACGGGGCATGTGCTGGCGTCGCAAGGCACCGTCGACTTCATCGACTCGCTCGACTTCGACCACGTCGGCCTGCACACCAACAGCTCGATCTACGTCGCGATGCACGAGGCGGCGCTGAACGCCGGGCGCAGCGTCAAGCTGCGCATCCACGTCACGGGCCTCGATGCCATGTGCCGGATGATCGAGAACGGCCTGGGCATCGGCGTGATGCCGCAGCGCGCCTTCGAACTCATGCAGAACGGCATCGGCCGCGGCCTCGTGAGCGTCGCGCTCAACGACGCCTGGGCCGCGCGCGAGATCCGGTTGGTCGCTCGCGACTTCTCCACCCTGCCGGTGGCGGCACGCACGCTGGTGAACCACCTGCATGCGGCCGCCGATTCGGCCGACGGCGCCGAACCGCTCACGGCCCGGGCCGCATAGACAGACAATCCATTTCCCCACGAAAGAAGAGACCGACATGGCACGCACGCTCTACGACAAGATCTGGGACGAACACGTCGTCCACACCGAGGAAGACGGCACCGCGATCCTCTACATCGACCGCCACCTGGTGCACGAAGTCACCAGCCCGCAGGCCTTCGAAGGCCTGCGCGAAGCGGGTCGCAAGCTCTGGCGCATCAGCTCGGTGGTGGCCACGGCCGACCACAACACGCCGACCACCGGCTGGGAGCGCGGCTACGAAGGCATTGCCGACCCGACCAGCAAGGAGCAGGTCACCACGCTGGACAAGAACATCGCCGAATTCGGCGCCGCCGCGTTCTTTCCGTTCCTGAGCAAGCGCCAGGGCATCGTGCATGTGATCGGCCCGGAGTCGGGCGCCACGTTGCCGGGCATGACGGTCGTCTGCGGCGACTCGCACACCTCCACGCACGGCGCGTTCGGCGCGCTCGCGCACGGCATCGGCACCAGCGAGGTCGAGCACGTGATGGCCACGCAGACGCTGCTGGGCAAGAAGGCGAAGAACATGCTGGTGAAGGTCGAGGGCAAGCTGCCGCTCGGCTGCACTGCCAAGGACATCGTGCTGGCCATCATCGGCAAGATCGGCACCGCCGGCGGCACGGGCTACACGATCGAATTCGCGGGCTCTGCCATTCGCGACCTGAGCATGGAAGGCCGGATGACGGTCTGCAACATGGCCATCGAGGCCGGCGCGCGCGCGGGCCTCGTGGCGGTCGACGAAAAGACCATCAGCTACATCAAGGGCCGCCCGCTCGCACCCAGCGGCGTGGAATGGGACCAGGCCGCAGCCTACTGGCGCACGCTTCAGTCCGACCCCGGCGCGAACTTCGACGCCGTGGTCGAGCTCGATGCCGCGCAGATCCCGCCGCAAGTCACCTGGGGCACCTCGCCGGAGATGGTGGTCGACATCAACGGCCGCGTGCCCGATCCCGACAAGGAAAAAGACGCCAACAAGCGTGGTGCCATCGAGCGCGCGCTGGTCTACATGGGCCTGGAGCCGAACAAGGCAATGAACGACATCTTCATCGACAAGGTGTTCATCGGCTCGTGCACCAACAGCCGCATCGAGGACATGCGCGAAGCCGCCGCTGTCGTGAAGAAACTCGGCCAGAAGGTCGCCAAGAATGTGAAGCTTGCGATGGTCGTTCCGGGCTCGGGCGTGGTGAAGGAGCAAGCGGAGCGCGAAGGCCTGGACGTGATCTTCAAGGCTGCGGGCTTCGAATGGCGCGAGCCGGGCTGCTCGATGTGCCTGGCGATGAACGCCGACCGGCTGGAGCCCGGCGAGCGCTGCGCATCGACCAGCAACCGCAACTTCGAAGGCCGCCAGGGCGCCGGTGGCCGAACCCACCTCGTGAGCCCGGCCATGGCCGCCGCGGCAGCCGTGCACGGCCACTTCGTCGACGTGCGCACCTTCGCCTGACCTGGAGACATCACATGCAGAAATTCACCGTGCACAAGGGCCTCGTGGCCCCCATGGACCGCGAGAACGTCGACACCGACGCGATCATTCCCAAGCAGTTCCTCAAGTCGATCAAGAAGACCGGCTTCGGCGTGAACCTGTTCGACGAATGGCGCTACCTGGACGCCGGCTTCCCGGGCCAGGACCCGGCCAGCCGCAAGCCGAATCCCGACTTCGTGCTGAACCAGCCACGCTACGCAGGCGCCTCGGTGCTGCTGGCGCGCAAGAACTTCGGCTGCGGCTCGTCGCGCGAACACGCGCCGTGGGCGTTGGACCAGTACGGCTTCCGCGCGATCATCGCGCCGAGCTATGCGGACATCTTCTTCAACAACAGCTTCAAGAACGGCCTGCTGCCGATCGTGCTGAGCGAGGCGCAGGTGGCGCAGCTGTTCGACGAGGCCTTCGCTTTCCCGGGCTACTCGCTGACCATCGACCTGGAGCGCCAGGTGGTCGTGAAGCCGGACGGCGGCGAGCTCCCGTTCGACGTGCAGGCGTTCCGCAAGTACTGCCTCATCAACGGGCTGGACGACATCGGCCTCACGCTGCGCCACAAGGACAAGATCAAGGCCTTCGAGACCGAGCGCCTGGCGCAGAAGCCCTGGCTCGCGCACACGATGATCTCGTGATCGCCCGCACCATTTCCGCATTCAAACCTCAGACAAACTTATGAAAATCGCAGTTCTCCCGGGTGACGGCATCGGCACCGAAATCGTGGCGGAAGCCGTCAAGGTGCTCGACGTGCTCGACCTGAAGTTCGAGATGGAGTCGGCGCTGGTCGGCGGCGCGGCCTACGAGGCGCACGGCCATCCGCTGCCCGAATCGACCCTCAAGCTCGCGAAGGAATCCGACGCGGTGCTGTTCGGCGCGGTCGGCGACTGGAAGTACGACAAGCTCGACCGGCCGCTGCGCCCCGAGCAGGCCATCCTGGGGCTGCGCAAGAACCTCGGTCTGTTCGCGAACTTCCGCCCGGCGATCTGCTACGAGCAGCTGGTGGACGCCTCGAGCCTGAAGCCCGAGCTGATCGCGGGCCTGGACATCCTCATCATTCGCGAGCTGACCGGCGACATCTATTTCGGCCAGCCGCGCGGCCGCCGCACCGCGGTCGACGGGCATTTCCCGGGTGCCGAGGAAGCTTTCGACACGATGCGCTACTCGCGCCCCGAGGTCGAACGCATCGCCCGCGTCGCCTTCGAGGCCGCCCGCAAGCGCAGCAAGCGCGTGACCAGCGTGGACAAGGCCAACGTGCTGGAAACCTTCCAGTTCTGGAAGGACATCGTCACCGAGATCGGCAAGGAGTATCCAGACGTCGAACTCGATCACATGTACGTCGACAACGCGGCCATGCAGCTCGTGAAGGCGCCCAAGAAGTTCGACGTGGTGGTCACCGGCAACATGTTCGGCGACATCCTCTCGGACGAGGCCGCGATGCTCACCGGCTCGATCGGCATGCTGCCCTCGGCTTCGCTCAATTCGAGCAACCAGGGCCTGTACGAGCCCAGCCACGGCAGCGCGCCAGACATTGCCGGCAAAGGGGTTGCCAATCCTTTGGCTACAATCCTATCCGCTGCCATGATGCTCCGCTTTTCACTCAACCAACCCGAAGCTGCCGACCGTATCGAGTCGGCGGTCAAGGACGTGCTCGCTTCCGGCCTGCGCACGGGTGACATCTGGTCAGAAGGTACGAAGCGCGTTGGCACCCGCGAAATGGGCGACGCGGTCGTTGCAGCAATCACCAAAAAGACGATTACCGGCTAACCGCAGCCCGCTTCGTCACGCCCCTCCCCGGCTCGACGAGTCGGGGGCAAGAAAAGACAACTTTTTTCTTTTTCATAAGGGCAAACTGAAATGGCGAACGCATCTCAACCTCTGGTCGGCCTCGTAGGCTGGCGCGGCATGGTCGGCTCGGTCCTGATGGACCGCATGCAGGCCGAAGGCGACTTCGGTCTCATCGAACCGGTCTTCTTCTCGACTTCCAACGCCGGCGGCAAGGCCCCGGCGATGGCCAAGAACGAAACCGCGCTGAAGGATGCGAACGACATCGACGCCCTGAAGAAGTGCGACATCGTCATCACCTGCCAGGGCGGCGACTACACCAGCGAAGTCTTCCCCAAGCTGCGTGCCGCGGGCTGGACGGGCCACTGGATCGACGCCGCCTCCACCCTGCGCATGCAGGACGACGCGGTCATCGTGCTGGACCCGGTCAACCTCCCGGTGATCCAGAACGCCCTCACCAACGGCGGCAAGAACTGGATCGGCGGCAACTGCACCGTGAGCTGCATGCTCATGGGCGTGGGCGCCCTCTACAAGGCCGGCCTCGTCGAGTGGATGACCAGCATGACCTACCAGGCAGCTTCGGGCGGCGGTGCGCAGCACATGCGCGAGCTGCTGACCCAGTTCGGCACCCTCAACACCGAAGTGCGTGCGCTGCTGGACGATCCCAAGTCGGCCATTCTCGAAATCGACCGCAAGGTGCTCCACAAGCAGCAGAACCTGAGCGCGGCTGAAACCACCAACTTCGGCGCACCGCTGGGCGGCTCGCTGATTCCCTGGATCGACAAGGATCTGGGCGACGGCATGTCCAAGGAAGAATGGAAGGCCGGCGCCGAGACCAACAAGATCCTCGGCCAGGGCGCGGGCTTCGGCACCGCCGCCGTGCCGGTCGACGGTTTCTGCGTGCGCATCGGCGCCATGCGCTGCCACAGCCAGGCGCTGACCTTCAAGCTCAAGAAGGACGTGCCCGTGGCCGACATCGAAGCGCTGATCGCCGCGGACAACCCGTGGGCCAGCGTGGTACCGAACACCCGAGAAGCCACCCTCAAGGACCTGACGCCGGTGGCCGTGACGGGCACCATGAACATCCCGGTCGGCCGCATCCGCAAGCTGGCGATGGGCCCCGAGTACGTCGGCGCCTTCACCATCGGCGACCAGTTGCTGTGGGGTGCCGCGGAACCGCTGCGCCGCATGCTGCGCATCCTGCTCGAAGCCTGATGCGGGTCGGCTCAGGCCCACGAATCCCGGATTGTTGCCGTTTGGCAACGAAAAGTGTGTTCGTAAGTATGCGCGCACTGGGTAGAACAGGCGCATTGCCTTGTCAGCCCGGGGTGATGATGCTAACGTCCTCTTACAAATTCTGGGCCTGAGCCGCCCCTATCAGCATGACAAGACATCTGTTGCCCGCGGCCCGCCCATCGGCCGTTCGCCCCTCCCCGTCGTCCAGCGGTTGGCGCCTTTCCATCCTGGGTGCGGCTGCCGCCGTGGCCCTGGGAATGGCGAGCACCGATGCCAGCGCTTTCACGCTGGGACAACTGAAGGTGCAATCGGCGCTGGGCGAACCGCTGCGTGCCGAGATCGACGTGACCGAAATTGCCGCTGCCGAAGCGGACGGCCTGAAGATCAACATCGCCACCGCCGAAGCCTTCAAGAACGCGGGCATCCCCTACAACTCGGCACTGGGCGACGTCAAGGCGACGCTGCAGCGCCGCGCGGGCGGCCAGTACGTCGTGCGTCTGAGCGGCAGCCGCCCGCTCAGCGATCCTTTCATCGACCTGCTGCTCGAAGCCAACGGCTCCTCGGGCCGCATCGTCCGCGACTACACCGTGCTGCTCGATCCGCCGGTCACGCGACAGGCGGCGGCACCGGTCGTACCGATCGCCCCCCAGATCAGCACCCCGGTCGAGCGCCCTGCCGTCGCGGCAGCCCGCGCACGCCGCGAACGCGCTGCGGCCGCCGCGTCTGCTGCGCCGCCAGTCGCCGCAGCACCTGCATCTGCACCCGCAGCCCCGGCCAGTGCGCCCGCGGCGGCAGCAACCGCCCCCCGCGCAGGCGGCGAACAAGTCACCGTGCAGCGTGGCGATACCGCCGGCAAGATTGCCGGCGCCCACAAGCCGGCCGACGTGTCGCTCGACCAGATGCTGGTCGCCCTGCTGCTCGCCAATCCCGATGCGTTCATTGGCGGCAACGTCAACCGCATCAAGGCAGGCGCCGTGCTCGAACTGCCGGGCGCCACCGAGGCGAGCGCCGTTCCCGCTGCCGAGGCACGCCGCACGGTCACCGCGCAAAGCCGCGATTTCGGCAACTACCGCCAGCGCCTCGCGGAGAACGCGCCGACGTCGAACGTCGCCGCCGCCAGCCGCAAGGCCTCGGGCAAGCTGCAGGCGAACGTCGAAGACCGCAACGCAGCGGCCAGCGCACCCGACAAGCTCACGATTTCGCAAGGCAGCGCCTCCACCCGCGCAGCCGACGAAAAGGTCGCGCAGGCCCGTCAGGCGCAGGAAAGCAGCAACCGCGTGGCGGAGCTGTCCAAGAACATCAATGAGCTGAACAAGCTCAAGGCGGGCGCCGGCTCGTCGGCACCGGCCGCCGCACCAGCGCCTGCGGCACCGGGCATCCCCGTTCCAACGCCTTCCACCAGCGCCACCACGTCGCCGCCGGTCGCCGCCAACCCGGCGCCTGCGGTCGTTGTGCCCGCACCTACGCCTGCACCTGCAGCAGCACCCGCTCCCGCAGTGGCAGCCGCCGCACCGGCCGCGCCGACGCCTGAAGCAACGGCCGCCGCGCCCGTGCCGGCAGCCGAACCCACTTCCACGCCCCCGGCCGCCGACGCCGCAGCAGCAGCCCCCACGGCAGCAGCCAGCGCCGCGGTGGCTGCACCGGCTGCCGCACCGAAGCCGGTGGTCAAGGCCGCTCCGCCCCCGCCGCCGGAGCGCGGCTTCTTCGAAGAGCTGCTCGACAACCCGCTGATGCTCGCCGGCGCCGCGCTGATCGCGCTGCTGATCGGCTTCCTGCTGTACCGCGTGCTGGGTCGCCGGCGCGAGGAAATGAGCGAAAGCGTGTTCCTCGAGAGCCGCATCCCGAAGGACTCGTTCTTCGGCGCCAGCGGCGGCGAATCGGTCGACACCAAGCACCGCGGCGACTCCAGCGTGTCGTCGCTGTCGTACTCGCCGAGCCAGCTCGATGCGGGCGACGTCGACCCCGTCGCCGAGGCCGACGTCTACCTGGCCTACGGCCGCGACCTGCAGGCCGAGGAAATCCTGCGTGAAGCGCTGCGCCTGAACCCGGACCGCACGGCCATCCACCTCAAGCTGCTCGAAATTCACGCCAAGCGCCGCGACGTGCGCGCCTACGAAGGCTTGGCCACCGAAGTGCACAAGCTGACCGGCGGCTCGGGTTCCGACTGGAACCGCGTGGTCGACATGGGCAAGGACCTCGATCCGGGCAACCCGCTGTACGAATCCGGCGCCCCCCGCAGCGCAAGCCAGGCCGAAACGGCCGCCTTCGCGGGCGCCCTGGCATCCGCCGCCAAGCCACCGGTCGCCGCAGTGCCGACGCCCGTTGCACCGCCGCCGATCGCCTCGGCCCCGCCGCCGGCCTTCGTGCCCTCGGTGGCACCGCTGGATTTCGACCTGGATCTGAGCCAACCGGCGCCGCTGGCACCGGCACCAAGCCACGCACCGGTCGGCGCCAGCCTGCCCAAGTCAGCGTATGCACCCGCTCCGACGACGGCACGCCCCGCAGCGCCGCTGTCCAATGGCCATACAGCGCCGCCCGTCGATCTCGAAAACGATTTCGATACGGCTCCCGGTGCCCTGACGCCCAATACGCGCCCCTTGAACCTGAACGATGCGGACAACACGCGTCCGGCCACGCTGCGCAATGCGCTGCCGGCCGACTCGGGCTTCATCGAGTTCGACATGAGCGCTCTGGCAGGCCTGCCGGCCCGCGGTGCGTCCGAACCGGCACGCGCCGCCAGCGCGCTCGACGACGAAGGCGAAGACAGCCCCCACGCCGTCAAGCTCTCGCTGGCCCGCGAACTGCAGGCCATCGGCGACGTCGAAGGCGCACGCTCGCTGGTCGAGGAAGTCGAAGCCGAAAGCGCTGGCGACCTCAAGTCGCAAGCCAAGCAACTGCTCGCGGAACTGCGCTGAGCCCTTGCTGTTTCCGTTCCTGAATTCGTGAGGCTGGCGCTCGGCATCCGGTACAACGGCCAGGCGTACGAGGGCTGGCAAAGCCAGCGCTCGGGCCGCACGGTGCAGGACAAGCTCGAAGCGGCCCTCGCGAAGTTCACCGCTGACCCATCGGGGCGCATCGGCACGCTGTGCGCCGGCCGCACCGATGCCGGCGTGCACGCGCTGATGCAGGTGGTGCACTTCGACACCGAGGTCGAACGCGAACCTTTCTCCTGGATGCGCGGCACCAACCGCTTCCTGCCCGACGACATCGCGGTGCAGTGGGCACAGCCGGTGCCCGACGAATTCCATTGCCGCGCCAGTGCCCTCGCGCGCCGCTACCTCTACGTGCTGTCGCAATCACCGGTGCGGCCAAGTCTCGATTCGGGCCGCGTCGGCTGGTCGATGCATCCGCTCGACGGCGATGCAATGCGAAAAGCCGCCGCCGTGCTCATCGGCACGCACGACTTCAGCTCGTTCCGCGCCTCGGCCTGCCAGGCGAAATCGCCCGTGAAGAACCTGCGCCGCATCGAGATCACGCGGGTCGGCGAAGGCGAGCGCTGCCGCTGGCATTTCGAGTTCGAGGCCGACGCCTTCCTGCACCACATGATCCGCAACCTGATGGGCTGCCTCGTGCGGATCGGCCGCGGCGACGAGCGCCCCGAGTGGATCGCCGAGGTGCTCGAGGCGCGCAGCCGCAAGGTCGCGGCGCCGACCTTCTCCGCGGACGGCCTGTACTTCCTCGGCCCGTTGTACGACGCCAAGTGGGGTCTGCCGGCCGAGGCCACGCTGCAGGCCGGCGGTGCTCCTTATGATGGCCCGCCATGACGTCCTCGCCTCCCCGCACCCGCATCAAGATCTGTGGCCTCACGCGTGAGGCCGACGTGGATGCCGCGGTCGAAGCCGGTGCCGATGCGGTCGGTTTCGTGCTCTACGCCAAAAGCCCCCGCGCCATCACGGCCGAGCGTGCCGCCGAACTCGCCTCGCGGCTGCCACCCTTCATAACGCCAGTGCTGCTGTTCGTGAACGAGGATGCTCCCAAAGTCATAGCAGCGCTTGCCCGTGTGAAGGGCGCCATCGCGCAGTTCCACGGCGAGGAAACGCCCGAACGGTGCGAAGAAGCCAGCGGCCCGGGCCGTTTTCGCTACATGCGCGCCGCCCGGATTCCGCTGGGGGCTGCCGGTGCCGGCTTCGACCTCGTAAAATACGCGTCCGATTACTCCCACGCCCAGGCCATCCTGCTCGACGCCCATGTCGAAGGTTATGGCGGTGGCGGCAAGGCTTTCGATTGGTCACTTCTTCCACCCGCCGTCGACGCTCACCTCGTCTTGAGTGGTGGGCTCACACCTGCAAACGTGAGCGATGGCATTCGCATCCTGCGGACACGCTGCAAGACGCTGTCCGTTGATGTGAGCTCGGGCGTCGAAATCGACGGTCCCGGGAACAAGGGCCTGAAGGACGCCGGAAAGATCCGGCAATTCGTCGCAGCCGTCAGAGCGGCCGACGCCTCGTCCTTCTCCAGTTAGCCGCCGCACCCGATCGTCATTCGGGCTGCGGCCCAACGATCGAGAACCATGCAAAGCAATTTCCAGGATTACCAGCAACCCGACGCCACCGGCCACTTCGGCAACTACGGCGGCACCTTCGCGAGCGAAACGCTCACCCACGCGATCAACGAGCTGCGCGACGCCTATGCGAAGTTCAAGGACGATCCGGCGTTCCTCGCCGAATTCCATTACGAGCTCAAGCACTTCGTCGGCCGCCCCTCGCCGATCTACCACGCGGCGCGCACCAGCCGCGAGATGGGCGGCGCGCAGATCTACCTCAAGCGCGAAGACCTCAACCACACCGGCGCGCACAAGATCAACAACGTGATCGGCCAGGCGATGCTCGCGCGCCGCATGGGCAAGCCCCGCGTGATCGCCGAGACCGGCGCCGGCCAGCACGGCGTGGCCACCGCCACCATCTGCGCACGCTACGGCCTCGAATGCGTGGTCTACATGGGCAGCCAGGACGTGAAGCGCCAGAGCCCCAACGTCTACCGCATGAACCTGCTCGGCGCGACCGTGGTGCCCGTCGAATCGGGCAGCAAGACGCTGAAGGACGCGCTCAACGAGGCGATGCGCGACTGGGTCACGAACGTGGAAAACACCTTCTACATCATCGGCACCGTGGCCGGCCCGCACCCCTATCCGACGATGGTGCGCGACTTCCAGAGCGTGATCGGCACCGAGTGCATCGACCAGATGCCCACCATGCTCGCGGCCGACGGCATCACTGGCGAGGCGGAAGGCAAGCAGCCCGACGTGGTGGTGGCCTGCGTGGGCGGCGGCAGCAACGCGATCGGCATCTTCCATCCCTACATTCCGTTCGCCAACACCCGCCTCATCGGTGTGGAAGCGGCAGGCGAAGGCCTGGACAGCGGCAAGCACGCGGCCTCGATCCTGCGCGGCAGCCCCGGCGTGCTGCACGGCAACCGCACCTACCTGCTGCAAAACGAAGACGGCCAGATCACCGAGACCCACAGCATCAGCGCCGGCCTCGATTACCCGGGCGTCGGCCCCGAGCACGCGTACCTGGCCGACATCGGCCGCGCCGAATACGTCGGCATCACCGACGTCGAGGCGCTCGAAGCCTTCCACTATTTGTGTCGAACGGAGGGCATCATTCCCGCGCTCGAATCCAGCCACGCCGTGGCCTACGCGCTGAAGCTCGCGAAGACCATGCGCCCGGACCAGTCGATCCTGGTGAACCTCTCGGGTCGCGGCGACAAGGACATCGGCACCGTCGCCGACCTGTCGGGCGTCGATTTCTACGACCGCCCCTCGATGCGCGGTCTGAGCGTGAAGGGAGGCAAGTGATGAGCCGCATTGCCGCCACCTTCAAGACGCTCCAGGCGCAGGGCCGCAAGGCGCTGATTCCGTACGTCACCGCCGGCTTCCCCTTTGCCGACATCACGCCCGAGCTGATGCACGGCATGGTCGAGGCGGGCGCCGACGTGATCGAGTTGGGCGTACCTTTTTCCGACCCGATGGCCGACGGCCCCGTGATCCAGAAGGCCGGCGAAGCCGCACTGGCGCTGGGCGTCGGCATGAAGCAGGTGCTCGCCATCGTGGCCGCGTTCCGCCAGAAGGACGCGACCACGCCCGTGGTGCTGATGGGCTATGCGAACCCGGTCGAGCGCTATGACCTCGTGCACGGCAAGCAGGCCTTCATCCGCGATGCGTCGGCGGCCGGCGTCGATGGCCTGCTGGTGGTCGACTACCCGCCCGAGGAATGCGAGGCCTTCGCCGCCGATCTGAAGGCTGCGAAGATCGACCTGATCTTCCTTCTGGCACCCACGAGCACCGACGAGCGCATGGCGCAGGTCGCGCGCATCGCGAGCGGCTACGTCTACTACGTGTCGCTCAAGGGCGTGACCGGCGCGGGCCACCTGGACACCGAGGCGGTCGGCCAGATGATTCCGCGCATTCGCCAGCATGTGAGCATCCCGGTCGGCGTGGGCTTCGGCATCCGCGACGCCCGCACCGCGCAGGCGGTCGGCTCGACGGCGGACGCCGTCGTGATCGGCACCAAGATCATCCAGCTGATCGACGGGCAACCACGCGAGAAGGTGGTGCCCGCGGTGCGCGAATTCCTCGCCGGCATCCGTGAGGCGCTGGACGCCCTGCCGGCGGCTACCCCCAAGAATGCGGCTGGCCGATAATCTCGGTTGCCCTCACCCCAGCCCCTCTCCCCCAAAGGAGAGGGGAGCTAATTCCGGAGTCCTATGAGCTGGCTTGAAAAACTGCTACCCGCCAAGATCGCACAAACCGACCCTGCCGAGCGCCGCCAGGTGCCCGAGGGCCTGTGGATCAAATGCCCGGCCTGCGAGACGGTGCTCTACAAGACCGACCTGGAACACAACCAGAACGTCTGCCCGAGCTGCAGCCACCACCACCGCATCGGCGCCCGCGCGCGCCTCGATGCTTTCCTGGATGCCGAGGGCCGCTACGAAGTCGGCCAGGAAGTGCTCCCGGTCGACGCCCTGAAGTTCAAGGACAGCCGCAAGTACCCCGAGCGGCTGAAGGAAGCCCTGGAAAACACCGGCGAGACCGATGCCCTGGTCGTCATCGGCGGCTCGGTCCACAGCATCAACGTGGTCGTGGCCTGCTTCGAATTCGAATTCATGGGCGGCAGCATGGGCAGCGTGGTCGGCGAGCGCTTCGTGCGCGGCGTCGAGACCGCCATCGAACAGAAGGTGCCCTTCATCTGCTTCACCGCCACCGGCGGTGCGCGCATGCAGGAAGGCCTGCTCTCGCTGATGCAGATGGCCAAGACCAACGCCGCGCTCACGCGCCTGGCAAAGAAGGGCCTGCCCTACATCAGCGTGCTGACCGACCCGACCATGGGCGGGGTGAGCGCCGGCTTCGCCTTCGTGGGCGATGTGGTCATTGCCGAACCCAAGGCGCTGATCGGCTTTGCCGGCCCGCGCGTGATCGAATCGACCGTGCGCGTGACGCTGCCCGAAGGCTTCCAGCGCGCCGAGTTCCTGCAGACCAAGGGCGCGATCGACTTCATCAGCGACCGCCGTGAACTGCGCAAGACGATTGCGAGCACGCTCGCGATGCTGCTGCGCCAGCCAGCCGACGCGGTGAGCTGAACGAACACAGGCCAAAGCAAAAGGGCCCAGGTGCAATGCACCCGGGCCCTTTTTGTTTGTTTGTTGCTGCGACTCAGAATGTCAGTTGGTAGGCAAACACCAGCAGATTGCTCAGCACGATCGCGATCACCTGCAGCACCACGATGGCGGCCAGCGGCGACAGGTCCACGCCGCCGATCAGCGGAATGAAGCGGCGGAATGGCCGCACCAGTGGTTCGGCCAGCCGGGAAATCAGGTCGAGCAGCATCGGCGACGCGCCCGGCACCCACGACAGCACGGCGTAGACCACCAGCAATGCGGTCAGCCCCGAGATCGCGAGCTGCAGCAATCCCACGAGCGACACCAGCGGCAAGGTGGCGATGCGGCCGAGGTTGCCGATCAGGAGCCACAGCAGCAGGAACTTCAGCAGCACCAGCAGCCAGGCGGCGATCAGGCTCGCCAGGTCCCAGCGCTTGACCGAAGGCACGATGCGCCGCAGCGGCAGCACGATCCAGTCGGTGATCGCGAACACGAAGCGCCCGAGCGGATTGCCGAACGGCACCCGGTGGTACTGCATGTAGAGGCGCAGCAGGCAGGCGCCGCCGAGCAGGCCGACGATCACGTCGAGAAGGAACGAAGGAATCTGGTAGAGCATGGGGCGCGGTCGTGAGCGGAATGCGATGATAGCCATGCAAGGTTTTTCGATGACGACACAGCCCCTTCTGCATTCACTGCCATTGTTCCCGCTCGGTACGGTCCTGTTCCCGGACGGCCTGCTTCCCTTGCGCATCTTCGAGGTGCGCTATCTCGACATGATCGGCAAATGCCGCAAGGCCGATGCGCCGTTCGGCGTGGTCAGCCTCACGAGCGGCAGCGAGGTCCGCAAGGCCGGCGCCGATGCGGAAAGCTTTGCTGCCATCGGCACGCTGGCCGTCATCCGCGAGTTCGAATCGCCGCAGAGCGGCCTGCTCCAGATCGAATGCATCGGCACGCAGCGCTTTCGCGTTCGCAGCACCGAGCTGCAGAAGCACGGCCTGTGGGTTGCCGAGGTGGAAGCGGTGATCGAAGACGTTGCGCTCGAAATCCCCGACGACCTCCGGCACACGGCCACTGCGCTGCGGCGCCTGGTCGACACGCTCGAAGAACGCCGCCGCGCGCAAAGTGCACAAGGTGCGCAAGGTGCACGGACCGTGCGGTTGCCCATCGGCGAGCCCTACCGGTTCGACGACTGCGGCTGGGTGGCCAATCGCTGGTGCGAGCTGGTGCCGATGCAGCTCGAATTGCGGCAGCGGCTGATGGAGCTCGACAGCCCGTTGATGCGGCTCGAGCTGGTCAGCGATTTGTTGGCACGGACGGGCATCGCTGAATAGTCAGCTACTTTTTTCATAGCATATTGCGCAGGATTGACGGGCGCTGCCGGGTCGTTTCATTTGGGGCCGATCAGCTAAAATCCCGGGCTCGCGCACGCTCCCGTTGCGCCTCACCTGCCTCTCATGTCCGATCACCTGACCCCTCCCGTTCCCACGCCCGCTGCGGCTCCTGTCGCGGCCCCTGCCGTCGACGACAACAAGCTCATCGCCGAGCGCCGCGAAAAGCTCAAGCTGCTGCGCACCGCGCAGGTCGAGGGCAAGGGCGTGGCGTTCCCCAACGACTTCAAGCCGGGCCATCGCGCCGCGGCACTCGTCGCAGCGCACGATGCGATCGAGGCCGAGGCCCTCGAGGCGCAGGCCATTCCGGTCAGCGTGGCGGGCCGGATGATGCTCAAGCGCGTGATGGGCAAGGCCAGCTTCGCAACCTTGCAGGACGCCACGGGCCGCATCCAGCTCTACGTGACGCGCGATGCCGTCGGCGAAGAAGCGTATGCGGAATTCAAGCGCTGGGACCTCGGCGACATCCTGGGTGCCGAAGGCACGCTGATGAAGACCAAGACCGGCGAACTCTCGGTCAAGGTGACGAAGCTGCGCTTGCTCACCAAGAGCCTGCGCCCGCTGCCCGGCGATTTCTACGGCATGGCCGACCAGGAACAGAAGTACCGCCAGCGCTATGTCGACCTGATCACCGACGAAGCGGCGCGCGTGCGCTTCACCGCGCGCAGCAAGGCCGTGAGCGCCCTGCGCGAGTTCATGGTCGCCAACGACTTCCTCGAAGTCGAGACGCCCATGCTGCACCCCATTCCCGGCGGTGCGAACGCCAAGCCCTTCAAGACACATCACAACGCGCTCGACCAGGAGATGTTCCTGCGCATCGCGCCCGAGCTGTACTTGAAGCGCCTGATCGTCGGCGGCTTCGAGCGCGTGTTCGAAATCAACCGGAGCTATCGCAACGAGGGCATCTCGGTGCGGCACAACCCCGAGTTCACGATGATGGAGTTCTACGCGGCCTACTGGAACTACCGCGACCTGATGGACTTCACCGAGACGCTGATCCGCACCATCGCCGACAAGGCCGTGGGCTCGCAGCAGCTGACGTACGGCGGCAAGCCGGTCGACCTGACGCAGCCCTTCGAGCGCCTGACGATCCGCGAAGCGATCCTCAAGCACACCGATGCCGGCGATGGCGTGGACGACACCGCCTGGCTCGTCAACGCCCTGCGCAAGCTCGGCCTGAGCGAAGAAAAGGACAAGCTCTCGCAGCGCAGCCTCGCCAGCCTGCAGGTGATGTACTTCGAGGAGACCGTCGAAGAGAAGCTCTGGCAGCCGACCTTCATCATGGAGCACCCGACCGAGATCTCACCGCTTGCGCGCGCCAACGACGAGCGCCCCGAAGTCACCGAGCGCTTCGAGCTCTACATCACGGGCCGCGAATTCGGCAACGGCTTCAGCGAGCTGAACGACGCCGAAGACCAGGCCGCGCGCTTCAATGCGCAGGTGGCCGCCAAGGACAGCGGCGACGACGAAGCCATGTACTACGACCACGACTTCGTGCGCGCGCTCGAATACGGCATGCCGCCCACCGGCGGCTGCGGCATCGGCATCGACCGGCTGATGATGCTGCTGACGGATTCGCCGAGCATCCGCGACGTGATCCTGTTCCCGGCGCTGCGCAGGGAGTCTTGAGCGTGCCCTCACCGTCGTCGCTGCCGACGATCGGCATCGACTTCGGCACCTCCAATTCCGCCGTGGCCTGCCGGGTCGACGGCGTCGCCCGCCTGCTGCCCATCGAGGGCACGGCCACCACGCTGCCCACCGCGATTTTCTTCAACGCCGAAGACCGCACGACCCATTTCGGCCGTGAGGCCGTCGCGCTGTACCTGTCGGGCGTCGAGGGGCGCCTGATGCGCTCGCTCAAGAGCTTGCTCGGCAGCGCGCTGATGCAGGAGAAGACAGCCGTCTACGACGGGCTCGTGAGCTTCGAGGACATCATCGCGCGCTTCCTGCGCGAGTTGGCGGTGCGCGCCGGGCGCGAGCTTGGCCGGATCCCCGAGCAGGTCGTGATCGGGCGGCCCGTTCACTTCGTGGACGACGATTCCAAGCGCGACGAACGCGCCGAAGAGAGCCTGCGCCATGCGGCCCGTGCGGCGGGTTTTCGCGACGTGGCCTTTCAGCTCGAACCGATCGCGGCCGCCTTCGACTACGAGCAGCGGATCACGAAGGAATCGCTGGTATTGATCGTCGACATCGGCGGCGGCACCTCGGACTTCACCGTCGTGCGCGTGGGTCCGGAGCGGGCGGCGCGCAACGATCGCAGCGACGACGTGCTGGCCACCAGCGGCGTGCACATCGGCGGCACAGACTTCGACCAGCGCCTGAACCTGGACCGCGTGATGCCGGCGTTCGGCTTTCGCCACCATGGGCCACAGGGCCGCGAGGTGCCGAGCAAGGTGTTCTTCGAGTTGTCGTCGTGGCACCTGATCAACTGGCTCTATGCCGCCAAGGCGGTCCGCCAGGCGAAGGAGCTGCGCACCAACTATGCCGACACGCAGTTGCATGACCGGCTGATGACGGTGCTGGAAGAGCGCCACGGGCACCGAATCGCCGCCGCCGTCGAGCAGGCCAAGATCGATGCCTCTGTGACCGATGCGCAGACCTCGATCGACCTCTCGTGCGCGGAAGCGGGGCTGGTTGCCACGCTCTCGCCCGCCGACATGGCGCAACAGCTTTCCGCCCAGCTCGAGAACGTGATCGCCTGTGCGCATGCCTGCGTCAAGCGCGCGGGCCTTCGCAGCGGCGATCTCGATGCGATCTACCTCACGGGCGGCTCGTCGGCGCTGCGCCCGTTCCAGCACGCCTTGCGAAAAAGCTTTGCCGGCGTGAACCTGGTCGAGGGCGACCTGTTCGGTGGTGTGGCCACCGGGCTGGCCTGCGCGACGCCGCAACAACGGCGCCGGGCATGAGATGAAATACCTTGCGGGCTATCCAGCAGCCCTGCAGGAGCAGGTCAGCCAGCTGATCGCGCAAGACAAGCTCTCGGCACTGCTGAGCCAACGCCATCCCGGCGGTCCCCATGAGATCCAGTCCGACCGGGCGCTCTACGACTACGTGGGCGGGCTCAAGAACGAGTTCATGCGCAAGGCCGAGCCGCTGGCCAAGGTGATGTTCGACAACAAGCTGCATGTGATCCGCAATGCGCTGGGCACGCACACCACGGTCTCGCGCGTCCAGGGCGGCAAGCTCAAGGCCAAGCGGGAGATCCGGGTGGCCAGCCTGTTCAAGGAAGTGCCGCTCGATCTGCTGCGCATGATCGTCGTGCACGAGTTGGCGCACATGAAGGAGCGTGACCATGACAAGGCGTTCTATGCGTTGTGCATGTACATGGAGCCCGATTACCCACGACTTGAGCTGGACCTGCGCCTGTACCTGACGCACCTGGATTCAGGTGGCACGCGACTCTGGGCCTCGAACAACCTTTCGGCTGCCAGGCCCGACGTGGCTTAAACTTTTCAGCGATGGGCCGGGGGCCGGTTCCGCGGCGCTTCGCCGTGCCCGCCCAGGCATCTTTGCGAGCCACTCGACAGGCCGCCTAACCTGGAGGAGGAATATTCGATGGGTCCCAAACTACACCTCACGTCCGTCGGCGACCCGCAATTGGTCGGAGAGATCGTTGAAGGGTTCCGGCTGGGATTGTGTGAGCTGGGCTACGACGTCACATGGCACTACGCCCAGATCGATGCGGACCGGGTCAACATCATCATGTTCGGGGCCGCGTCGCTTCAATGGCAGGCGATTGCGCATCTGGCGCCGAATTGCATCGTGGTGAACATCGAGCAACTCGTGGAGGGTGGAAACGCTTTCAATCCGACCTACCTGGAAGTTCTGCGCAACAGCTACGTGTGGGAGTACAGCGAGCTGAACTTCAGAAGGTATGCGGAGCTGGGGATTCCGCACGCCAGCCTCGTTCCGCTCGGGTATCAGGCCGGTGCCATCCTGGTTCCGCCGGAGCCCGAAACCCCTCCCGTGGAGGACATCGATGTGCTTTTCTTCGGGAGCCTGAATGCGCGGCGGCATCGCCTTCTCGATGAATTGCGCGCGCGAGGTTTGCATGTGGTCGCGCATCACTCGATTCCCGCCGAAGAAAGGTCCGCGCTCCTGCTGCGAAGCAAGCTGATGCTCAACGTGAGTTTTCTCGACACCACGCGGACGGTGGAGCTTCCGCGGCTGGCCGTCGGCTTTCTTGCCAGGAAGGCCATCCTGACGGAAATCTACGACGACAGCGAACTGCGCGCCGAATTGCGCCAAGGCCTTTTCGGTGTTCCCTACGAGGAACTGGTCGACACCGCGGAACGGCTGATCTCCGCCCCTGCGGAGCGACGCGAACGCGCCGAGCTGGGGCACCAGCTATTCATTGCGAAGTCCCAAGCCTCATTCATCCAGCCGGCGCTGGAACAGTTCCTTGCGTGGCGCGAAAACCAGGTCGCGCGCTGACCAATTCAGCCACACCGCCGGCAGCGGCCGCTCTTCGTGGCTCGTTGGAGTCCGTTGCTCCACTCGATGCACGTCGTCTCAGCGAAAGAATTCCCCCAACTCGCTTGCGAGCGTTTCCAGCTCCTCCTGAGACATGTCTTCGATGGCCAGCGAGGCCCGGAGGTTTTCCGTATCGCGGATTCCCTCGATGTGCGCAGCGCGCGAACTGGAATCGTGATGCAGATGAACCAGCGGCGTATGGAATGAATGCCAGCGCAATCCGAGCCGCCCGGCACGACGCAGCAGTTCGTCATCTTCGCCGCCCCATCCCTCGAGACGAGCGTTGTAACCGCCGACCCGGATGTATTCCTGCTTCCTGAACAATACGATGCCCCCGTTGGCGCTCGTATACATTTCGTTCGCATCGGGAGGCAAGGATTCGCCGTAGATGGAGGTGAAGCGCTCGTAGTCGGGCACCTCCATGAAACTTTGCTTGAGCGCCCCGGACACGTTGATGACGTTCCAGTAGGGGCAGAGCACATCGCTGTTCTGGCCATCGAGCAATGCATCGACGCAGTGCCGCAGGATCACCGGCCTTGCCAGCGAATCGGCGTCGTGGAAACAGATGACAGGGCTGCGTGACAGACGCACGCCGACGTTGTAGAGCATCGACTTGGGGAACGGGCCTTCGTGCGAAATGAAGACGTGCCGGATCTTCGGGTCCTTCAATCGCTGCCAGTCGAAGCTCGGCAATGCCGCAGCCTCCATCAGCCAGAGCCGGTAGTCGGAATAGGTGTACGCAAGATGCGCCAGAACGGCATAGAGGTTCTCGCGTCGTTCCTCGTTCGCTTCCCGGTACGAAACGATGATGTCGATATCCCTCAGAGAGATTTTTTCGATGTCCGCCATAGATGGTGAATTCTTGCGCGAGAGACTACTTGGAGATCAAAGGGGACGGAACAGCATCACTTGGCGCTCGTCGATGGGCTCCTTGTAGCGCGTGTCGTGAATCCTCAGATCCACGGGCTGCTGCTTCGTCTCGGTGTGCTGGTTGAAGATGCCGGCCGTGTTGGCTGCAGCGACGACCTCAGCCAGTGCCGGACCCGCCCAGTTGTCATGCCCCCTCAACAGGTAGAAATGCATCATCCCGCATTGCTGGTGCGCCCAATAGTCATGCCAGGCGAACGAATCCGGACGCCAGAGCGAATTGTGGCCCTCGAAGAACACGGGGCGACTCATGGGCATGCACTCGGGCGTCGAGATGACGATATAACGCGCCCTGTAGTTGAGGAACTCCAGCAGGTCGCGCCCCTGTGAATGAAGCATGTGTTCGATGACGTCGCCCAGGATGACCACATCGTAGAGGTCACCGGCTCGCTCATAGAGCTTGTCCGCGGTGATGGGAAGAATGTGGTGGTAACCAACCTCGCGCAGTTGGGGAAACGCAGCCTCGTCGCATTCGAGCGCCGTCAATTCGCATTCGGGCACGACATCTTTGAGCAGCGCCCCATACTTGCCGCCGCCCGCCCCGATGTCCAGGATGCGTTGGGGGTTGATGGTCTTGATGACATGCTGAGTCAGGACATCAAATGTCGGCCAGGAATAGCCAATGTGTGCCATGGGTGCACCGTCGAGGTTGGAAAGAGGCGATTGACTTTACAGGAAGGCCCCATCGAATTTCGACCGCCTGCTGCAGGCTTGTGCGCAAAACGAGCCGTTAGTCGCAAGGCGACAGGGCACGTTCAGATCACCAGCCGTCGCAGGGCTTCGCCGTATCCAGGCGATTCGACCAGTGTCTGCCACCGCATCGGCACGGCATCGCCCGGCAGCAATGCCCGCCGCCGGGCCTCGCTGCCGCCATCCGGTCGCCAGCGATTGCTCCGGGCTGCGGCGCCGAAGCCATCGAGCAATTCATCCAGCGGCCGGCCACTTCCCACGCTCTGATTGCAGAGCAGCGCGAGATCGCAGCCGGCGTCGAGCGCTGCCAGGACCGCGTCGGTGTAGCTGAGCAACTCACCATCGATATAGCGGCCGGCCTCCATGCTCAGGTCGTCGCTGAAAACAGCGCCATCGAATCCAAGCCGCTGGCGAAGAATGTCCTTCAACCACTTCGACGAAAAGCCCGCGGGCCGCTTGTCGATCCGGGGGTAGATCACGTGGGCCGGCATCACCGCGGTCAACGCACCCGCCAGCCAGTCATAGGGCCGCGCATCGTCACCCAGGATCGCCTTGAGGCTGCGCCTGTCGACCGGAATCTCCACATGCGAGTCGGCATTCACGAACCCATGCCCCGGAAAATGCTTCCCGCAGTTGCGCATCCCCATCTGCAGCATGCCGTGCATCACGCTCTTGGCCAGCAGCGCCACCACGCGCGGGTCGCGGTGGAAGCTGCGGTCGCCGATCACGCTGCTGCCGCCATAGTCCAGGTCGAGCACCGGCGCAAAACTGAAGTCGACGCCACAGGCGCGCAGTTCGCCGGCAAGCACCTGCCCCGCCGCCGTCGCGACCTGAGTGGCGCGCATGGCATCGCGCATCCACAGCTCGCCCAGCGAACGCATCGACGGCAGGCGCGTGAAGCCATCGGTGCGAAAGCGCTGCACGCGCCCGCCTTCATGGTCGACGCAGATCAGCAGGTCGGGGCGGATCGCCTTGATCTCGGCGTTGAGCGCGGTCATCTGCGCGCGGTCCTGCCAGTTGCGGGCGAAATGGATCACGCCGCCGACCAGCGGGTTGGCCAGGCGCCGGCGGTCGGCGTCGTTGAGTTCGGTGCCCGCCACATCGATGATGAGCGGCGCGTGGATATGGCGGCCTGTCGTCGCGGTCATGCGTCGTTCTTGATGTCTTTGTGTTCCACCACGACGAAGCTCGCGGCGTATTCGGTTTCGTCGGTCACGGTGACGTGGGCGGTCAGGCCCTTGGCCTCGAACCAGTCCTTGAGCTCGCCGTGCAGCACGATGACGGGCTTGCCGCTTCGCAGGTTGGCGATCTCGCACAGGCGCCAGGTCATCGGCATCCGCATGCCCAGGCCGATGGCCTTGCTGAAGGCTTCCTTGGCGGAAAAACGAGTGGCGAGGTAGCTGAGGCCGCGCTTGGGCCAGCGCGCGCTGCGGGCTTGCCAGACCGCGAATTCGGCGTCGCACAACACCTTGCGCGCGAAACGTTCGCCCTGGCGCTCGAAGGTCGCGGCGATGCGACGCAGGTCGCAGATGTCGGTGCCGATGCCGTAGATCATGCAGGCCGAGCCTGTTGCGCCTCGCTGATGCAGCGCAGGTACTCTCGCGTCGTGGCGGTGTAGCCGAGTTCGAGCGCATCGGCGACGAAGGCGTGGCCGATCGAGACTTCGTGAACGCCACGCACGGCGCGGAGGAACGCGGTCAGGTTGTCGCGGCTCAGGTCGTGGCCGGCGTTGACGCCGAGGCCCGCAGCCTGGGCGGCTCGCGCCGATTCAACATAGCGCGCGAGCACGGCCTCTTCGTCGGCAGTGCCGCGCGATGCGGCATAGCCTTCGGTATAGAACTCGACGCGGTCGGCGCCCACGGCCTTGACCGCGGCCATCATCTCGGGGATCGGGTCCATGAACAGGCTGACGCGCACGCCCAGCGCCTTGGTTTCGGCGATCAGCGGGCGCAGGCGCTCGGCGTCGTCGGGAAAGCTCCAGCCGTGGTCGCTGGTCGACTGGGATTCGCTGTCGGGCACGAAGGTCGCCTGGTGCGGACGCAGTTCGCGCACGAAGTCCATCAGGTTGTGGAAGGGATTGCCTTCGATGTTGAACTCGATGCCCGGCCAGTCCTTGGCGAGCAGTGCGGACAGGTCACTCACGTCGTGCGCGCGGATGTGACGCGCGTCGGGCCGCGGATGCACGGTGATGCCCTGGGCGCCGGCGGCCAGGCAGGCATTGGCGGCAGTCAGAACGCTCGGAATGCCCAGATGGCGCGTGTTGCGGACCAAGGCCACCTTGTTGAGGTTGACCGACAACGAAGTGATGCCGCTCCGGACAGCGAAAGCCGAGTCGCTCATGAAAATCCTTTTTTATTGCTACCTGTGATCGACCTGACGTCATCTGTGCTGGAGACAGCCAACCAATGGCAATATCCGCCCAATGTATTCCTATCGATTTCGTTCTGCGCCATATGATCGTATTTACCGGCACGGAATTGATGCTTGGACCAATATTGATCCGTATGCCACGCGTGGATATGCAGGACGTCGCTCCCCAGCAAACGATTCGAATAAGGAAGATGGTCAAGCAGGCCCAGGGAGCATTGTTGCGGATACGTGCGGCGCAATGCCAGTTCGCCGGCATACATCGTGAGGACGTTTTTGCACCACCCCGGCCACACGCCCTGGTAATTGCGGAATTCTTCATCCAGCAGTTTTTGACAGTAATCCAGCTGCGCAAGAATGAAATTGCTCACAAACTCCGTCGGCCCCAGCAGCGATGCGCCGATGTTATGGAGCCCCGAGTGAGGGAACCCCCAGCGGGCACTGCATTCGGAGAGCTTTCGACGAACCTCTTCCTCGTACGCGTAGGCTCCGAATCCGAAGCACAATCCCGTAGGCTTGAATTCGGCCAGCGCTGGCGTCACGAAGGTATCGCAATCTGTTTTCAGGATGAATTCATATTTCCTGCAGATCTCGAGGACAGCAGGATCGCATAGATTTGCAATGGAATTGATATAGCCATAACCGCTCCATTCATCGTTTTTCTCGGCGTATGGAAGACCTGGGACAACGATGATTTTCTTGTCTTCCGGGAGCAGGGAAATTGCATCCGGATGGCAGACAGCAATCAAATCTCCGTGGGCAAAGATATTCGAAAATATCATGCTTCTGTAGAGCCAATTGAATTCCTCGATAATTTCTTTTTTATTATCGATATAAACGAGAACACCCAGGCTCATGGTTTTCTTTGGCTTGAAACTAGATTTTGAACGGACCTACAGCGCCTGAAGATCTCTCATCATTTGCCGCGTTCGCAGCGTGGACACGCCGCAATGGTAGTTGAGCAAGGCGCGCAGCTGGTTTCGCAGGGCGCTGTTGCTGCCGGCGTTCATGGTGGCGATCTCGCGCAGGGTCGCGGTGAAGGGGGCGCGGTCGTCGAGCACGGCTTGCAGGGCCTGCCAGTCGGCGCCAGCCAGCGCGGCCTCCCCGTCCGCCGCCGAACGCAGGCCGGCTTCGGGCACGAGGCTGTAGCGCACGCCGGCGTCGAGCGGCTCCAGGGTCAGCGTCTGCACGTCGAGGGAAGGCAACAGGCCGACTTCACGCAGCAGGATCAGTTCGAAGGCACGCAGCGCGGCAGCCTGGGTTGCTGCCTGGGCCCCGACATGGTCCCCTGCCAGCACCTGCACCACGCCGGCATAGGCGTCGAACAGCGCCTCGTGAGCGTCGTCCCGCGCCAGCAGCCGCAGCAGCAGTTCATTGACGTAGTAGCCCGAGAGCAGCGCCTCGCCGGTCGGCATGACGTGGCCACCCATCCATTCCGCGCCCTTGAGCGTGCGGATTTCGGCGTCGCCGCCGTAGTTGAGCTGCAGCGGCTGCAAGGGCAGCAGCACGGGCCGGAAATTGGAACTCGGCCGCTTCGCCCCCTTGGCCACGAGCGCGATGCGCCCGTGGTGGCGGGTGAAGACCTCGAGGATCAGGCTCGATTCGCTCCAGTCGTAGCGATGAAGCACATACGCCGGTTCATGCGAAACGCGGTGGGCAGCGGCCACTTCATTCGTAGCCGAACGACCGGACCCGGGCCTCGTCGTCGGCCCAGCCGGAACGCACCTTGACCCACAGTTCGAGGAACACCTTGGCGTCGGCCAGCTTCTCGAGCTCGACGCGCGTCTCCATGCCGATGCGCTTGATGCGCTCGCCCTTGTCGCCGATCACCATGGCCTTGTGGCCGTCCCGCTCGACCACGATGGTGGCGGCGATGCGCAGCAGGCGCTTCTGGCCCTTTTTCTGGGGCGGCTCTTCCTCGAACTTGTCGATGATGACGGTAGAGGTGTAAGGCAGCTCGTCGCCGGTCAGGCGGAAGAGTTTTTCGCGCACCAGTTCGCCGGCCAGGAATTTCTCGCTGCGATCGGTGAGTTCGTCCTCGGCGTAGAACCAGGGCTGCTCGGGCAGGTATTTTTCGCAGATCCCGAAGAGGCGCTCGACGTCTTTCGAATTCTTGGCCGACATCGGCACGAACTCGGCGAAGGCGTGCTTCGCCTGCATGGTCTGCAGCCAGGGCGCGATGTCGCCGCGGCGGTGGACGTTGTCCAGCTTGTTGGCCAGGAGCACCGTCGGAATGCCCTTGCCCAGGAGCTTGAGCACGCGCTCGTCGGCCGGCGTGAAGCTGCCGGCTTCGACCACGAAAAGGATCAGGTCCACGTCGCCGACCGCGCCCTGCACGGTCTTGTTGAGCGACTTGTTCAGCGCGTTGGCATGCAGGGTCTGGAAACCCGGCGTGTCGACGAACACGAACTGCGTCGCACCCAGCGTGCGCATGCCGGTGATGCGGTGCCGCGTGGTCTGCGCCTTGCGCGAGGTGATGCTTATCTTCTGACCGACCAGCGCGTTGAGGAGGGTCGACTTGCCCACATTGGGCTTGCCGACGATGGCGATGAGGCCACAGTGTTGGGGGCCGCCTGCACCCGCGGCGGCATCGCCTGTTGTGTCTTCGGGCCCGGCTTCTGGATTGATAACGTCGTCGTTCATTGTGATTTCACGCAGCTCCGCGTGCCTTGAGCCGGATCAGCATGGCGGCCGCGGCAGCCTGCTCGCCGGCGCGGCGCGAGCCGCCGATGCCGCGTTCGCGAAGGCCCAACTCGGGCACCTCGCACTCGACATCGAAAGTCTGTTTGTGCGCTGCACCCAGCGTCGCCGCCACGCGGTACACCGGCAGCTTCATTTTGTGGCCCTGCAGCCATTCCTGCAATTCGGTCTTCGGGTCCTTGGCCGCCGCTTCCATGCGCGGGTTGATCTCGACCGATTCATAGAGCCGGCGCACCAGCGCCTCGGCGGCCGAAAAGCCCGCGTCGAGGTAGACCGCGCCGATCAGCGCCTCGAGCGCATCGGCCAGGATCGAAGGTCGGCTGGGGCCGCCCGAGCGGGCCTCGCCTTCGCCGAGCCGCAGCAGCGGCGACAGCTGGAGTTCGAGCGCCAGCCGATGCAGGGTGTCCTGCTTGACCAGGTTGGCCCGCACCCGCGACAGATCGCCTTCGGGCAGGGCCGCGAGACGGGTGTACAGCAGGTGCGATACCGCCAGGTTGAGCACCGAGTCGCCGAGGAACTCCAGGCGCTCGTTGTGGTCGGCCGAGAAGCTGCGGTGCGTGAGCGCGAGCTGCAGCAGCCGCGTATCGGAGAACGAGTGCTTGAGGCGCGCCTGCAGCGCGACGAGGCTGCCGTCCACCTTTTTCAGCGCCGCGTTCAGCGGGTCTCGCCCTTGTACTTGAGCGTCAGGTAGGCCGGGCCGAACAAGGGAATCTCGCGCTCGTAGGCATACGAGACGACGACCTTGTCACCGACCTTCTTGATGTCGAGGTCCCGGCCACTGACCGACTTGAAGTCGTCGATGGCCTGGGCGCGATCGAAGATGGCGCGAATTTCAGGCACCGTGGTGCCTTCCTTGGCCTTGTTGGCGGCCTTGTCGATGGCCTGCCATTCGATCAATGTCGGAATGACCTGCGCAACGACCACGCCCAGACAGCCGAGCACTGCCGCGACGAACAGCAGGCCGATGAACGAGATGCCGCGCTGGTGCGCGGCCCTGCTGCGGATGGACCGGTTTGCTCTCATGCCCTCTTACCCCTCGAACAGTGTTGATGACTGCTTATTGAAATGGACCGATGCGGCCGAAATCGCCGAAATTCATCCAGACGAAGAAGGCCCTGCCCACGATGTTCTTGTCCGGAACGAAGCCCCAGAAACGCGAATCCGCCGAATTATCGCGGTTGTCGCCCATCATGAAATACTGGCCGGCGGGCACCTTGCAGACCACGCCTTCGACGGAGTAGCGGCAGTTCTCGCGGAACGGGAAGTCGCTGGCACCCGGCACGAAGGACGGCGCACCTTCGTCGTTGAGGATCTTGTGCTGCTTGCCCGCGAGATCCTCGTCGAACTGCTTGAGCAGGCGCATCGATTCGCCGTCGAGATAGTCGGGTGCCGCGACCTTCGACACCGGCTGGCCGTTGATCGTGAGCTTCTTGTTCAGGTAGGCCACTTCGTCGCCTGGGATGCCGACCACGCGCTTGATGTAGTCCATGCTGGGCTTGGGCGGGTAGCGGAACACCACCACGTCGCCGCGCGCGAGGGGCGTGCCAGCGGTGATCTTGGTGTTGAGGACCGGCAGGCGCAGGCCGTAGGTGAACTTGTTGACCAGGATCAGGTCGCCAGTCAGCAGCGTGGGCATCATCGAGCCCGACGGAATCTTGAAAGGCTCGTAGAGGAACGAGCGCAAAAGGAACACCACCAGGATCACCGGGAAGAGGCCCGCCGTCCAATCGAGCCACCAAGGCTGCATCAGCAGGCGCTCACTGGCCTTGGTGTCAGCCGTGTCGACCTGGGTGATGCCCTGGCCGGCCAGTCGCGCATTGCGTTCGGCCATCGAGGCCTCGAGTTTGGCGGCAGCCGCTTCGCGCTTCGGCAGGAAATAGAAACGCTCGGCCAGCCAGTAGAGGCCGGTGACCACCGTGGCCACGAACAGCAGCAATGCGAAGTTGCCTTCGATCGCGCCGAAATACCAGGCGCCGACATAACTGGCGAACACCGCAAGGACCAGGGAAGTGATGAGTGCCATTTTTTGATCAGTCTTCGACTTGCAGAATCGCCAGGAAGGCCTCTTGCGGGACCTCGACGGAACCGATCTGCTTCATTCTTTTCTTGCCCGCCTTCTGCTTCTCGAGCAGCTTCTTCTTGCGGGTGATGTCGCCGCCGTAGCACTTGGCCAGCACGTTCTTGCGGAGGGCCTTGATTGTCTCACGCGCAATGATGTTGACCCCGATGGCCGCCTGGATCGCCACGTCGAACATCTGGCGCGAAATGATCTCGCGCATCTTCGAGACCACCGCCCGGCCGCGGTACTGCGACTGGGTGCGGTGCACGATGATGGACAGCGCGTCGACCTTCTCGCCGTTCAGGAGGATGTCGACCTTGACCACGTCGGACGCGCGGTATTCCTTGAACTCGTAGTCCATGGAGGCATAGCCGCGGCTGACCGACTTCAGCTTGTCGAAGAAGTCGAGCACGATCTCGCCGAGCGGCATCTCGTAGGTCAGCATGACCTGGCGGCCGTGGTAGGCCATGTTCATCTGCACGCCGCGCTTCTGGTTGGCCAGTGTCATGACGGCGCCGACGTATTCCTGCGGCATGTAGAGATGCACGGTCACGATCGGCTCGCGGATCTCGCTCATCTTGCCGACGTCGGGCATCTTGGACGGGTTCTCGACCATGATGACTTCGCCGTCGTTGCGCACCACCTGGTAGACCACGCTGGGCGCGGTCGTGATCAGGTCCTGGTCGAACTCGCGCTCCAGCCGCTCCTGCACGATTTCCATGTGCAGCAAGCCGAGGAAGCCGCAGCGAAAACCGAAACCGAGCGCCTGGCTCACCTCGGGTTCGTAGCGCAGCGACGAATCGTTGAGCTTGAGTTTTTCGAGCGCGTCGCGCAGCGAGTCGTACTCGCTGGCTTCGGTCGGGTAGAGACCGGCAAACACCTGCGGCTGGATTTCCTTGAAGCCCGGCAGCGCCTCGGTGGCCGTCGCGGCCGCGCCGCCCGTGCCCGCCTTGATCAGCGTGACGGTGTCGCCGACCTTGGCCGCCTGCAACTCCTTGATGCCCGCGATGATGAAGCCCACCTCGCCCGCTTCGAGCGAAGTGCGCGGTTGGGTGGCCGGCGTGAAGACGCCGATGTTGTCGGCGTTGTACATGGCGCCCGACGCCATCATCTTGATGCGCTCGCCCTTCACCAGCCGGCCGTCGACCACGCGCACCAGCATGACGACGCCGACGTACGGATCGAACCAGCTGTCGACGATCATCGCGCGCAGCGGGCCGTCGGGGTTGCCGCGCGGTGCAGGCATCTTGTGCACGATCGCTTCGAGGATCTCGTCGATGCCGAGGCCCGTCTTGGCGGAGCACGGAATCGCATCGGTCGCGTCGATGCCGATCACGTCTTCGATTTCGGTGCGTGCGTTCTCGGGATCGGCGTTCGGCAGATCCATCTTGTTGAGCACCGGCACCACTTCGACGCCGAGGTCGAGCGCGGTGTAGCAGTTGGCCACCGTCTGCGCTTCGACACCTTGCGATGCATCGACGACGAGCAGCGCGCCTTCGCATGCCGACAGCGAGCGGCTCACTTCATAAGAGAAGTCGACATGGCCCGGCGTGTCGATCAGATTGAGGTTGTAGACCTGCCCATCGAGTGCCTTGTAGTGCAGCGCAGCGGTCTGTGCCTTGATGGTTATCCCACGCTCTTTTTCGATGTCCATCGAGTCGAGCACCTGCGCTTCCATCTCGCGTTCGGCGAGGCCGCCGCAACGCTGGATCAAACGGTCTGCGAGCGTCGACTTGCCGTGATCGATGTGCGCAATGATCGAAAAATTTCTGATGTGATTCATCAACGGGAACGCTTAAGTACTTGAATTGGCTCGTGCCCAGCAGTGAGCGGGCAAGAAAAAAGGGCGCGTCTTCTGGAGACGCGCCCTGAACCAACAAGCAATGGCAACTGCAGTAGTTGGAACTTCATTGTAGGCAAAAAGGGAGGCACGTACATCCGGGAACAGGGTCCAAAGGGCTCGTTGCGGGTCCACAACATCAAAGATACGAACAGGTTATCCACAGGATCGGTGGAGCACTCACTGAACAACTTGTGGGCGATCTGTGGAGCACCGGTGGACTGCGGTCTGACATCTCGCATCGTGAAGGTCGTTGCACTCCTTATGCGCTGACCGGCCGCCGCGAGTGCTCTATTCTACCGAAAACCGTCCTTAGCCTTCCAGAAAGTTAGTGTTCGCAAACCAAAATCGAGGCTTTTGGACCCTCAGATTTTTTTAGGGATCCGCACCCGAACGTCGTAAACGCCTCAAAAAAACGGCCCCAAACCCGACTGCCGGGTGGGGCCACTTGACGGCAGCGCCGTATCAGCGTGCGGGACGGATCAGGGCGTATTGCGCCCAGTCGCCACGGCGGAACAGCACGCTGAGCGCCTTGCTCTTGTCGGCCTTGGCCAGCGCCGACTCGAACTCGCGGGTGTTGGCCACCTCGGTGTTGCCCACGGCCAGGATGATGTCGCCTTCGCGTAGGCCTGCTCGCGCAGCACCTTCAGTGGCGGTATCGACCTTCACGCCGCCCTTGAGCTTGAGCTCCTTCTTCTGCGCATCGTTGAGGTCGCTGACGGCGAGGCCGAGCGACTTGGCAGCTGCGGAAGCCGAAGGCTTCGGTGCCGGTTCGTCGCGATCGGACGCACGCTTGGCAGGCTTGTCGGGCTCGATCTCGGCAATGGTCACGCTCAGGTCGCGCGAGTTGCCGCGACGGAACACCGTGAGCGTGCTCTTCGTGCCGGGCTTGGTGTTGCCCACCAGGCGCGGCAGGTCGCTCGGCTTCTCGATGGCCTTGCCGTCGAACTTGGTGATGACGTCACCCGGCTCCACGCCGGCCTTCTCACCCGGCGATCCGGCTTCGACGCCACGCACCAGCGCGCCCTGCGCCTTGGCCAGGCCAATGGCTTCGGCCACATCCTTCGTGACCTGGTCGATCTGCACGCCGATGCGGCCGCGGGACACGCGACCCGAGGTGCGCAACTGGTCGCTCACGCGGATCGCCTCGTCGATCGGAATCGAGAACGAGATGCCCATGAAGCCGCCCGAGCGCGAGTAGATCTGGCTGTTGATGCCCACCACTTCGCCACGCATGTTGATCAGCGGACCGCCCGAGTTGCCGGGATTGATGGCCACGTCGGTCTGGATGAACGGCAGGTACTCGCCGGTGTCGCGCTGCTTGGCGCTCACGATGCCGGCCGTGACGGTGTTCTCCAGGCCGAAGGGCGAACCGATAGCCATCACCCATTCGCCGACGCGCAGCTTGGAGATGTCGCCCACCTTCACCGCAGGCAGGCCGGTGGCTTCGATCTTGACGACAGCAACGTCGGAGCGCTTGTCGGCGCCGATGATCTTGGCCTTGAACTCGCGCTTGTCGGGCAGTGTGACCATCACCTCGGAGGCGTCTTCCACCACGTGCGCGTTGGTCATGACATAGCCGTCGGCCGTCAGGATGAAGCCGGAGCCGACACCGCGCGGGCGCTCCTCTTCCTGGGGCTGCTGCGGCCTGTTGGGACGCGGCCCCTGGCGCGGCGTGCCCGGTGCGGGCTGCCCGAAGAAGCGACGGAAGAATTCCTGCATCTCCTCGTCCATCTCGCCGTTGCCGGCGCCGCGCTGCGCGACCTTCTCGACGGTGCGGATGTTGACGACGGAGGGGCCGACCTGGTCGACCAGATCGGTGAAGTCGGGCAGCGTGCGCGTCTGCGCATGGACAGGCTCGACGGGAAGGAAGGTGGCCCCGGTTGTCAGTGCGAGCGCGAAAGCCAGCACACCGGAACGAAGCTTGTGTCCCTCGACTTTGAACATCATCGGTTTTCTTTCAAAAGAACAGAGAGGAGAGCGGCTAGAACAACAAAGGCTATGAGTGGGCGCTGCGTGCTTGGTTCAGCGCCATCCGCGCTTCAACGGCCGGCCATCAGCGCGTGCGGGCGAGACTCTGGGCAAAAGCGTTGAGCGTCTGCTGCGGCACCTCGCCCACCGCGGTCAGCCACCAGTCGCTCGCAGGCTCGGGCAATCGCCGACGGATCGCATTGGTCGCACCGATGGTCAGCACGCCGTCGCGCGGCGCACGCGCGGCATCGTAGCGCTCGATGAAAAGTGACACCGAGGCCAGGCCATCCGAGAAAGTCCACTGGACCGTTGCCGCATCCTGCTTCGACTTGTCGCCACCGGCGGTCGGCCGGCGGAAGAAGCTGCGAGGCTTGAAGCCCGCCACGGGCGTGCTGAGCGTCCAGCCTTCGTCCTGTGCCGAGGTGCGCTCGAGCTCCAGCTTCTCGATGCGGTAGCCCGAGGTGTTGGTCATCATCTGCGCCAGGGCTTGTGCCTTCACCGGCGCATCGAGCTGCAGTTCGGAGAACGCCGACTGCTCCACCACCCGCGATTCGCTGTCGATGGTCTGCAGCTTCACCACCAGGCCCGAGCGGCGCTCGCTCCAGATGCGGTAGCCGAAACGCAGGCCATCGTGCGGCACCAGCTGCACCACGTCGGCGTCAAAACCGGCCACGCGGTCCTTGCCGATCGCGCGCACGTCGTAGAAATCGCCGATCGACGAATCGGTCTTGTCCGGCAGGTTGGGAAAAAGATCGAGGTTCTCGCGTTTCTCGACCTTCACGACCTTTGCCTCGGGCAGGAAGGTCATGACATTGCGATTGCGCCGGAAGGTCGAGCGCGGCGGTCCCGAGAGCGCCTCGATGCGTTCGATCTGATGATCGCCGTCGCGCACATGCCAGATGCGCGCGCTCGACAGGTCGCCGCCCGGCGCCGACACCACGAAGGTGCCCACGTAGTTCCGTTGCCGCGCGCCGGTGTGCATGCGCTGCAGCCAGTCGGCCACGCTCATCGCCGGTGGTTCGTCCGTCTGCGCCGCAGCCGCACCCTTGGCGGTCGCCGGGCCGGAGCGGTTTTGTGCGGTGGCAACCTGCACGAAGCAGAAGGCTGCAAACACAAGCACGAACGCGCGTGCGGAGATCGGCATCTGAACGGTCATTGCGGGCAGTTACGGACGCGCCATCAGCGCGTAGGTCCCTCGAAGGTGGCGTTGCGCAGGAAACCGGAAGGCATTTGCGAAGCACCGCCAGCCTGCTGGTGCGCTTCGAGCAATTGATCGAGGCGCGGATCGCGCAGCATGACCTGCGGATTGCCGTTTCCGACCATCACGCGCGTGGGCGTCAGCGTGGCGCTGGCTGGCTGCTGGCTGTTGACGGCCGCTGCCGCCAGGACCGAATTCACCGCGGGCTGCTGCTGGGCCGCGATCTGCGCACCAGCCTGCGAACCGGAGGTGCCGTTGCCGATCAGCGTCCAGCTGATGGCCGCCACGGCGACCATCGACGCGGCGCCTGCCATCAGCTTCCAACGGAAGACCGGCTCGTTGGCCGCATCGGCCCTGCGCTGGACCTGGACCGCGGCCGGTGCGGCAACTGGCACCAGCGCCGGCATCGCAACCACTGGCTCCACGGCGAGTCGCTGCTGGAAACGCGCGAGGAACGCCGAGCTGTCGCTGCACGCCGAATGGGAGCCCGAACGCAGCACATCGCCCACCACGTGGTAGGTGTGCCAGGCCGCGCGCGAATCGCTTTCGGTGCAGACCGCTTCGATCGCCTGCGCGAACGCCTCGCCCTGCAAATGACCATCCGCAAGTGCGGACACCTGTTCCCGAACCGTCATCATCTGATTCATTTCATTCACCTGCTTACTTACCAACGCTTGCCGGACTGGTTGTCCAGAAGCGGTTTGACCCTGGCCGAAATGGCTTCGCGCGCCCGGAAAATACGCGAGCGCACCGTGCCGATAGGGCAATCCATGACCTCGGCAATCTCTTCGTAACTCATCCCCTCGATCTCGCGCAGCGTGACTGCCTGGCGCAACTCGGCTGGGAGCGCGTCCATGGCTGCCTCGACGGCGCTGGCGATTTCATTCGCCGCCATGACCGATTCGGGGGTTTCGTCGCTGATTGGTTCGTTTCCGGGACGGTAAGTTTCATCGTCGTCGTCAGAAGACGGCCGCAGCGCGCTTTCGGAGATGGTCGGATCGCGCTTCATGTCCACCAGCGCCTTCTTGGCGGTGTTGACAGCGATCCGGTAGAGCCAGGTGTAGAACTGCGCCTCGCCGCGAAACTGGTGCAGCGCGCGGTAGGCGCGGATGAAGGTTTCCTGCGCGATGTCCTCGACCAGGTCGACATCGCGCACCATGCGGCCGATCAGCCGCTCGATGCGGCGCTGGTACTTGATGACCAGGAGCTCGAAGGCCTTCTGGTCGCCCGCGACCGTGCGCTGGACCAGCTGGAAATCGACCTCGCCCGGGCGCGGCGCCTCGGCCGACGCGTCGGTCAGGCCGGACTCCGGTGGCACAGGCGGGGGAGAAGTTGTCATCGACGGGGTTTCAGGGCGCGTCGGCAGGTGCCGTCCCAGGGATCGCCCGCAGGCTCGGCAGCCGGCGCGCGCGCATAGACCGCGCGGCGCACGTCGCGCCAGCGCTCCGGCATGGATCGCTGCTCAAGCCAGACCCAGCGCGCAGCGCGACCCGGCTCCGAAAGCCTGACCAGGATCAGCGATTGGAAATCGAGCGCGACCTTGGCCCGCGCCGCACGAACGCCACGGGTCGGATCGGCCCCCGTCAGGGACCAATGGAGTCCGTCGAAATGCAGCGTGGCAGCGCCATCGCGCCGCAAGCCGAAGCCCGCGGCAACGCCCGAGAAGACGACGCTGAGAACCAGCAGCAGCTGGCGCCATCCAGCGCTATCGAAGAGATAGCAGGATGCGCCTGCGCAGCATGCGCCCAGGGTCCAGAGAACGACAAGAATCCGGGTTGCGCCGCGTGAGCGCCCCACCGGATAGGTCACCGACGGCGCGCTGTGCATGAGAGAGCAATGCTCAAGCGCGCTTGAACACCAGCGTACCGTTGGTGCCGCCGAAGCCGAAGTTGTTCTTGACCGCGACATCGATCTTCAGATCGCGCGCCTCGTTGGCGCAGTAGTCGAGATCGCACTCCGGATCCTGGTTGAAGATGTTGATGGTCGGCGGGCTCTTCTGCTCATGCAGCGCAAGCACCGTGAACACCGATTCGATGCCGCCCGCGCCGCCCAGCAGGTGGCCGGTCATGGACTTGGTCGAATTCACGACGAGCTTCTTCGCGTGATCGCCGAAGGCGAGCTTGACCGCGTTGGTCTCGTTGAGGTCGCCGATCTGCGTCGAGGTGCCGTGCGCGTTCAGGTACTGGACCTGGTCGGCATTGACACCTGCGTTGGCCAGTGCCATTGCCATCGAACGGCGGGGGCCGTCGACGTCAGGCGCGGTCATGTGATACGCATCGCCGGTCAGGCCGAAGCCCGCGACTTCCGCATAGATCTTGGCGCCGCGCGCCTTGGCATGCTCGTACTCCTCGAGCACCAGCACGCCGGCGCCCTCGCCCAGCACGAAGCCGTCGCGATCCTTGTCCCACGGACGCGAGGCCGTGGCGGGATCGTCGTTGCGCGTGCTCAGCGCGCGAGGCGCGGTGAAGCCACCGATGCCGAGCGGCGAAATGGTCGACTCGGCACCGCCGGCGATCATGACGTCGGCATCGCCGTACTCGATCATGCGTGCCGACGTGCCGATGGCATGCAGGCCCGTGGTGCAGGCGGTCACGACGGCGATGTTCGGGCCCTTGAAGCCGTACTTGATCGACACGTGGCCCGAGATCATGTTGATGATCGACGCCGGCACGAAGAACGGCGAAATGCGGCGCGGGCCGCGGCTCGCGTATTCGCCATGCGTCTGTTCGATCATCGGCAGACCGCCGATGCCCGAACCGATGTTGCAGCCGATGCGAACGGCCTCTTCATAGGACAGCGCTTCGCCGGTTGGCAGTCCGCTGTCCTGCACCGCCTGGATGGCGGCGGCAAGCCCCAGATGAATGAAGCGGTCCATGTGACGCGCTTCCTTCTCCGAGATGTATTGGGTGATGTCGAAACCCTTCACCTCACCGGCGAACTTGCAGGCGAAGGCGCTTGCATCGAACGCGGTGATGTTCGCAATGCCCGACTTCCCGGCCAACAGGTTGGCCCAGGATTCGGTTGCGGTGTTTCCGACAGGAGCGATGCAACCGAGTCCGGTCACGACGACGCGGCGTTTGGTCATGCCGGCAAACCTTTCTGGAAGCGCTGAACAGTTGCTGGTCGGCGCGTGCGGTTCAGGAAAAAGCCGCCGGCCGCAGTCGCAGTGTCAGCTGGCCAATCAGGCCTTTTGATTCTTGGTGGCGTAGTCGACGGCGTTTTGCACCGTGGTGATCTTCTCGGCATCTTCATCGGGGATCTCGATGCCGAACTCGTCTTCGAGTGCCATCACGAGTTCGACCGTGTCGAGCGAGTCAGCGCCGAGGTCGGCCACGAAAGCCTTTTCATTCGTCACTTGGGACTCTTCCACGCCGAGTTGCTCGGCGATGATTTTCTTGACACGTGCTTCGATATCGCTCATTTGGTTCCCTCTGAGGGTTGTAGGTAATCGGTGGATTTTAGCCGGGCGGATTGTGGCATTTGCCTCACCCCCGGTACGGGAAAGATTGCGCCTTGCGGCTACATGTGCATGCCGCCATTCACATGCAACTCCTGCCCGGTCACGTAGGACGCCTGGGGCGATGCGAGGTACGCCACCGCATGCGCGATGTCGGCCGGCTTGCCCAGATGCCCCAGCGGGATCTGTTGCAGAAGTGCTTGTTGCTGCGCCTCGGGGAGGCTCGCCGTCATGTCGGTTTCGATGAAGCCCGGCGCGACGCAGTTGACGGTGATGTTGCGGCTGCCCAGTTCGCGGGCCAGGGCGCGGGTCATGCCCGCGACGCCGGCCTTGGCGGCGGCGTAGTTGGCCTGGCCGGCATTGCCGGAGGCGCCCACCACGCTCGTGATGCTGATGATGCGGCCGTAGCGCTGCTTCATCATCGGGCGGATCACCGCGCGCGAAAGGCGGAACACGGCCTTGAGATTGGTGTCGAGCACCGCATCCCAGTCGTCATCCTTCATGCGCATGGCGAGCGTGTCGCGCGTGATGCCGGCGTTGTTGACCAGCACGTGGATCGCGCCGTAGGCCTGGACGATCTCGTCGATCAGCGCTTCGACGGCGGCGGCGTCGTTCACATTCAGTGCACGGCCTCGGCCGTCGAACGCGCTCAGTGCCGAAGTGATCTTCGCCGCGCTGTCCTCGGTAGTACCGGTGCCGACCACCTTGAGGCCGCGTTGCGCCAGCTCAAGCGCAATCGCCGCGCCGATGCCGCGCGATGCGCCGGTGACCAGGGCGACTTGCCCTTCGAATTTGGGAATGCTCATATAAAAAGTATCGGGGCCTTGCGCCGTTCAGCCGGCGAGCGATTGTCGGGTGCCCGCGAGCGTCGCCGGGTCGTACACCGACGCAGCTTCGAGATCGGGAGCGATGCGCTTGACCATGCCGGCCAGCACCTTGCCGGGCCCGCACTCGATGATGGCGCCTACACCGCGCAGTTTCAAGGCCTGCACGCTCTCGACCCAGCGAACCGGGCCGGCTGCCTGGCGCACCAGGGCGTCGCGGATGCGGTCCGGGTCGGTCTCGACGGCCACGTCAATGTTGTTCAACACCGGAATCTGCGGCGCGGCAAGCGTGAGGGTGGCGAGCTTTTCGCGCAGCGCCTCGGCGGCTGGCTTCATCAGGCTCGAATGGAAAGGCGCCGAAACGGGCAGCAGCAGCGCGCGCTTGGCACCATTGGCCTTGAGCAACTCACAGGCCTTGTCGACAGCAGCCTTGCTGCCGGCGATCACGGTCTGCGCCGGATCGTTGAAATTCACGGCTTCGACGATTTCAGCGCTGCCTGCGCCGAAGGAGGCCGTCGCTTCAGCACAGCCTGCCACGACCTTGCCGGACTCCATGCCCAGCACGGCGGCCATGGCGCCGACACCGACGGGCACCGCCTGCTGCATGGCTTGCGCACGAAAACGCACCAGCGGCGCGGCTTGCGCCAGCGTCAGCACACCCGAAGCCACCAGCGCCGAATACTCGCCCAGCGAATGACCGGCCACGACGGAAGGCGTTGCACCGCCTTCGGACAACCAGGCCCGCCAGGCCGCGACACCGGCGACCAGCATCACCGGCTGCGTGTTGGTGGTGAGCGCCAGCTCTTCCTTCGGACCGTTCTTGATCAGCGCGCCGACGTCTTCGCCCAGCGCTTCGGAGGCTTCGCGCAGCGTCTCGGCCACGGCCGGATGGTTGCCCCAGGCGTCGAGCATGCCGACAGCCTGCGAGCCCTGACCCGGAAAAACAAAAGCAAAGGATTTCATTGTTCTATGCGTCATATCGCACCACAACCCCGACGAGGGCCGCAACACGCTACAGATTCAATAGCACGGCGCCCCAGGTGAAACCGCCGCCCACGCCTTCGAGCATGAGGGTTTCGCCCTTCTTCACCTTGCCGGAGCGCACCGCTTCGTCGAGCGCCAGCGGAATCGAGGCGGCCGAGGTGTTGCCGTGCTCGTTGACGGTGACGATCAGCTTCTCGCGCGGCAGCTTCAGCTTCTTGGCCGTGCCTTCCATGATGCGGATGTTGGCCTGGTGCGGAATCAGCCAGTCGATGTCGGCATCGGTCTTGCCAGCCTTGGCCAACGCGGTGCGCGCCGCCTCTTCGAGCACCCGGACCGCCAGCTTGAAGACGGCCTGGCCGTCCATGTGCAGCAGCGGCGTGCCCAGCACATTGCCACCGGACACATGGCCCGGCACGCAGAGGATGCCGACGTGCTTGCCGTCCGCATGCAGGTCGCTCGACAGGATGCCGGGTTCGTCGCTGGCCTCGAGCACCACGGCGCCCGCGCCATCGCCGAACAGCACACAGGTGGTGCGATCGTTGAAATCGAGGATGCGGGAGAACACTTCCGCGCCGATCACCAGTGCACAGCGTGCAGAGCCGGTGCGGATCATGGCGTCGGCCACGGTCAGCGCGTAGACGAAGCCGCTGCAGACCGCCTGGACGTCGAACGCCGGACAGCCGGCAATGCCGAGCTTGTTCTGGAGGATGGCAGCCGACGACGGGAACACCATGTCGGGCGTCGAGGTCGCGACGATGATCAGGTCGACATCGCTGGGCTTGCGGCCTGCCGCTTCGAGCGCGTGCTTCGCAGCCTCAAGGCCGAGGTCGCTGCTGCCAACATCCGGCGCGGCAAAGTGACGCGCGTGGATGCCGGTGCGCTCGACGATCCACTGATCGGAGGTTTCGATGCCGCGCGTCGCCAGTTCCTTGGCGAGATCGTCATTGGTCACGCGGCGTGGGGGCAGATAGCTGCCGGTGCCGGTGATGCGTGAAAAAGGGGTCATCAAACGTGAAGGGCCGTCGCGTCGACCGGCACCGCCGGTTCCTGCCGCGCGAGCAAAGGCGCGGCGTGGGCGATGCGGGCCCGCACGCGATCGAGCAGGTTGTTGCGAGCGGCATCATAAGCGCGATCCAGCGCATGTCCGAAAGCCACTTCGTCGGCCGAGCCATGGCTCTTGAAAACCAGGCCGCGCAGGCCCAACAAGGCGGCCCCGTTGTACCGACGGTGATCCAGACGGCTTTTGAACGCTTTTAGAACCGGGTAAGCAACAATTGCCGCAATCTTCGTGAAAATGCTTCGCGAGAATTCGACACGAATGAACTCCCCGATCATCGAAGCAACGCCTTCACTGGCCTTCAGCGCGACATTTCCGACGAAGCCGTCACAGACGACGATGTCGGTCGTTCCCTTGAAAATATCGTTGCCTTCAACATTGCCGTAGAAGTTCAAATCCTTGGAATTGGCAGCCGTACGCAGCAGTTGGCTCGCCTTTTTGATCGTTTCGCTACCTTTGATGGCTTCTTCGCCAATATTAAGCAGGCCGACCGAAGGGGCCTCGTTCCCGGTCAGCGCCGAAACCAGCGCCGAACCGAGCACAGCGAACTGAAGCAGGTCCTCGGCGTCGCAATCGACGTTCGCACCCAAATCGAGCACCGTGGTCGCGCCCCCCTTTGCATTCGGGAGTTGCGGGGCGATCGCGGGGCGATCGATGCCGTCCAGCGTCTTGAGCAGGTAGCGCGCGATCGCCATCAAGGCGCCGGTGTTACCGGCGGAAATGGCCGCCTGGGCGGCGCCGTCCTTGACCTGCTGGATCGCGACACGCATCGAAGAGTCCTTCTTCTTGCGCAGCGCGATTTCAATGGGGTCGTCCATGCCCACCACTTCGCTGGCAGCAACGATGCGGGCGCGCGGATGTGCGGCGAACCCCGCCAGCGCGGCCGGCGCACCGACCAGCAGCAACGAGGCTTCGCTGTGCCGCTCGAGAAACGCGCGGCAGGCCGCGAGCGTGACGCGCGGCCCATGGTCGCCTCCCATGCAATCCACGGCGAGCGTGATTGCGGAAGGCGCAGCAGTGAATTCGGGAGAAGAAGGCGTAGCCATCAAAACAAAGGCCCGACGCTACAGGAAAAGTAGCTTCGGGCCTTGGCCTTGGAGTGCGAGATCAGGCTTCGGACTTGTTCTTGAGCACCTGACGGCCACGGTAGAAACCGTTCGGGCTGATGTGGTGGCGCAGGTGCGTTTCGCCAGTGGTCGGCTCCACGGCGATGCCGGGCACGACCAGTGCGTTGTGTGAACGGTGCATGCCGCGCTTGGAAGGCGACTTCTTGTTTTGCTGGACGGCCATGATGGCTCCTGGACTGTTAGGTGAGTGACTGGATACGGGCTCAAGCGGTGGCAATACAAAAAAGTGCGTGGCATGTATGGAATGCCCTTGTCTGTATCGCTGCTCACGGCGGCGCGCGCGAAGCCCATGATTATAGCCTAGGCGCCGGGAAAGGGCTACTTGCCCTCTTCCGGCTTGCGCGAACGCAACGCTCCGAGCACCGCGAACGGGTTCGGCTTGGCTTCCTCGGCCGCGCGGAAATCATCGTCGCTGGACGACAGGCGAACCGGCTCGGGGCAGACGTCGTGGACGGGCATGACGGGAATTTCCATCAACAACTCGTCCTCGATCAGGGTGTGCAGGTCGAAATCCCGGCTGGCGACCAGCAGGTCTTCGTCGGATTCCTCGTCTTCGGCTTCCGCCGTGGCCTCGTCGGCGACGAAACGGAACCAGCGGTCCACCACGAGCTCCGTCTCCACAGGCGCCAGGCAGCGCTGGCACGTCAGCGGAACGACCGCCTCGGCTTCCAGGTGCAGCCAGGGCGCGGCCTTGCCGTCGGCGCCCGGGCGCTCCTCGCCGGTGGCTTCCCAGTGGACGACAGCGTTGGCGGCAGGATCCGCCAGTTCGGCGACAAGTCGCACGTAATTGGGGACCGGGTCGGCGGCATTCAGGGTTCCGGCTGCGGCGGCGAAGCCGACCACGTCGAGCCGTTCGGGGGCAAATTCTCTCTTCATCCGCGCCAGTCTAGCTTGCCAGGCGCTTCACTTACATAGTGCTCATCAGAAGGTTTCTTGCGCGGCTCACGCACAATCGTCTCCATGCAACGCCCCGTGATCCTCGCCTCGACCTCGCGCTATCGCCGCGAACTGATGAACCGCCTGCGCCTGCCCTTCGATGTGCACGCCCCGGAAGTCGATGAAACGGCGCTGGCCGGTGAAACACCCCGCGCCCTCGCCGAACGCCTTGCCCTCGAAAAGGCCAACGCCGTCGCCGCCCGCTTTCCCGAAGCGGTGGTCATCGGCTCCGACCAGGTGGCCGACCTCGCCGGCGAAGCGCTAGGCAAGCCCGGCGACCACGTCCGCGCCACCGCCCAATTGCGCCGGATGCGCGGCCAGACGCTGATCTTCCAGACGGCCGTCGCCGTCGTCTGCCACGCCACGGGCTTCGTGCAGCGCGACCTGGCGCCGGTGCGCGTCGTGTTCCGCGAGCTCAGCGACGCCGCCATCGAGCGCTACCTCCAGGCCGAACAGCCCTACGACTGCGCCGGCAGCGCCAAGAGCGAAGGCCTTGGCATCGCCCTCCTGAACGCCATCGACAGCGACGACCCGACCGCCCTGGTCGGCCTGCCGCTGATCCGCACCTGCCAGATGCTGCGCGCCGCGGGGATCGAACTCCTGTGACCCACGGCAAGCTCTACCTCGTCCCCGCGCCGCTCGATTTCGGCTGCGACATCCAGGCTCCGCTGCAGGACGCCTTGCCGCTCGGCACTCTGCAGGTGGCCGCCGGCATCACGCACTGGATCTGCGAGAACGCGAAATCCGCCCGCGCCTACCTCAAGCGCATCGACGCGGTCGCGCCGCTGGCCGCTCCGCTGCAAGCGCAGACCATCCAGGAACTGCCGCGCGAAGTGCACAAGAAAGGCGATCACGCCGGCCAGTTCGACGCCCGGCCGCTGCTGGCGGCCGCACTCGAAGGCCACGACATCGGCCTGTTGAGCGAAGCCGGCATGCCGGCGGTGGCCGACCCAGGCTCCTCGGTGGCGCGCGCCGCGCACGACCTGGGGATCACCGTGGTCCCGCTGACCGGCCCGGTCTCGCTGCTGCTGGCGCTGGCCGCGAGCGGCCTGAACGGCCAGAACTTCGCCTTCGTCGGCTACCTGCCGCAGGACGCGAGCGAGCGCCAGACCCGCATCCGCGAGCTCGAAGCGATCGCCCTCAAGACCGGCCAGACGCAGCTCTTCATCGAAACGCCCTACCGCAACGCCGCCTTGTTGCAGGCACTGGTTCAAACAATGCACCAAAACACCCGCCTCGCCGTCGCGCGCGGCCTGACCCTCGCCACCGCCCATGTGCGCAGCGAGACCGTGAAATCCTGGCGCGCCAAGCCGCAGACCGCAACCGACGAACGCCTGCCCGCCGTGTTCGCGATCGGGCGCTGACGATGGGGGTGGTGACCGCCGGCACGCGCTGGGCCTCGCGCGCGCAGTTCTTTTCTTCCGGCTTCATCTTCGCGACCTGGGGCGTGCACGTCCCCACGGTCAAGGCGCACTACGGCCTCGACGAAGCCCAGCTCGGGCTGGCGCTGCTGGCAGCGGGCGCCGGCGCGATGTTCGGCCTGACCAGCGCGGGCCGCTGGATCGGCCGCCACGGCCCGCGACGGATCGCCGCCCTTTCCGGCTGCGTCTATGCGCTGCTGCTGGCCGGCCTGATCGCCATGCCGGGCTACTTCGCGCTGATGGGCCTGCTGGCCGCGTTCGGCCTCGTCACCAGCGTGTTCGACGTGGCCATCAACACCGAAGCGGCCCAGCTCGAGATGCAAAGCGGCACGCCGCTGATGAGCGGCATGCACGGCATGTTCAGCCTCGGCGGCATGGCCGGCGCCGCGAGCGGCAGTGCGGTGCTTGCGGCGGGCATGGGCGCGCAGACGCACCTGCTGCTGGTCGCGGCGGTGATGGTGCTGCTGGTCGCCGTGTCCTCGACGCGCATGCTGCCCAAGGCCGTCACGGGCGACACGGCCACTGCCGACCACAGCTTTCGCCTGCCCCGCGGCCCGCTCGCGGTGCTCGGCGTATTGGCTGCGCTGGGCTTGATCGCCGAAGGCGCGATCTACGACTGGAGCGTTCTCTATATGCAGCAGGAGCTCGGCAGCCCGCAGAAGCAGGCGGCGCTCGCCTATGCGGCCTTCTCCGCAGCCATGGCGGCCGCGCGTTTCGGCGGTGATGCGATGCGGGCCCGCTTCACGCCGGTGGCCCTGCTGCGCGGCAGCGGCGTGCTCGCGGCCGCGGCGATGACACTGGTGCTGTTGACCGACCTGCCTTGGCTCGCCCTGGTCGGCTTCGCGGGCGTTGGAGTCGGTTTTGCGAACGTGGTGCCAATCCTGTTCGGCGCCTCGGCCCGCATACCGGGCGTCGAGCCCGCCAGCGGCATCGCGTCGGTGTCGGCCGTGGCCTATCTGGGATTCATGGCCGGCCCCGCGGTGATCGGCCTGCTGGCGCGGGCCAGCTCGCTGACCGCCGCGCTCTATGTGGTGGTGATCTTTGCCGCGGCGCTGGCCGCCTCGGCCCGCTTCACGCGCAGCGAAGCGGCCTGAGGACTCGTATCTGCGTCAGCGCAGCGCGGGCGTCGCGACCTGCAGCGAACGCACCGAGGCTTCGCCCATCGCGGCACCGAACTTCTTGGCCAGCTTCTCGGCCACGTTGTCGCGGCGGGTGTAGTCGATGACCTCTTCGGCCTTGATCACCTCGCGTGCCACGAAATCGACGTTGCCAAGCTGGTCGGCCAGGCCGTATTCAACGGCCTGCTCGCCGCTCCAAAAGAGACCGCTGAAAAGGCCGGGGGTGTCAAGCTTCAGGCGATCGCCGCGACCGGTCTTCACCACATTGATGAACTGCGCGTGGATCTGGTTGAGCATCGTCTGGGCGTGTGCGCGCTGCGCATCGCTCATCGGGCTGAACGGATCGAGGAAGCCCTTGTTCTCGCCGGCCGTGAGGAGACGCCGCTCCACGCCGACCTTGTCCATCACACCGGTGAAACCGAAGCCGTCCATCAACACGCCGATGCTGCCGACAATGCTGGCCTTGTCCACGAAGATCTTGTCGGCGCCGGCCGCAATGTAATAAGCGGCCGAAGCACAGGTCTCCTCGACCACCGCGTAGACCGGCTTCTTGTGCTTGGCCTTCAGGCGCTTGATCTCGTCGTTGATGATGCCGGCCTGCACCGGGCTGCCGCCCGGCGAGTTGATCAGCAGCACCACGCCCTTGGCGCCGTCGTCCTCGAAGGCCGTCTTCATGGCGGCCACCACGAACTCGGCGCTGGCGTCGCCGCCCGCTGCGATCTCGCCCTTGATCTCGACGACGGCCGTGTGGGCCGTGGTCTTGGCGGTGCTCGGCGTGCTGCGCGAGAGCGCGAACCAGGCCAGGAAGATGAAGAACGCGAGCCATGCCAGGCGCACGAAGGTCTTCCAGCGGCGGGTGGCCTTCTGTTCGCCGAGCGCGGCGAAGGCGAGCTTTTCAAGCGTTGCGCGCTCCCAGCCGGGGCGCTGTGTAGGGTCTTGGGCCATGTTCTTGGGGGTGGTGAGGGGAGCTACCGGTTCCAACGGATCGAAACCCTCGGGTTCCCTGCGATTCGGGTCGGTCATGTGTCAGAAGGTGAGAGGTTGGAGGTTCCAGTCAGTATGCCAGTGCACCACGCCGTCGCGTTCGCTCAACACGATCTTCACGAGGCCGCCGCGGCAGGGTCCGCCCATGCATTCGCCGGTGTCGGGCTTGTAGACCGCGCCGTGGGTGGCGCACAGCAGCCACTGGCCGGTGTCGTCGAAGAAGCGGTCGGGCTGGAAGTCCATTTCCATCGCCACGTGGCTGCACCGGTTGAGAAACGCATGCGGCTGGCCCTCGAAACGCACCGCGAAGGCACGGCAGGTTTCGCCGCCGTGAATCACGTCGAAAGGCACGGCCCGGCCGCCTTCGACGAGGTCCGAGGCATTGCACAGCGGGATGCGCTCTTCGCTCATGACGAAATTCTCAGGCGTTGTCGAGGAGCCACGTTTCGAGCGCGGGCACCGAGTGAGCGACGAACAGCGGCTTGAACTCGTCGAAGCTCGCCGGCTCGTGCGCGCCGTAGCTCACGCCCACGCCGGCGCAGCCGGCATTCATCGCCAGCTGCAGGTCGTGCGTGGTGTCCCCGATCATCAATGTGCGCTCGGCGGGCACGTCGAGTTCTTCCATCAGCTCCAGCAGCATGCGCGGATGCGGCTTGCCGAAGGTCTCGTCGGCGGTGCGCGAGGCGTCGAAGCGGTCGCGCAGCGCCACCGACTTCAGCGCCTCGTTCAGCCCGCGGCGCGACTTGCCGGTGGCCACGGCCAGCTTGTGGCCGCGCGCGCGCAGAGCGTCGAGCATCTGCAGCACGCCATCGAACAGCACGAGGTCGTCCTGGTGCTGCAGGTAGTGGTAACGGTAGCGCGCACCGAGCTCGGGGTACTTTTCCTTCGGTACATCGGGCGCCGCGCGTGCGAGCGCTTCGGCCAGGCCCAGGCCGATCACCCAGGCGGCATCGTTCTCGGATGGCTTGGCGCCGCCGACGTCGACCACCGCCGCCTGGATGCAGCGCACGATCAGTCGGGTGGAGTCGTAGAGCGTGCCGTCCCAGTCGAAGGCGATCAGGTCGAAGCGAGGAGGTCTTGCGGAGGGTTCAGTCATGGGCCGTGGGAGTGGGGTGTTGGGCCAGCGCCTGGAGCGCGGAAGGCGGCATCAGCGCATGCAGTTCGGGCGGCAGGTCGGCTTGCAGCGCAATTCGCTCGCCGCCCGCCGGGTGGTTGAACTGCAATCGCCATGCGTGAAGAAACATGCGCTTCAAGCCGAGTTTCTGCAAGGCGCGCTGGCGCTCGAAATCGCCGTATTTGTCGTCGCCCGCGATCGCATGGCCGGCCGAGGCCAGGTGCACGCGGATCTGGTGGGTGCGTCCAGTCTTGATCGTCACCGCCAGCAGGGAGAGCGGCGTGGCGTCGCCCGGCAGCGTGAGGCGCGCGAGCACGCGAACGAGCGTGATGGCGCGCATTGCGTCGGGATGGTCCTTGGCGACCACGCGCACGCGGCGTTCGCCGGCACCGGCGCCGGAACCGTCGGGCAGCAAATACTTGGCGAGCGGCGCATCGAGCACCTTCTTGTTGGCGGGCCAGTCGCCTTCGACCAGCGCGAGGTAGGTCTTACCGGTCTCGCGCTCGCGGAACTGGTCCTGCAACGCGACCAGGGCGCTGCGCTTCTTGGCGACCAGCAGGATGCCGGAGGTTTCGCGGTCCAGCCGGTGGACCAGTTCCAGGAATTTGGCGCCCGGACGCGCCGTGCGCAGCTGCTCGATCACACCGAAGCTGACGCCGCTGCCACCGTGCACCGCCACGCCTGCGGGTTTGTCGATGGCCAGAATTGCATCGTCTTCGAGCAGCACCGGAAACTCACGGGCAGGTGCCGGGGGCGTGGCGCCCTCTTCCGCGCGCGGCGAAATCCGCACCGGCGGGAGCCTGAGCACGTCGCCGACCTCGATCCGGGTCTCAGCCTGGACGCGCCCCTTGTTGATGCGCACCTCGCCCGACCGGATGATCCGGTAGACATGCGTCTTCGGCACGCCTTTCAGATGGCGAAAAAGAAAGTTGTCGAGCCGCTGCCCCGCGGACTCCGCGTCGACGGTGATGAATTTGATGGCCCCGTGCGCGCCTGCCTCGGCCCCGGCATTTCGATCTGCGGGATTTGGAGCGGTCTCGGGGCTTTGCTTCGCACCTATAATGTTTTTCACCAGCGCGGTCGTGTAAGTGCTTGATTAGACAGAAGTTTAGAGCACTGACGACCATGCTGTGAGGTCGATGCCGCTTTGGCGCCGAGCTGCAAACCCCGCGCAATTGCGCAAAGTGGCAGGCCCGGCACCCAAGTCAAGCCGACACCCACGAAACACCGATACGGAATACCCAGCCTGCAGCTTCCAAGCTGCCGGCGGATCGAAGCGAGTCCCTTGTTGTGTTGATGCTGCTGATTCAAATATGCCTTCGCTGGCCGACCTGGCTTCTGCCAGCGGCCTCCGGCATTGGATCTTCCGCAGCGCGCGCCCCCCTTGCGCAACCGGCGATCGAAAAGATCGCCACTCAACACCGAATCTGGCTCGCGCCCATCCACGCGCCCCCACCCCGGCTGTCTTCTTGAGCTGACGCTCGAGAGGCCTGCTCGCGCCTGGCGCGGCAGTCACAGCATCCGGGGCCAAGCGGCAATTCCCTGGTTTCGCGGGCGTCGTCCGTGCATCGTTGGCCCGTCATGGGCTGCAGAGAACGATACATATAAGGACAACGCATCATGAAGCGGATGCTGATCAATGCCACGCAAGCCGAAGAACGGCGCCTGGCCATCGTCGACGGGCAAAAGCTCCTCGACTACGAAATCGAGATCGAAGGGCGCGAACAGCGCAAGGGCAACATCTACAAGGCGGTCGTGACCCGCGTCGAGCCCAGCCTCGAAGCCTGTTTCGTCGACTACGGCGAAGACCGCCACGGCTTCCTGCCGTTCAAGGAAATCTCCAAGCAGTACTTCGCCGAAGGCGTGTCGGCCAGCCAGGCCCGCATACAGGACGCGATCCGCGAAGGCCAGGAACTCACCGTCCAGGTCGAAAAGGAAGAACGCGGCAACAAGGGCGCGGCCCTCACCACCTTCATCTCGCTGGCCGGCCGCTATGTCGTGCTGATGCCCAACAACCCCCGTGGCGGTGGCGTTTCGCGCCGCATCGAGGGCGACGACCGCGCCGAGCTCAAGGAGGCGATGGACCAGCTCGAGTACCCCAAGGGCATGAGCATCATCGCGCGCACCGCCGGTATCGGCCGCTCGGCGCCCGAACTCCAGTGGGACCTGAACTACCTGCTCAAGCTGTGGACCGCCATCGACGGCGCGGCCAAGGGCGGCAAGGGCGCCTTCCTGATCTACCAGGAATCGTCGCTCGTGATCCGCGCGATCCGTGATTACTTCAATCACGACATCGGCGACATCCTGATCGACACCGACGACATCTACGACCAGGCGCAGCAGTTCATGGCGCACGTCATGCCCGAGCATGCCGCCCGCGTGAAGCGCTACCGCGACGACGCGGCGCTGTTCAGCCGCTTCCAGATCGAACACCAGATCGAATCGGCCTACGCCCGCACCGTGCAACTGCCTTCGGGCGGCGCCATCGTGATCGACCACACCGAGGCGCTGGTCTCGGTCGACGTGAATTCGGCCCGCGCCATCAAGGGCGGCGACATCGAAGAGACCGCCACCCGCACCAACCTCGAAGCCGCCGACGAAGTGGCCCGCCAGATGCGCCTGCGCGACCTGGGCGGCCTGATCGTCATCGACTTCATCGACATGGACGAGTCGAAGAACCGCCGCGAAGTCGAAAGCCGCCTGCGCGATGCGCTGCGTCAAGACCGCGCCCGCGTGCAGTTCGGCTCGATCAGCAAGTTCGGCCTGATGGAAATGAGCCGCCAGCGCCTGAAGCCGGCGCTCAGCGAAGGTTCGTCGATCCCCTGCCCCCGTTGCGGCGGCTCGGGCCACATCCGCGACACCGAATCGAGCGCGCTGCAGATCCTGCGCATCATTCAGGAAGAGTGCCTGAAGGACAACACGGCCGCCGTGCACGTCCAGGTGCCGGTCGAAGTGGCGTCGTTCCTGTTGAACGAAAAGCGCCCCGAAATCGCCAAGATCGAGCTCAAGCAGCGCGTCACCGTGCTGATGGTGCCCAACAAGACGCTCGAAACGCCGAACTACAAGCTCGAGCGCCTCAAGCACGACGATCCGCGCCTCGATCACATCGAAGCCAGCTACAAGATGGCCGACGAGATCGAAGACCCGACGGCCGTCACCCGCCGCTCGCAGGAGCCGACCAACAAGCAGACGCCGGTCATCAAGGGCGTGCTGCCCGACGCACCCGCGCCGGTCGTTCCGCCCAAGCCCGAAGCGGTGCGCGCGCCTGTCGCCGCACCCGCACCGGTCGCGCCGCCCGTCGTGAGCGCACCGGTTCCGGCACAGAGCGGCTTCTTCGGCTGGATCAAAAGCCTGTTCGGTGGCGCGCCCGCCGAAGCGAAGGCGCCCGCACCGGCTGCGATTCCGGTCGAAGCACCGAAGCCCCGCCGCGATGGCCGTCCGGGCCGCGATGGCGAAGCCCGCGGCGGCGCACGTGACGGCGAACAACGTCGTGGCGGTCGCGGTGGCGAAGGCCGCGGCGAAGCGCGCGGCGAAGGCGGCGAACGCCGTGGTGGTCGCGACGGTGAGCGCCGTGGCGGTCGCGGTGGCGAGCGCCGCGAAGGACGCGGCGAGGGCCGTGAAGGCCGCAGCAGCGAACTGCGCAACGACGCAGCCGCAGGCCAGCCGCGCGAACAACGCGAGCCGCGTGAACAGCGCGAACCCCGCGAAGCACGCGCCCCGCGCGACGGCGAACAACGCCGTGGCGGCCGCGGCGAGCGCCGCGAAGGCGAAGGCCGCAATGCACCGGCCGAGGCGCTGGTCGACGGCAACGTCAACCTCGAAGCCCAGCAACAGGCGCCCGGCGCCGACGAAGGCAACGCAGCGGAACGCGCACCGCGCGCCCGCGGCGAACGTCGTGAACGCGGCGAGCGCGGTGACCGTGCCGAACGCGGCGAGCGCACCAACGACCGTGGCGGCGAACGCAACGGCGATGCACAACCGCGCGGCGAAGCCGTCGCCGGTGAAGCCGCCCCGCAAGGCGAACGCCCGCCCCGCAACGGTCGCGACGAACAGCGCGCACCGCGTGGCGATCGCAATGACCGCAACGACGGCCGCCGCGAGCGCCGCAACGATGCACCGCCCGTCGCCAACGAAGGCGAAGCGCGCGTGGCCGAAGTGGCATCCGCCGATGGCGAACAAGGCAGCGGCAGCGACCAGGCACCGCGCCGCGAGGGTCGCGAAGGCGAAGAGCGCCGCGGCCGTTCGCGTGACCGCTACGGCCGCGACCGCCGCGAACGCGGTCCGCGCGACGAGAGCGAAGCCGGTGCACCAATCGTCGAAGGCGCCGTCGCAGCTGCGGTGGAAGCCACCGGTGAATCGTATGAAGCGCCAGTCGCCCGCCAGCAGCCGCTGCCGCTGGCTTCGGAAGCCGTCCCCGAGCGCGAAGTCGTCGCAGCTCCCGAAGTGCGCGAACCCGCACCGCAGCAGCAGCCGCGCTTCGAGCGTCCTGCACCTGCACCGGTCGCAGCGCCCATCGTGGTCGAGAGCCCCAAGGCAGCACCCGCAGCGCCCGCCGGCAACGGCCGCGCTCTGCCGAAGGTGCAGCCCTTCGAACTGCCGCTGAACGAACTCGCGCAGATCGCCGAGAGCTCGGGCCTGCAGTGGGTCAACTCGGATGCCGACCGCATCGCGCAAGCGCGCGCTGCCATCGCCGCCGAGCCGAAGCCGGTGCATGTGCCGCGCGAACGCCCGCCGGTGATCGTGCTCGACGAAGGTCCGCTGGTGCTGGTCGAAACCCGCCGCGACCTGGGCTCGATGTCGCTGCCGTTCGAAAAGACGGCTGCCGACGCGCAGCAGCAAAACACGCACTGAGCGAAGCAAGCTCCCTGCAAACAAGAAACGGCGCCAGTGGCGCCGTTTTTTTATGCCTGCACGCTGGCGGCCAGGTCGGGCATCTCCAGGATCATCTGCCCGAAGCGGCAGGCGCACGGCGTCTTGCCGCTCTCGCTCCAGATCAGCGAGAAATCGACGCTCGGCAGCGGCGGCAGGCCGTAGCGGCCGTCGACGATCTTCATGCCCGGCTCGACCTCTTCACGCGTCAGCACCGTCACCGCGAGCCCCGCGAGCACGGCTGCGCGAATGCCCTGCGGACTGGCCGAGGTGAAGACCACGTGCCAGTCGATCGCCGTGAGGTCGAGCGCCGATCCGGCCACCTGCCGGTTGACGCAGGGCTTGGGAAAGAAGGCCAGCGGCAGCGATGCGCCCTTCGGGGCCTCGAAGGTTTCGGCCGTGGCCCAGACCAGCTGCGTGCGCCGCAGGCGCGTGCCCTCCGCCACGTTGGGCGGCGACATCACCACCGCGAGATCGAGTTCGCCGGCCCGGATCGCCGCGCGCAGGTCGGTGTGCATGCTCACGCAGACCTCCAGGCGCACCGCGGGAAACGCCCGTGCGAACTGCGACAGCAACGGCGGCAGGCGGTCACCCATGAAGTTGTCCGGCACGCCGAAGCGCACCACGCCCGTGATCGGCGAGGGCTGGAAGCGCCGGGTCATCGCATCGAGCGTGTCGAGGATCTGCTGCGCATAGCGCAGGAAGTCTTCGCCGTCTTCGGTCACGGTGAGGCGGCGCGTCGTGCGGTGCAGAAGCTGCCGGCCCACCTGCTCCTCGAGCTTGCGGATCTGGTGGCTGACGGCGGATTGCGTCAGGTGCAGCCGCTCGGCCGCGCGCGTGAAGCCACCGGTTTCCTTGACGGCCACGAAGGCGCGCAGAAGCGTGGGGTCGAAGTCCATGGCTGCTATAGATGATGGTTTGAAATGAATCTCAGCAAATTAAATCATTTCCATCATGAGGATGCTTTCCACAGAATCGCCCGGACCTGATGCCTGAAAGCTTTTCGATGCCTCTCTCCCACGCCGGCAAGAACCGCATTGCCCTCTCCGCGGTCTGCCTCGTCGCCCTGATGTTTGGCCTGGAAATCTCCAGCGTGCCGGTGATCCTTCCCACGCTCGAGAAGGTCCTGCATGGCGACTTCAAGGACATGCAATGGATCATGAACGCCTACACCATCGCCTGCACCACGGTGCTGATGGCCGCCGGCACGCTGGCCGACCGCTACGGCCGCAAGCGCATCCTCGTCATCGGCATCGTCCTGTTCGGCGTCACCTCGCTGGTCTGCGGCCTCGCGCAGGACGCACCGGTGCTGATCGCAAGCCGCTTCCTGCAGGGCGTGAGTGGCGGCGTGATGCTGATCTGCCAGCTCGCGGTGCTGTCGTACCAGTTCCAGGAGGGGCGCGAGCGCAGCAAGGCCTTCGCGATCTGGGGCGTGGTCTTCGGCACGGGGCTGGGCTTCGGCCCGATCATCGGCGGCGCGATCGCTGCGCTGGCGAGTTGGGAATGGGTCTTCCTGGTGCATGTGCCATTGAGCGTTCTCGCGCTGGCGCTCGTGCTGGGCAGCATCGAGGAGTCGCGCGATCCGCATGCGAAAAAGCTCGACCTGCCGGGCATCGTGACGCTGTCGCTCGCGGTGTTCGGGCTCACGTGGTTCATCACGCAGGGGCCGGACATCGGCTTCACGAGCCCATTGGCGCTCGGCATCGTCGCCGCCTCGGCCGCGAGCTTCGCGGTGTTCCTGTGGGTCGAGAAGATCAACCCGCACCCGATGTTCGATTTCTCGGTCTTCCGCATCCGCAATTTCTCGGGCGCGATCCTCGGCTCCATCGGCATGAACTTCAGCTTCTGGCCGTTCATGATCTACCTGCCGATCTACTTCCAGAGCGGCCTGGGCTACGACGCCGTCACCGCCGGATCGGCCCTGCTGGCCTACACGCTGCCCACGCTGCTGATGCCGCCCTTGGCAGAGCGCCTCTCGCTGCGCTGGCGGCCGGGCGTGGTCATTCCGCTGGGCATGTTCGTGATCGGCGTGGGCTTCTTCGCGATGCGCCACGGCAGCAGCGCGGCGCACGCGAGCTGGATGACCATGCTGCCCGGCTGCCTGCTGGCCGGCATCGGGCTGGGACTCACCAACACGCCGGTGACGAACACGACCACCGGCTCCGTGCCCAGCAACCGCGCGGGCATGGCGTCGGGTATCGACATGAGTGCGCGGTTGATCACGCTCGCGGTCAACATCGCGCTGATGGGGTTCATCCTGCTCGAGGGCATCTTCTCGTCGCTGAGGAATGCCTTGCCTGCGTCTTTCGACGCGCAGCAACTGCGCCTGCTCGCGGAGAAGATCGCGGCCGGCAATTTCGCATCGCTCGCGCAGGGCTTTCCGGAACTGGCGCAGCTCGACCCATCCTGCGCAATCGTCCATGCGGCGCTGGTGCGCGGCTTCGGGTTGGTGATGCTCTATGGCGGCATCGGCATCTGGGTGCTGGCCGCGATCAGCTTCGTGATCTTCGGCAGCCGCAGGCCGTCGGTGCAGCCTTCGGGCGCTTGCCCCTGATCAGGTGCTGGGCGCCTGCGCCGCGCGCTTCCATGCGGCGGCGGCCTGCTCGGCATCCTCGCGCGCTTCGGCCAGCTCGGCCAGCGCGAGCCAGGCGCGGCGGTACAGCTCGGTATCCTGCAGCCCGAGCCCGGCCTGCGTGAGCAGTTGCTGCGCCTTGCCCCAGAGCTGGCGCTTCATGCAGGCCATGCCGGCGAGGTACTGCAGGTTCGGATCGCGCGGGTTGCTGCGTTGGGCGCTTTCAATGCGGGCCAGCCAGTCGGCGTCCACCGAGTCGAGCCCCGCTTCGAGCGCGCGCGCCAGCTTGACGCGCAGCGCATCGCCGAGGCCGCGCGGGTTCGCCACCATGCGCTCCCATGCGGGCAGCAGCCAGCCACGCGCTAGCGCCAGGTCGCCATGCAGCACCACCATGCGTTGAGCGCCGTGGATCGCCACCTCGGGCATTTCGCGTTCGTTGCTGTCGAGTTCGGACCAGGCGCGCATCAGCTGCGCCGGGTCATGTGCGCCCGACAGCAGTTCGGTCGCCAGGCCGCGCACGATGCTCTGCGCCGCCGCATCGGAAAAGGCGCGGTGCTTGGCCAGCAGGCGCGCGGTTTCGAGGGCTTCGAGCGTGCGCCGGTCCTGGCGCGCCGCCTTGAGACGAAGGCGCAGGGCCAGCGTGCGCCGCTGCGCGCCCTGCGGGAGTTCTTCGAGCCGGGCGAGCGCGGCAGCCGCATCGCGGTCTTCGAGCGCCCAGCGCGCGGCGCGCAGTTGCACGCCTTCGCGCGTTTCGGGGCTCGCGAGCACCGTGCGGTCGACGCTCTCGTTGAGCGCCTGCTGCAGGTGCGCATCGCGCGCCGGCTTGTCCTGCAGCGCCTGCGCGCTCTCGGCCGCCAGCAGGTGCGACAGCACGCGCACCTGCTGCGCCTGCGGCAGGTGGGCATCGAGGGCGGCCAATGTCTTTTCCTGCACCAGCGCGGACTGCGCCGCCTTGCGCGCGCGCGAGAAGCGGCCAGCGATCAGCTGCACCATCGCATCGAGCAACGCGGCGTGCAGCGTGCGTTCCTTCTGCTGGAGGCGCCACTGGCGCGCCTGCGTGGGCAACGAGAACAACGCAGCCAGCGCGCGCAGCGCAACGTGCAGCAGCACGAAGGTCGCGAGCAGGATCACCAGCACGAGGTTGAGCGACAGGTCGACACGCCAGGGCGGCCAGAACACCGTGATCGTGCCCTGGTTGTTGCCCGCGAAAAGAGCGACTGCCGCGGCGACGGCGAACAGCGCGAGGAGCCAGATTGCGGCGCGCATGTCAGCGACCGCCGCCGGGCCGCCCCAAGGCGGGTCGAGCCTCCCCCTCGGGGGGTGGCGAATTACACGGAGCGAAGCGAGTGAAAAGCCGGGGGGTCATGGTCATCGCCCTGCTGCCGCGGTGGCCAGTGCCGCGAGCGTGTCGTCGACGCGTGCCGGCTCGGTGGTCTTCACCTGCGCCTGCAGCTGCTGCAGCAGCGTGGCGGCGGCTTGCGTGCGGCGCGATGCGGGATCGAAATAACGGTTGAGCGATGCGGTCACCTGGGCCAGTTCCGCGCGCGTGGCATCGACCTGGCGCGACAGCAGCGAGAGGCGTGCATTGAGCAGCTTGAGCTTGAGGTTCTCGCGCAGGAAGTAGGTCTGCTCGGGCGCCAGCAGGATGGCCTCGGGACTCTGGATGCGGCCGACGCGCACCAGCGAGCGGGCCTCGCCGCGCACGGTGAGCAGCGCACGCCGCCACCATGGCGCATCGGCCGGAATCGGCTCGGGCTGCCACGCGTTGACGCCCGTGCCGCGCACCGCCACCGCATTGATCGCGGGCAGGTCGTCCACGTTGCGCATCAGCTCGTCGAGCTTCTGCAGCGCTTCGGCGCTGTCGACACTGGAGTTGCTGCGCAGGCGGTCGGCATCGCGCTGCATGGCGCGCTGCAGCGGTGCGAGCCGCGGCTGCGCGGCGCGCGAGATGCGCAGGTCGCCGGCCTTCAGCGCAGCCAGCAGGGGTTCGACGTTGCCGGTGACCTGGGCCTGCTGCAGCGCGAGGCGCACGGCCGATTCGATATCGACCACCAGGTTTTCATCGCGCGAACGCGAGAGGCTCTGCATCAGCTCTTCGAGCTGCGAGCGCTGCAGCGCGACTTCGGCCACGCGGGTTTCGATGAGTGCCACGCGGGCCGCGGCGTCGCGCACCGTGTCGCTCGCCTGGCGCGCCAGGGTGCGCGCTTCCATCGACTGCGCGGTGGCATCGGCGCTCTGGCGTGCCAGTTGCTCCTTCATGCCGCTGACCTTGTTCCACAGCGCGATGGTCATCACCAATGCGACCAGCGCCACGAGGGTGAGGAGACCCAGGCCAATGCGGGACAACAGGGTGGCCGCGGCGGCCATGGCGGCAGGCGTCTGGTGCGGCGCCAGCGTGGCGGGCACCGGCGCCGTTGCGGCAGCGGGAGAAGAAGGAGAAATGTCGTCTGACGGGGACGCGGCGCTCATGCCAACGATTCTATCGACGCGATCAACGCATCCCGCAGGGGTGTGCAGACACGCAACGCACCAAAACCCGCGGCCCGCGCGGCTTCGCCGATGCGTGCATGCGTGGCGACCGCGCTCGCGGCGTGCCAGTCGGTGCCGGGCATCGCGCGCTGGAGATTGGCGATCGCCTCGGAGCTGCTGAAGAGCCAGATCGCGCGGCCTTGCGCGCCGTCGATGGCGAGTTGATGTTGTCTGACATCGAACAACGGCGGCAATCGGCGATAAGCCACCACCGTGTCGCGCTGCCCGCTCGCCGCGTCGATCTCCTTGGCGAGCCAGTCGCGGCCGGCGGGCTGCCCGGCCTCGTCGCCGCCGCGCACGATGAGCACGCGCACGCCGGTCGACACCTGGGCATGCACGCGCGCCCACAGCGCTTCGGAGTCGAAGCGCGTGGCCTCGGGCGGCGGTGCGTCGATGGCTTCGGGCGGCACGCCGGCGCGCAGCAAGGCGCGCGTCGTGCCGGGGCCCGTGGCCCAGAAGCGGCGGCCGGCCATCGCTTCGTCGGACGAATCCGCGTCCCTGTTCAGGAAGAAATGCTCGACCGCCGTCGCGCTCACGAACATCAAGGCTGCGTAGTCTTCGAGCCGCCGCCAGGCCGCGCGCAACGGCTCGGCATCGTGGACCGGCTCGATGACGATCAACGGCAGCGCCACCGCATCGAGGCCGGCGGCGCGCAGGTCGTCGACCCACTGCACCGCCTCGCGCGCGGGCCGCGTGACGATGACGGGCCACGCAGTCATCTGATGACCACGGATTTCAGTGGGCGCCTGCGTGGCGCAGCAACGCGGCCGCGTGTTCGCCGAGCGCGTCGGCGCGTGCGAAGTCGCCGACCTCGGCCTGTGCATGGACGCGAACGAGCGGCGCGTTGCCTTCGGGGTCACCCCAGGCGGCATCGATGCGCAATGCGCCGTCGGCCTGCCAGCGGGCATGCGCCGCGAGCGGCATCGAGCAACTGCCGCCCATCGCGCGGCTCACTGCGCGTTCAGCGGCGGTCGAGAGCCAGTCGCCCCGGTGCGCGAGCGGTGCGAGCAGTTCGATCAAGTCCTTGCGGTCGGCGCGCACCTCGATGCCCAGCGCCCCCTGCCCCGCGGCCGGCAGCATGTCGTCGGGTTCGAAGGCCACGCGGATACGGTCTCCGAGGCCGAGGCGCTTGAGGCCCGCGGCCGCCAGGATGATCGCGTCGTACTGCCCTTCGTCGAGCTTGCGCAGGCGCGTGTCGAGGTTGCCGCGCAGCGGCTCGATGCGCACATCGGGCCGCCTGGCCTTGAGCAGCACCACGCGGCGCAGGCTCGAAGTGCCGACCACCGCGCCGTGCGGCAGTTCGTCGAGCGAGGCGTAGCGGGGAGAGACCAGCGCATCGCGCGGGTCCTCGCGCTCCAGCACGCAGGCGAGGACGAAGCCTTCGGGCAGGTCCATCGGCACATCCTTCAGCGAATGCACCGCGATGTCGGCGCGGCCGTCTTCGATCGCCGTTTCAAGTTCCTTCACGAAGAGGCCCTTGCCGCCGACCTTGCTCAGGCTCTTGTCGAGGATCTGGTCGCCCCGGGTCGTCATGCCCAGCAGGCTCACCGTGTGGCCCCGTTCTTGCAAAAGCGCTTGCACGTGTTCGGCTTGCCAAAGGGCCAAACGGCTTTCGCGCGTTGCGATCACGATATTGCTCAAGACCGCTCCCAAAAAGTACAGGTTTCAGACCGTCGGAATGCTAGCATGTTGCGCCGCAGCAACGCAGGCGGCGCGTCCATTCAAGTCCCCAGGAACAACATCGAATGAAAGCCAGCAAGACCCCTGCCCCTCCCAAGCGCCGCCAGGCCGAAGACCAGCCACTGATCGACGACATCCGGCTCCTGGGCCGGATCCTCGGCGATGTGATCCGGGAGCAGGAAGGAGACGAGACCTATGCGTTGGTGGAAAAGATCCGCACCCTGTCGGTGGCCTTTCGCCGCGACGCCGACCACGCGGCCGACCGCGCGCTCAAGAACCTGCTCAAGGGCCTGAGCGCCGCCGAAACCGTGCGCGTGATCCGCGCCTTCACCTACTTCAGCCACCTGGCCAACCTCGCGGAAGACCGCCACCAGATCCGCCGCCGCACCGAGGCCGATCGCGAAGGCGTGCTGGCCGATGGCGACCTGCAGACCGCCCTCGCGCGCATCCGCAAGGCGGGCGTGAAGCCCGACGAGATCGTCGCCTCGCTCGCCCACAGCTACGTGTCGCCGGTGCTCACCGCGCACCCGACCGAAGTGCAGCGCAAGAGCATCCTGGATGCCGAGCGCGCCATCGCCTTGCTGCTCACCACGCGCGACGAAATCAAGCTGCGCCAGAACGCCTATGCGGGCGGCAAGGATGCGCTCTCGCCCATCGAGCTCGCCGAAAACGAAACGCAGATGCGCACGCGCGTCACGCAGATCTGGCAGACGCGCCTCCTGCGCTTTTCCAAGCTCACCGTGGCCGACGAAATCGAGAACGCGCTGAGCTACTACGAAGCCACGTTCCTGCGCGAGATTCCGCGCGTCTACGCCGACCTCGAGAAGGCCTTGGTGCAAGGCGGCAGCACGCCATCGGTCGCCCCGTTCCTGCGCATGGGCCAGTGGATCGGCGGCGACCGCGACGGCAACCCCAACGTCACCGCCGAGACGCTCGAATACGCGCTCGGCCGCCAGTGCGAACTGGCGCTGCGCCACTACCTCACCGAGGTGCACTACCTCGGCGGCGAGCTCTCGCTCTCGGCCACGCTGGTCGATGTGTCGGTCGAGATGCAGGCACTGGCCGAGCGCTCGCCCGACACCAGCGAGCACCGCAAGGACGAGCCCTACCGCCGCGCGCTGACCGGCGTGTACGCGCGCCTGGCAGCCACGCTGCGCGAGCTCACCGGCGGCGAGGCGGCACGCCACGCCGTCGCGCCGCAGAACCCGTACGCGAAGGCCGAGGAATTCCTCGCCGACCTGCGCACCGTGGAAGAGTCGCTCGACGAGAAGCACGGCAGCGTGCTCGCGGCGCAGCGCCTGCGTCCGCTGATCCGCGCGGTCGAGGTGTTCGGCTTCCATCTCGCCACCGTCGACCTGCGCCAGAGCTCCGACAAGCACGAGGCGGTGATCGCCGAGCTGCTCGCCACCGCGCGCATCGAGCCGTCGTACGCGTCGCTGGCCGAAGAGGCCAAGCAGACGCTGCTGCTCCGGCTGCTGGACGATGCCCGCCCGCTGCGCGTGCCCGACGCCGACTACTCGCCGCTCGCCAAGAGCGAACTGGCCATCTTCGCCGCCGCACGCACCGCGCGTGCGCGCTACGGCGCCGCGGCCATCCGCCACTACATCATCAGCCACACCGAAACGGTGAGCGACCTGCTCGAGGCGCTGCTGCTGCAAAAGGAAGTGGGCCTCTTGCGCGGCGCGATGGCCACCAACGCGGTGTGCGACCTGATCGTCGTGCCCCTGTTCGAAACCATCGAAGACCTGCGCAACGCCGCGCCCATCGTGCGTGCCTTCTATGCGCTGCCGAACATCCAGGCGCTCATCGAACGCTCGGGCGCCGAGCAGGACGTGATGCTCGGCTACAGCGACAGCAACAAGGACGGCGGCATCTTCACCAGCAACTGGGAGCTGTACCGCGCGGGCATCGCGCTGGTGTCGCTGTTCGACGAGCTCAACAAGAAGAAGGCCAACCCCATTCGCCTGCGCATGTTCCACGGCCGCGGCGGCACGGTGGGACGCGGCGGCGGCCCGAGCTACCAGGCGATCCTCGCGCAGCCGCCGGGCACGGTGCGCGGCCAGATCCGCCTCACCGAGCAAGGCGAAGTGATCGGCTCGAAGTACGCCAACCGCGAGATCGGCCGGCGCAACCTCGAGACGCTGGTGGCCGCCACGCTCGAGGCCACGCTGCTGCCGCAGGGCAAGTCGGCGCCCGCCGCCTTTCTCTCGGCCGCGGGCGAACTCTCGAGCGCCAGCATGGCCGCATACCGCAAGCTGGTGTACGAGACCCCCGGCTTCGGCGACTACTTCTTCGGCTCCACGCCGATCCGCGAGATCGCCGAACTCAACATCGGCTCGCGCCCGGCCTCCCGCAACCCGAGCCACAAGATCGACGACCTGCGCGCGGTGCCGTGGAGCTTCAGCTGGGGCCAGTGCCGGCTCACGATCCCGGGCTGGTTCGGCTTCGGCGCGGGCGTGGAGCAGTTCCTCGCCTCGGCCGGCAACGCCGCCGGCAAGAAGGAACGCGTGGCGCTGCTGCAGCGAATGTATGCGCAGTGGCCGTTCTTTCGCACGCTGCTGTCGAACATGGACATGGTGCTCGCCAAGAGCGATCTCGCGCTGGCCTCGCGCTACGCGGAACTCGTGACCGACCGCAAGCTGCGCCAGAAGGTGTTCTCGATGATCGATGCCGAATGGCACCGCACCTCGGACGCGCTCACGCTCATCACCGGCGCGAAGCAGCGGCTCGAGGGCAATGCGGAGATGCAGCGCTCGGTGCGCCATCGCTTCCCGTACATCGATCCGCTGCACCACCTGCAGGTGGAACTGATGCGCCGTTATCGCGCGGGCGATGGCGGCGAGCGACTGCAGCGCGGCATCCACATCTCGATCAACGGGGTGGCCGCGGGTCTGCGCAACACCGGCTGATCAGGGCTGATTAGGCTTCGGCCACCAAAGACAGAGGGCGCCTTGTGCGCCCTCTCCTACGTGAATAGTCGCCAATGAGGAACCCGTAAGGTCAATTAAACAGGTACGGTCGGACACGTTCACAGTTCTCGCAATCGCGCGGCAGCTCGAAGTCGTTCACAGGAGCCCGTTGCAATGTCAGTCCCGCAGTCCCTTACCCATTCGCAAGTCGATTTCGTCAGCGACGATTTCGAAGCCCTGGCTTCCCACATGCGCCACTGCGCGCGTGCCCACGGGCGATGGTTCTCGGTGCGAAGCCACATGCAACGTGTGCGTGCACTCGCTGCGGGCCGCATCGTCACGATGGCCTGCATGGCCGTGGTCCTCGTCATCGGTCTCTTCGCGATCGCTTGAGCGCCGCAGCCGTCGTCGACCGCCTCCAGGGGCTCAGTCACTACGCCCGGACCCTGCTTCTGGGTCCACATGACCCCGTAGCCCTTCCGATCCGCGCCGAACTCTTCGGTGCCCAACGTTTCGAACAGCACGGCCACAGCCTCGCGCGTGCGCAGGTGGTGGAAGAAGACCGCCGCCGCGCGCGCGAGGGCGCACCCTTCTTTCCGCGCGTGGACGAGAACCTGGAATCGCTGCGCGCCGCCTTCGACTACATCGCGCGCATCTCGCAGAGCGGGCGCTATGTGTCGCCGGCGGCCGAGTGGCTGCTCGACAACTTCCACCTCGTCGAGGCGCAGCTCCAGCAGATCCACGACGGCGTGCCGCGCAGCTACTACGCGCGCCTGCCCAAGCTGGCGACGCCGCCGCTCGCAGGCCTGCCGCGCGTGTACGGCATTGCGTGGGCGTACGTGGCGCACACCGACAGCGTGCTCAACAAGACGCTGTTCACCGCCTTCCTCAACGCGTACCAGGACATCGACGAACTCACACTGGGAGAGCTTTGGGCGCTGCCCACCACGCTGCGCGTGGTGCTGCTCGAAAACCTGCGCCGCGTGGCCGAGAGCATTGCCGAGAACAAGGTCGCGCGCGAGATCGCGCATGCCGCCTGGGATGCCGCGCCGCATCTCTCCGCGCACGACCTCGATGTGCTGTACCGCGCGCTGCAAAGCCACGGCCTGCAGGACAACTACCTCACGCAGCTCTGGCAGCGCCTGCCGGTCGAGCACGGCGAGAACATGCCCGCGCTGGTGCGCTGGACCGAGCAGCACTGCCCCAATGGCCCGGCGCTGATCAACGACGCGCAGAACGCGCAGGCGGCCGCCAACCTCACGGTCGGCAACATCATCACCACGCTGCGCATGATCGGCCAGGTCGAGTGGAGCGACCTGATCGAGCCGGTGAGCCGGTCGCTGCGCGTGCTGCGCGAACTGCCGAGCTTTGCGAGCGAAAGCGAACTCACGCGCCAGCAGATCACGCATGCCATGGAGCGCGTGGCGCGCGACACCGAGCAGCCCGAGCGCGAGGTGGCCGAGGCCGTCGTGCGCATGGCCGCGAGTGCGCCGGCCGACGACGCGGCCGCGGAGACCGACCGTGCAGACGGCACCGCGGGCTACTACCTTTTCGGCCAGGGCCGGCCAGCGCTGATTGCCGCGCTGCAGTCCGACGGGCAGGCGGGCCGCAACGGCCGTGCAGTCCATGGCCGTTCGACGGGGAGCCATCGCAGCTGGCGCCTGCCCGTGTACCTGTCGGCAGTCGCCGTGGGCACCGCATTGCTGCTGTTCGCCGTGGCGCGCGGCCTCGCGCACCGCGGCGACTGGACCACCGTGGTCGCCCTCGTGCTGCTCGCATGGCCGCTCTCCGAGGCGCTGATCGCGCTGGCGCAGCGGATCATGGCGGAGTCGGTGCGCGTGCAGGCGCTGCCGCGCCTGGACTTCGCGGCCGGCATTCCCGAGCGGCATCGCGCACTGGTCGTCATTCCCACATTGCTGACCTCGACCGCGAACAGCGCGCAGCTCGCCCACCGGCTCGAGCTGCACTGGCTCGCCAACCGCGAGCAGCACGCGCAGTTCGCGCTGCTGACCGACTGGGCCGACGCCCCGCAGGCCTCGCTGCCCGAAGACGCACCGCTGCTGGACGACGCCATCCAGCGCATCGCCGCGCTCAATGCGAAATACCCTGCAGCCGATGGCATGGCGCCGCGCTTCCTCGTGCTGCACCGTCCGCGCACCTGGAGCGACACCGAGGAACGCTGGATGGGCTGGGAGCGCAAGCGCGGCAAGCTGGAGATGCTGGTGCGCCTGCTGGCAACGGGCCATACCAGCGATATCGGCGGCTTCCTGCCGCTCGCACCCGGCCAGCAGCTCGCCGCGGGCCGCACGCCGTATGTGCTGACGCTCGACAGCGACACGGGCCTGCCGCCCGGCGCGCTGCGCGACCTGGTGTCGATCGCCGCGCACCCGCTCAACGCGCCCGAAGTGGATGCGCAAAGCCGCCGCGTCGTCGCGGGCTTCGGCATCCTGCAGCCGCGCATCGTCACGCCGTTCCCGATGCGCAACGAGCGCTCCCCCTTTCATTGGATGTTCGCCGGCCAGTGCGGGCTCGACCCGTACGGCAGCGGCGCCTCCGACATCTACCAGGACGTGTTCGGCAGCGGCTCCTTCACCGGCAAGGGCCTGCTGAACGTGCGCGCGCTGCACGCCACGCTGGACGGCCGCCTGCCCGACAGCGCGGTGCTGAGTCACGACCTGCTGGAAGGCACGGTCGCGCGCTGCGCGATGGTGAGCGACGTGGTGCTGATCGAAGACCACCCGCACCATGCCGGCGTGGCCGCCTCGCGCGTGCACCGCTGGGTGCGCGGCGACTGGCAGCTGCTGCCGCTGATGTGGCGCGCCCGGCGCTTCGGCATCGACGCGCTCGGCATCTGGAAGATGGGCGACAACCTGCGCCGCTCGCAGGTGGTGCCCGCCTCTCTCGCGCTGCTGGTGCTGGTGATCTTCACGCAGGCCATGCCGCTCGGCTGGGCGCTGGCAGCCGTCGGCGCGGCGCTCACGCTCGGGCCGCTGCTCGGCGCGCTGGCCGGGCTGGTGCCGACGCGGCGTGCCATCGAGCTGCGCCATTTCTTCGACGTGGGCGCGGTCGAATTGCTGCGCGCCATGGCCGGCGCGGCCTGGCAGTTCGTGCAGCTCGCGGCGCAGACGCGGTTGCTGCTCGACGCGGCCTTTCTCGCGACGTGGCGGCTGGTGGTGAGTCGCAAGCACCTGCTGCAGTGGACCACCGCTGCGCAGGCGCAAGCGCAGTCCAGCCAGCAGTTGCTGCCGTTCCTGCGCAGTGGCGCTCTCAGCAGCGTGCTTTGCCTGCTGCTCGGTGTCGCGGCGCACTGGAGCGCGTACCCGATCGTCGGGCCGCTGCTGTTCGTCGTCTGGGCGCTCGCGCCCGTCGCCGCATGGTGGAGCAGCCGCGTCGATGCCGAGGTGCCCGATCCGTTGAACGCCGAGCAGCGCACTTATCTGGAAAAACTCGCGCACGACACCTGGCTTTTCTTCGAGCACGTGGTCGGCCCCGACGACAACCACCTGCCGCCCGACAACCTGCAGCTGGAGCCGCAGCCCACCATCGCCCACCGCACCTCGCCGACCAACATCGGCATGTACCTGCTGGCGGCGTGCTGCGCGCGCGAGTTCCGCTGGATCGACACCGCCGCACTGCTCGCCCGCATCACCGCCACGCTCGACACCGTCGACCGCATGCAGAAGCACCAGGGCCACCTCTTCAACTGGTACGACACGCAGACGCTCAAGCCGCTGCCGCCCGACTACGTCTCCAGCGTGGACAGCGGCAACTTCGCGGGCCATCTCGTGGCGGTGGCACAGGCCTGCCGCACCTTTTCCGCGGAGGGCTGCGAGAGCCACGAAGCGCCCGCGCTCGAAGCGCTCGCGCAACGCTGCGACGCGCTGCACGCCGGCATGGATTTCAGCGGCCTCTACGACGCGAAGCGCCACCTGTTCCACATCGGCCTGCGTGTCGAGGAGAACGTGCTCGACGCGAGCTACTACGACCTGCTGGCCTCCGAGTCGCGCCTCTTGAGCTTCCTGGCGATTGCCAAGGGCGATGTGCCGCGCCGCCACTGGATGGCGCTGGGCCGGCCGTTCCTGCTGGTGGGCTTCGAGCCCAGCCTGAAGTCGTGGTCGGGCTCGATGTTCGAGTACCTGATGCCCGCGCTCGTGATGTCCGAGCCCGAAGACGGCCTGCTGCAGGTGGCCAACACCGCCGCCATCGCCGAGCAGCAGGCCTTCGGCCGCGCGCAGAACCTGCCGTGGGGCGTTTCGGAATCGGCCTACTTCGCGCAGGACCACTCGCTCGCCTACCAGTACTCGCCCTTCGGCGTGCCGCGCCTCGCGCTGCGCCGCACGCCGCCCACCGACCGCGTGGTGGCGCCTTATGCGAGCGCGATGGCCGCGTTGCTGGCGCCGGCGGCGGCGGTGAGCAATCTCGAACGGCTCGAATCGCTCGGTGCGCGCGGCGAATTCGGCTTTCACGACGCGGTGGACTTCACCACTTCGCGCCAGGCCGAGGGCCAGGACTTCACTGTCGTGCGCAACTTCATGGCGCACCACCAGGGGATGTCGCTGGTGGCGCTGTGCAACGTGCTGTGCGCCGACGGGCCGCGCCGCTGGTTCGGCAGTGCCGCGCTGGTGCAGGCGCACGAGTCGCTGCTGCACGAGCGCACGCCGCGGCAGATCATCGGCAGCGCCGATCCGCGCACGCCACCCGAGCCCAGCCAGACCGAACTCGCGCCGCTGTTCCAGCCGCGCCTGGTCGATCCGATGGCGGCCGGCTTCCAGCCCACGCACCTGCTCTCGAACGGCCGCTACACGGTGGCACTGCGCGCCAACGGCGCGGGCGTGAGCCGCTGGCGCTCGTTCAACGTGACGCGCTGGCGCGACGACCCGCTGCGCGACAGCCACGGCACCTTCTTCTACATCCGCGACGAAGGCCAGCGCGAGCTCACCTCGCTCACCACCCTGCCCGCGCCCGGCGCCGACTGGCTCTACCGCACCCGCTTCCTGGCCGACCAGGTGCAGTTCGATGCGGCCGGCCCCGGCCTGCAGGTGCGCACCACGGTGCTGATCAGCCCCGAAGACGACACCGAGCTGCGCAACATCACGCTGCACAACTCGGGCGACGAGACGCGCACGCTCGAGCTCATCTCGTACTTCGAGCCGGTGCTCTCGAACCCCAAGGCCGACGAGGCGCATCCGGCCTTCGCCAACCTGTTCGTCGAATCGCGCTGGGAACCCGCGTGGCGCGCATTGCTGCTGTCGCGCAAGCCCCGCCTGCACGGCGACCCCGTGGTGGCCGCGGCGCATTTCGTCGCCTCGGTCGATGCGCATGTGCTCTCCATCGACTGCATGACCGACCGGCGCGCCTTCATCGGCCGCAACCGCTCGCTCGCGAGCCCCGCGCTCGACCCGCAGCCGCTGCAGGTCAACGGCACGCCGGTGAACGGTCTCGATCCCATCGCGTGCCTGCGCGTGCGCCTGTCGATCGCGCCGGGCGCCACCGCGCGCCTGAGCTTCGCGACCACGGCCGACGAGAGCATCGAGGCGCTGATGCCCGGCATCGACCGCTACCTGCAGCCGATGCACGTGGAGCGCGCCACGCGCATGGCCGCCACGCTGGCGCAGGTGCGGCTGCGCGATTTGAGCATCGCGCCCGCGCAGAACCTCGCGCTGCAGGACCTGACGACCATCCTCACCTACACCACGCCGCGCGTGATGAAGGACCGCGGGCTCATCGACCTCAGGCAGATCTGGCGCTTCGGCATCTCGGGCGACAAGCCCATCGTGCTGGTCTACATCCATTCGATGAATGGCATGGGGCTCATCAACACGCTGCTGCGCGCGCAGCCGTGGTGGGGCTTCGGCGGCGTGGCCTGCGACCTGGTGGTGCTCAACAGCGAGCCCAACTCCTACCTGATGCCGCTGCAGCGCGAGATCGAGACCCTGCGCACCCGCGTGCAGCAGCAGACCCAGAACAGCTTTCCGCGCAACGACACGGCCGGCTTCTACCTGCTGCGCGATCACGAGGTGGCGCCGTCGGAGAAGGCTGCCCTCTCCAGCCTCGCACGCGTGGTGTTCACCGCCGACGGTCGCGCCCTCGAAGTGCAGGTGGCCGCGTTGCATGAAGCGCGCAGCCCGACGATCGCTGACGACAGCAGCGCGCCAGTGCCGCAGCGCACGCCGCTCCTGATGCGCTCCGCCGCGGCCCAGTCGGCGCAACCTGCGACAACGCCGATGGCGGCGCCCGCCGGCCGCTTCGATGCGCAGAGCGGCGAGTTCCGCTTCGACGTCGACATGGACAACCGCACGCCGCGCCCCTGGGTCAACGTGATCGCCAATGCCAACTTCGGCTTCCAGGTGTCCGAATGGGGCACCGGCTTCACCTGGGCCGGCAACAGCCGCATGCACCAGGTGACGCCGTGGTCGAACGACCCGGTGCAGGACCCGGCCTTCGAGCACTACCTGCTGCAGGACCTCGCCTCGCGCGAGCTGCTGCCGCTCACGCCGGCCGGCCAGGGCTCGGGCGGCTCCGAAGCCGTGCGCCACCGCGTGCGGCATGGCCAGGGCTACACGGTCTTCGAATGCCGGCTGCGCAACCTGACGCTCAAGACCACCTTCTTCGCGGACCGCGACGACGCCGTCAAGCTGGTGCATGTGCGCGTGCACAACGAGGGCTCGGGCCAGCGGCGGCTGCGCGCGCTCGGCATGGTCGAGTGGCAGATGGGTGCGGCGCGCGGCGAGCGGCGGACCGTGCATTGCTGGAAGCCGGAAGACCAACCCGCGGTGTTCGGCCAGCAGCGCGAATCGGGCGGTGGCTTCGGCGGGAGCACGGCCTTCCTGCTGCTGGCGGGGTTGCCCGGGGCCACGCAATGGACATGCGATCGCAACGAGTTCTTCGCGGGCCACGGCATCGTCGAGGTGCCCGAGACGCTCGCGCGGCGCGCGGGCAGCGGGCTCGATGCCTGCGCGGCCATCGGCGGCGAGTTCGTCGTGGGTGCCGGCGAGACCGCGGAATTCACCTTCGTACTGGGCCACGCCGACACGTCCGAGGCCGCGCTCGATCTGGCGCACCGCTGGCGGCAGCGCGACGTGCCGGAGGCGCTCGCGCAGGTACGTGGCTTCTGGGACGAGCTGCTCGGCCGCCTTGCGGTGCGCACGCCCGATCCGCTCTTCGACGCGATGGTCAACCGCTGGCTCGTCTACCAGACGCTGGCCTGCCGGCTCTGGTCGAAGGCGGGCTTCTACCAGGCGGGCGGTGCCTTCGGTTTCCGCGACCAGTTGCAGGACGCGATGGCCTTCGCGCTCACCGATCCGGCGCGGCTGCGCGAGCAGATCCTCGTCAACGCCGCGCGCCAGTTCCCCGAGGGCGACGTGCAGCACTGGTGGCACATGCCCGGCGGCGCCGGCGTGCGTACGCATTTCTCGGACGACCTGCTGTGGCTGCCGTTCGCGACGGCGCACTATGTCGAGGTGACCGGCGATGCCTCGCTGCTCGACCAGGTGGTCGGCTTCATCGAAGGCCCCGCAATTCCCGAAGGTGCCGAAGACGCCTACTACGCACCGCAGAACAACGGCCGCACGGCCACCGTGTTCGACCACGGCGCGCGTGCCATCGACCGCAGCCTCAAGACCGGCGTGCACGGCCTGCCGCTGATGGGCACGGGCGACTGGAACGACGGCATGAACCGCGTGGGCCACGAAGGCCGCGGTGAATCGGTATGGCTCGCGTGGTTCCTCTGCAGCGTGGTGGAGCACTACGCACCGATCGCCGAAGCGCGCGGCGAGCACGAGCGCGCGGCACGCTGGACCGAGGCGCGGCGCGGATGGATCGCGGCGCTGCACGATGCAGGCTGGGACGGCGCATGGTTCCGCCGTGCCTTCTTCGACAACGGTGCGCCGCTGGGCTCGTCGACCAACGACGAATGCCGCATCGACCTGATCGCGCAGGCGTGGTCGGTGCTCTCGGGCGCATCGGACGAAGCGCACACCCGCCCGGCGATGGCCTCCATCAAGAAGCACCTGCAAGACGAGCCCGCGGGCCTGCTGCGCCTGTTGACGCCGCCCTTCGCGCACTCGACCAACAACCCGGGCTACATCCAGGCCTACCCGCCGGGCGTGCGCGAGAACGGCGGGCAGTACTCGCACGGCGCGGTGTGGGCGCTGATGGCGCAGGCGCTGCAGGGCGACCATGAAGCGGCGTGGCAGAGCTTCGAGGGGCTGAGCCCGGCGCACCGCGCGGCGAATCCGGCGCGCGGACCGGCCTACGAACTGGAGCCCTACGTGATGGCGGGTGACATCTACGGCGCCGCGCCGTATGTCGGACGCGGTGGCTGGAGCTGGTACACCGGCTCGGCCGCATGGCTGCACCGCGCCTCCGTCGAGACGCTGCTGGGGCTCAGCGTGAAGGGCAGGCAGCTCTCGCTGACGCCGCACGTGCCCGCGCACTGGCCGGGCTTCGAGATCGCACTGCGGCTCGGCGAGCGCAGCCTCACGCTGCAATGGGGCACGCCCGAGGTCGCCGCAACACCGACGCACCACGTGGCTGTCGGCGAGTGGATCGACTGGCAGGCGCTGCCGGCGAATGCCGTGCTGCGAGTGGGTTAAGGTCCGCGGGCCCATTCACCCGCACATCCAATGACCAAGATCCAGTTCCGCCGCAAGCTCATCGTCATCATTCTGCTGTGCGTGGCGGTCACGGGGGCGGTGGTGCGGCACTACGCGGAGCGCGGCACCACCACGCGGGACATCGCCACGCTGCTGATGGTGCTGTGGGTGCCGATCATCGGCAACGTGATCGCATGGCTCATCGGCAAGCTGCCGCGCCGCGCGCCCCGGCCCGCGCAGGCCGAGCCCGCGAGCTTCGATGCGCGGGGCGCGTTCACGCCGCATCGGCGGGTTGCGCTCACGCTGAGGCCGGCGGCACTGCCGGTGCACGACGTGCCACTGGGCGCCGGGGAATACCGTGGCGCGCTGGTGATCGACAAGGAAGGCTTCTCGGCCCGATGGATCGTGCCGCAGGGCGAGGCGCTGGCGCGCGGCGAGCCGCACACGATCGACATCGAATTCCTCTCGCCGGACCTGGCCCTGCCGCGCTTTGCACCGGATGCGGAATTTCGGGTGCTGGTCGACGACCTGTTCGTGGCCGACGGCCGGGTGCTGCAACCCGCGTAGCACCATCGGGTGGCGATAGCCACCACCGAGGCGGCAATCGCGCTCCCGACAGCAAGAAAAGGGGCGATTGTTCGCTGAAGGGAAACTGACTACTGCCGCGAGCCCTCTTTGTCGCACAGCCGTCAGCTTTCACACTCCCTGGACTCCCGCAACAAGCATCGGCACGCGCTTCGCCGATGCGCTCCAGGACCTCCTTTCATGATGAACACACCCAGCAGCAACCCCTGCGTCGACGATCTCGCGCCCGGGTTGGCCCAGCCGGCGGCACGCTCCGCCTGGCTGGCCGTCGGCTCGATCGCCGTCGGCACCTTTGCCATGGTCTCCACCGAGTTCATGCCCATCGGCCTGCTCACCGATATCGCGCGCGGCCTGAACGTGTCCGACGGCACGGCCGGCCTGATGGTCACGATGCCCGGCGTGCTCGCCGCCTTCGCCGGGCCAGCGCTGATCGTGGCCTCGGGCAAGCTGGACCGCCGCACGGTGCTGATCGCGCTCACCACGCTGCTGATCGCCTCGAACCTGCTTGCCGCCTTTGCACCCAACTTCGCCACGATGCTCGTCGCGCGCCTGCTGCTCGGCCTGTGCGTCGGCGGCTTCTGGACCTTTGCACCGGCTGCCGCCACGCAACTGGTGCCCGACGCTTCGAAGGCGCGCGCCATGTCACTGGTGCTGGCCGGCGTGTCGGCCGCGACGGTGCTCGGCGTGCCCGCGGGTTCGTTCCTCGGCACGCTCTTCGGCTGGCGCGCTTCGTTCGCGGTGACCGGTGCGCTCGCCGCCGTCGTGCTGCTGGTGCAGCTGTGGCTGCTGCCCGCGATTCCGCCGGTGCGCGCCATCGGTGCACGCGATCTGCTCACTCCGCTCACGCGCCGCATGGCGCAGGTCGGGCTGCTCGCGGTGCTGTTCTTCATTGCCGGGCACTTCGCGGCCTACACATATCTCAAGCCTCTGCTGCAGCAGGTGTTCGGCCTGGAGCCCAATGCGGTGTCGACGCTGCTGCTGGTCTATGGCGCGGTCGGTTTCATCGGCACTTTCGTCGGCGGCAGCCTGGTGGCGCGCAGCGTGCGCGGCACCACCTTGCTGGCGGCGCTGATGCTGGCGACGGCGCTGCTGCTGTCCACGATGATCGGCAGCGGCTTCGTGCCCGGCGCGGTCGTGGTCTTCATCTGGGGCGTGGCCTTCGGCCTGATCCCGGTGGCGCTCACCGGCTGGATGATGGAAGCCGTGCCCGATGCCCCCGAAGCCGGCCAGGCGCTGCTCGTGAGCGGCTTCCAGGTGGCGATCGCCTCGGGCGCCCTCATCGGCGGCCTCACGGTCGACAACTTCGGCATCTCCAGCGCGATGCTGCTCAGCGGCGGGCTGGTGCTGATCGCCGCGCTGATCGTCGGGACGCTGGGCCGGACGCGTGGTGGTCCGGTGCTGGCTACCTTGCCCGAGTAACCGGCCCCGCCTTCCTGCCCGCCGCCGCGATCGCATCGAGCACCACGCGCAGGGCCTTGTTGACCGGCTTGTCGCGCCGGATGACAACGGCCAGCGTACGGTGCATGCGCGGTGCGAGGCGGCTGATCTTCAGCTCGGGGTGGGCACCGCGGCCCGTCATCGCCATGCGCGGCACGATGCCGTAGCCCAGCCCCGCAGCCACCATCTCCTTCATCGCCTCGACGCTGCCCAGCTCCATCACGGGCTGCGGCTGCAGGCCTTCGGCGGCGAACCAGCGGTCGACCAGCTTGCGCGTGTTGGCCGCGGGCTCGAACAGCACCAGCGGCAATGCACCCAGGTCGCCCGGCGTCACCCGCGCCTTCAGCGGTGCAAGGTCGCTGCGGCCGATGGCGACGAACTCGTCGTCGAGCACCGGCGTCACGCTCAGCGAACGGCCGGCGGCGGGCAGCGTGACCAGTGCGAGGTCGATGCTGTTTTCCTCGACCTTGCGCACGTGGTCCTCGGTGTTGCCAGTGCTCACCACGATGCCGAGCGCGGGAAACTCCTCGCGCAACGCGCGCAGTACGGCCGGCAGGAAATGCAGGCACGCGGTGGCGCCGGTGCCCAGACGCACCCGGCCCGTGACGCCGCTCGCGTGGTCGGCCAGAGCGTCGATGGCGTTGTCCACCGCGGTCTCGATGTGCTGCGCATGGCGCAGCAGCTCCATGCCGGCCGGCGTGGCCCTCGCGCGCTTGCCGACCCGTTCGATCAATCGCACCGCGAGCCTGCGTTCCAGCTGCCGCACCTGCAGGCTGATGGCCGGCTGCGTGAGGCCGAGCCGGTCGGCCGCAGCCGAGAAGCTGCCGGTTTCGATCACCAGCGCGAAGGACTTGAGCTGGTCGAGGTTCAGTGTCTTGTCCAAAGTATTTCTTATGCCTTGCATAGGTCATCGAAGCTTCTCTTATCGATGGCGGAGCGTCAAGATTCGAGACATGCCCTCACAGACTCTTGTTTCCACCACCCTCGACATCCTCGATGCCGGGCCGCACCACATGGCCTCCGTGCAAGCCATCTACAGCCACTACGTGCAGCACGACCTGTGCTCGTTCGAGGAAGAAGTGCCGACCGTCGAGCAGATGCAGGCCCGTCGCACGGAGGTACGCCGCCACGGGCTGCCCTACCTCGTCGCACTGAAGAACGGCGAGGTCGTCGGCTATGCCTATGCGAGCCCCTACCGCGCCCGCTCGGCCTATCGCCACACGGTGGAAGACTCGATCTACGTCGCGCACGGCATGCACGGGCATGGCATCGGCAAGGCGCTGCTGCGGGCGGTGATCGCGCGCTGCACCGAGAGCGGCTTCACGCAGATGGTGGCGGTGGTGGGCAACAGCGCGAACGCCGGCTCGATGCGCTTGCACGAAAGCCTCGGTTTCGAGACAGTCGGCGTGCTGCGCAGCGTCGGCTTCAAGTTCGGGCAGTGGGTCGATACCGTGTTGATGCAGCGCGCACTGCGCTGAGCGCCGCGCTCAGCCGGCCTCGTCCTCCGACCACTCCGGGCTGTAACCGCCCAGCGTCGGGTGGTACATCTCGTCGCCCGAGTGCTGGGTGAATTCGACATTGAGCCGGTCTTCGCGCAGCCCGAGGATGTCGATGCAGTCGCGGCACAGGGCCTTCGCGACTTCGAGCCGCAACTCGGCGGAGCGGCCGCGCCGGATGTCGCACATGAGCACCGACACCTCGGTCGGCTCGCCGTCCACCATGCGCCAGACGCCGCCCTCGCCCACCTCGCGGATCGCGACGCTGATGCGGCGGATGTCGACGCTCATCAGGTGCGCATAGGTTTCGCAGAGCTTGCGCGCGAGGCGCTTCTTGTCGGCCACTGCATGGCGGCCGTTCACATCGAGCTGGAGGTAGGGCATGCCGCGCACCTTACGGAAATTCGATGTCACCAGTTGCGTCGCAGGCATTCAGGTTTTTGTTTGCCACCGGAAGGCCATCCCCGGTCTAATACGGGCCATGGCCAAGAGACGAAGCCTCAAATCAGACACCTGCCCGATGGCGCGCTCGCTCGACATCGTCGGCGACCAGTGGTCGCTGCTCATCATCCGCGACGCCTTCGACGGCATGAAGCGCTTCGGCGAATTCCAGCAGAGCCTGGGCGTGGCGAAGAACATCCTTTCGGACCGACTGAAGAACCTCGTGCAGGAAGGCGTGCTAGCGCTGGTGCCCGCGTCCGACGGCACGATGTACCAGGAGTACGTTCTCACGCCCAAGGGCAACGGCCTCTTTCCCGTGGTGGTGGGCCTCAGGCACTGGGGCGAGCAGCACCTCTACGGCAAGGGCGAGGCCCACTCGGTGCTGCTCGAGCGCGACAGCGGCAAGCCGGTGCGCAAGCTCGACCTGCGCACGCATGACGGCAAGCCGCTCGATGCGGCCGACACGTTCGTGAAGAAGCTGCCCCTCAAAGCAGCACGCAGCAAGGCGCGATAGATCCACGCGGTCCGCACGGTTGCAGGCTCGCAAGTCAGGCGCTACTGCGCCCCACTGTCGGCGTCCTGCATCAACCAATGCGCTTCTTGGCTCCAGCCCAGAAATGGCCGGACGTCCAAGCTTTTTGCGGCACCGCTTCGTTCTGCGACCACTGCCTCGAGTCCCGACAAAGCCGGATTGAAGCGCTGCTGGAAAGCCTTGGGCTGCTCGCTCAGATGTGCCCATGCCCATGCCATGAATTCCTTGATCCCCTCCGGGCTGCACCGCGAGAGAACAAAGACCATCTGGCGCCAAGCGTAAGCCGAATTCTTGATATGTATCAGCCTTGCATGCCTCTGTCTCACGCGAATCTGAAGGCGACCGCATACCCAAGCGAAACACTGCCGGGCCAGCCCGGGCAGTTGCGCGGCAAGTCTTTCGTCCAAGCCGAATTGAGCGAAGAGCACCGCAAGGTTGTGCGTAGTCAGGATCTGCGCCTGCTCGATCACCATGCCGTTTCTCGCCGTTCCCCATCCCTCCAGTGCCACACCGGCGCGGGATGCGCACAGCAGAGCCAGCGCATCGGGCTTCATGCCCCGCGCTGCCTCGTTCTCCTGGCCCGGATCGGGCAGAGCGGCCAGTGCAAGAGCATCGATTCCGTAGTAGGCGGCATAGAGGCTCCCCTGTACCACTGAAGCCGCCGACTTTGCCGCGACAAGGAACTTGGGAGAAAAGCGTCCCATGAAAATGTCGACCGCAACTTCCTCGACCAACGGCAAATTCAGTCCTGCAGCGTCGTTCAATGCGTGCAATTCCCGCAACAACTTATTGGGCAGGATCGCTTGCGGAAACGCGGTGATCGCCAGTTGTGCCACCTCGGCCAGCACCTGCGTTGCAGTCTGGCGGGCAGCAGCATCGTCTCGACGAAGATTCGAGATGGCCGCCACCCACGGCAGTTCCTCGATTTGCACTTGGCTTTGCAGGTTCAGCAGCAGCAGTGAACGGCGACGTCGAAACGCGCGGTAGATCGATGCGTACAAGCGACGCAGCGCAGGATCCGCAATGCCGGCCGCGCGCAAAGTCGACGTCCATTGAGGCAGCACCTGCGCCAGTACTTCGCCCGATGGAACAGTGTTGCGTTGGATCAACTCGGCGATCGTTCCCTTGTGACAGCGAACGATCTTCCGATGCAGGGTCGGTGGAACGAGTGTTCCTTCGGAAATGCCGCTCGATGCCACTTCAGTTGCATCGGTGGGCCTGACGATCGATGCGATGTCTTCGAGGCCATCGTCACGCCTGAATGCCTCGAGTCGCTGCGCCACTTGGCGGGAGATCTGCTCGAAGGTGGGGGCCGCCGCGTGGCGAAGCTGATGCTGTCTGCAGACCTCGCGCTCCGGTGCATCTGGCAACCCCCGCTTCGCAACGTAGCGCGCAACTATCAAACGGATGCGTCCCACGTCCTTGCCACTCAGGGCTTCAGGTGACGAAGCGCATTTCCGAAGATATTCACGCAGCGAGGCGAAGCTGTCGCCCTCCCGTTCCGGACGCGTGCACAGCACGTGCAAGGCGCGTGCGTTCTTGCAGTTGTCAAGCAGCGCCAACGCGCGATCGCGCCAACCGTCCGGATAGCGCGCGCAGGGCCAGCCCCCCGTGACGGTAAACCCGCCAGCCTCATTGCGCTGCCAAGCGCCATCCGCCGCTTTCAGCGCACGCGGCATCTCGCCCGTCACCGTCTCGAGAAAGAGGCCGACCATTCGGTCATAGATCGGTCTCCAGATCTCGATGGCCTCCTTCTGAGCCAGGACCTGCGGGTTCGGCGTTACAGCCCTCAAGCGATTCAAGACCGCAGCGACGTCTTCCACGCAGACCCGCATGCCGTACTCGCGTGCCTGCAAAGCCGGAACAGGGTAGAAGCGCAGTTTCGAAAAATAAGGGGTGAGTTCATCGACGAGCGCGCGTGCGATGTCCGACCGACTCTCCCGCACCAGCCAAGCTATCGTGAGCATGGCCCCTTCTTCCGGCACGTCAATATCGAAGCGGCCTGAATCCAGCATTGCCTGCAGTCGCGCGAGCCCCTCATCGGTGAGGAAGAACGTGTTCAGCGCGAAGCGCGTTTCCGATTCGGGCGCGTCGGACGCGACTTCATCGCGCAGCAACCGCTCATGGACTTTGAGCGATCCACCCGCCAGCAACTTGCCAGTAGAAAAGCCACCCGTCGCAACTTCAAGCGTGGCCCAGGCCGGCGTGCCCTTCACCGGCGTGCGCGCCCCTGTGACGATCGAACCATCCGCGCTTCCGAGAATCACCGAGGTCCATTGACGGATGCGCTTGACGGCATGTTCGCGGACCGAGGTCTCAGCATGCCCGGCCGCCATCAGCGCACGTGCAAGCTGGAAGTTCGCGTAGCCGCCCGGTTGCGCGGCAGCGAGATCTCGCGATCCATTCGGATCATCGTCCATGGTCGTACTGGATGAAGATGGGTCCGGGGGCTGGGGTTGAACCAGCGCCTTCTCGGTAACAAGCCGAGTGTTCTGCCACTGAACTACCCCGGAGCAGGAAAAAATTGGATGTGCTGCGTCCGTTTCTATCACGCGCGCTCTAAACGCCGGGTTTTACTCCCCCAGCAGCTCGCCGATGGGCTGCAGGTCTTCCACCCGGTCGCAGATGGACTTGATCACCATCGTGATCGGAATGCCCAGCAGCAGTCCCCAGATGCCCCAGAGCCAGCCCCAGAAGATCACGCCCACGAACACCGCCACCGGGTTCATGCGGCTGGTGCGGCTGGTGAGCCAGGGCATCAACAGGTTGCCGATGACCGTGTGGATGGCCAGCGATATGCCGCCCACCAGGACGCCCATCTGCAGGCTGTTGAACTGCAGGAAAGCCACCAGCCCCGCGGCCACTAGCACGATCACCGAGCCGATGTAGGGAATGAGGTTGGTCACCGCCGCGATGATTCCCCACACGGCCGCGTTCTCCACCCCGATGACCCAGAACGCCAGCCCGGTCGTCACGCCCACCACCACGCTCACCAGGATCTGCACCAGCAGGTAGCGCTCGATGTTGCGGGTGATGTCGTCCAGCACATGCACCGTGACCTTCTTCTTCTGCAGGCTCGACCCGGTGATCTTGATGAGCTTGCGGCGGAAGGTGTCGCCCGAGCAGAGCGCGAAGTAGGTGAGAAAGGCCACCAGCGTGAGTTGCCCGAGCGCGCTCAACAGGCCGACGGTGCCGCTGAGCAGGTAGTCGCGCACGTTGAAGCCGGGCCGCTCGATGATGACGCGGGCCACGCCGCGCCGCGAGGCGACGCGCGCGGAGTTCTCCTCGGCCGCCTTCTCCAGTTGCGCGGCCGCCTGCTGCACGGACTCGAGCGGCGTGGCGCTCGCGCCCTTGTCGCGGCGCATGGCCTGCCCCAGCTTCTGCGCGGCGATCGGCAGGGAATCGACCAGTTGCGATGCATTGGCCGACAGCGAATAGCCCGTCCAGCCGATGCCGCCGAACAGGCCCACGAGGATCAGCGCGGCGCCGATCCAGCGCGGCAGGTGCCAGCGATGCAGCATCTCGACCAGCGGCGACAGCGCGTAGGTCAGCAGCAGGCTCAGCATCAGCGGAATGAACACCGCCTGGCCCCACTGCAGCGCGAAGACGCTGGCGAGCACGGCGAGCACCACCAGCGAGGCGCTGCGCACGTCGACCGGCATGTGCAGCAGCAGGCGCCTGCGCGCCGCGGCGGGCGTGTCGGTGGACGGTGCGTTGTCCACGTCTGCTGTTGCGGGCGCAGGCGACGGTGACGACTCGGGGGCGTCGGCGGCCGGAGGCTCGGCCGCGGGCTCCGGGGCTTCGGCGGCCAGGGGTTTCTCGGGCGGGGCGTTCTTTTCCTCGGTCATCGCGTTTCCTTGAGCACCTCGCGCACGGCGGCGAGTTGGCGCCGCGACACCGCGACGGGTTCGGGAATCGCATCGAGCCGGAGGGCCCAGCCTTCGGCGTCTTCGCCGTCGTCGTATTTCTCGAGCGCGCGGATGGCCGAGCGGGCCACCAGCGCATTGCGATGCACCCGCAGGAAGCGGTTCGGATAGCGCTCCTCGAACTCGTTGAGCGAGCCGTCGAGGATGTGGCTGCGCGTGGCGGTGCGCACGGTGAGGTACTTGTATTCGGACTTCAGGTACAGCACCTCGGACAGCGGCACCCGCTCGGCGCGGCCGCGGTCCTGGATCAGCACGGTCTCGGGCACCGCCTCGGCCTGCAGCGCGCGCCGCTCCTTCAGGAAGCGCTCGGCCTTCTGCAGCGCCTGCTGCAGCCGCTCGGCACGCACCGGCTTGGTCAGGTAGTCGACCGCATCGAGTTCGAAGGCGGTGACCGCGTGCGTCGCGTGCGCCGTCACGAACACCACGGCCGGTGCATCGGGGTTGCTGCGCAGCGCGCGCGCCACCTCGATGCCGTCGACGCCGGGCATGTGCACATCGAGCAGCACCAGGTCGAGGTCCATCGTGGCCAGGTGCTGCTGCGCCTCCGCGCCCTGCGAGGCCTCGGCCACCACTTCGGCCGCGGGCGTGGTGCAGTCGCGCAGCAGGGTGCGCATGCGGGAACGCGCCAGGGCTTCGTCGTCGACGATCAGGGTCTTGAGGGTCATGATGATTCGGCGGGGATCGCGATGCGCACCCGGTAGTTTTTCTGATCCATGCCTGCGCTGAACTGCATCTGCATGTCGTGCAGCAGCCGCAGCCGATCGCGCACATTCGCCAGCGCGATGCCGTGGCCGCGCGGCAGCGGCTCGTCGGCCCAGCGCAGCGGCGGCAGGCTGTTGACCACCTCGATCACCACCATGCTGCCGCGCCGCTCGGTGCGGATGCGCAGCTTGGCGCCCTCGGGGCTGGGCTCCACGCCGTGCTTGATGGCGTTCTCGACCAGCGGCTGCAGGAGCAGCGGCGGCAGTCGCGCATTGCTGGCCGCAGCGTCGAGGTCCCATCGGATGCGGAGGCGCTCGCCGAAGCGCACCTGCTCGATCGCCAGGTAGCGCTCGGCCAGCGCGATCTCGTCGGCCAGCGTGCCCGATTCACCGGGGTCGGCCAGCGCCTGGCGGAACAGCTCGGCCAGGTCTTCGAGCATGGTCTCGGCCTTGGCGGGCTCCTCGCGCACGAGGGCGATGGCGCTGTTGAGCGTGTTGAAGAGAAAGTGGGGACGGATGCGCGACTGCAGTTCCTCCAGCCGGGCCGTGGTGGCGGCGGGCGTCTGGCCGCGTGCGCGCAGGGCCATCGCGGTCATGACGAGGCCTGCGAAGAGCGCGCCGGCCAGGCCACTGGCCAGCCACGGCGCATTGGCCAGCACGCCCGTCAGGCGCAACAGGCCGCAGCCATAGAGCGATGCGAGCGCGCCGAGCAGGGCGCCGGCCGCGTACTGCCACTGGCGCGGCAACCGCCGCAACTGCTTCTTGAGCCCGCAGGCGGTGACCAGCCACAGCAGGGTCGCGGGCAAGGCGCCGCCCGTGACGGTGGCCGTCTGCACCAGCCATTCGCCGGGCGTCGAGACCACGAAGAGCGCGGCGATGGCCACCACCACCTCGACGAACACCACGGTGCGCAGCACCACCCCGATCTGGCACGCATCGAACAGCGAAGGCCCGCCGCGCAGGGGCGCACGAGCCCTCTCCGACGGCGTCGGGGGCGTGGAGCCAGAGGTGGCCGATAAAATCGCCGGGTTGCGCATCGCGGACATCACAGTTACATCGGGTGACCAACCCATTATTGCCTCCTGGACGGCTCCCATGACCCAAAACCAACTCGACAAGAAATCCGAAGCCTGGTCGGCCCTTTTCTCCGAACCGATGAGCGACCTGGTGAAGCGCTACACCTCCAGCGTCTTCTTCGACAAGCGCCTCTGGCAGGCCGACATCGAAGGCTCCCTCGCCCATGCCGGCATGCTCGCCGCCCAGGGCATCATCCAGAAGCAGGACCACGCCGAAATCGAACGTGGGATGGCGCAGATCCGCAGCGAGATCGAATCGGGTGCCTTCGAGTGGAAGCTCGACCTGGAAGATGTGCACCTGAACATCGAGGCGCGCCTGACGCAGCTCGTGGGCGACGCCGGCAAGCGCCTGCACACCGGCCGCAGCCGCAACGACCAGGTGGCCACCGACGTGCGCCTGTGGCTGCGCGGCGAGATCGACCTCATCGGCGACCTGCTCACCGAGCTGCAGAAGGCGCTGGTGGACATCGCCGAGAAGAACGTCGAGGTGATCCTCCCCGGCTTCACCCACCTGCAGGTGGCCCAGCCGGTGAGCTTCGGCCACCACATGCTGGCGTATGTAGAAATGTTCAGCCGCGATGCAGAGCGCATGGGCGAGGTGCGCCGGCGCGTCAACCGCCTGCCGCTGGGCGCCGCCGCCCTCGCCGGCACCAGCTATCCGCTAGACCGCGAACTGGTCGCCAAGACGTTGAACATGGATGGCGTCTGCCAGAACAGCCTGGACGCCGTGAGCGACCGCGACTTCGCGATCGAATTCACCGCCGCGGCGAGCCTGTGCATGGTGCACATCAGCCGCATGAGCGAAGAACTCATCCTCTGGATGAGCCAGAACTTCGGCTTCATCCAGATCGCCGACCGCTTCACGACCGGCTCGTCGATCATGCCGCAGAAGAAGAACCCCGACGTGCCCGAGCTGGCCCGCGGCAAGACCGGCCGCGTGGTCGGCCACCTGATGGCGCTGATCACGCTCATGAAGGGCCAGCCGCTCGCCTACAACAAGGACAACCAGGAAGACAAGGAGCCGCTGTTCGACACCGTCGACACGCTCAAGGACACCCTGCGCATCTTTGCCGAGATGATCGGCGGCATCACCGTGAAGCCCGAGGCGATGGAAGCCGCAGCCCTGCGCGGCTACGCCACCGCCACGGACCTGGCCGACTACCTCGTGAAGAAGGGGCTGCCCTTCCGCGATGCGCACGAAACCGTGGCGCATGCCGTGAAGGCGGCAACGTCGCACAAGGTCGACCTGGCCGAGCTCCCGCTGGCCGTGCTGCAGCAGTTCAACCCGAACATCGAGAAGGACGTGTACGACGTGCTGAGCCTGCGCGGCTCGCTCAACGCACGCAACATCCTCGGCGGTACCGCGCCTGCGCAGGTGAAGGCGCAGGTCGCGCGCCATCGCAAGCGCCTGGGCTGATCGCGGCACCGCAGCAGCAGCAACCGGCCTCCGCACCGTGTTCTACGCCATCCCGCTCGAGAACAAACCGAGCTGGCGCAACCCACCGTGGCTGACGGTGCTGCTGATCCTGGTGAACATGATCGTCTGGTGGGGGCCGCAGACCAGCGAGGAGAACGGCCGCGAGCGCGCCGCCCACTACTACGCGAAGAGCGTGCTGCCCGAGCTGGAGCTGCCGCCCTTGGTGGAGTGGCTGAAGAAGACGGACGCGAAGCGCGGCAAGCTGGCCGAGCGCATGTTGAAGGCCGAGGTCTACGACCAGTTGATCGAGGCCATGGAGCGCGACAAGGCCTTCCAGAAGAAGCTGAAGGCCGAGGAAATCATCACCCCCGCCCACCCGCAGTACGCCGAGTGGAAGCGCGACCGCCAGCAGTACGAGTCGATGCTGCCTGCCCCCTTCACCGAGCGCTGGGCGCAGGACTACGGCAAGGACGCCGGGTTCAGCAAGCCCTGGACCCTCATCACCTCCGCCTTCCTGCACGGCAGCACCGGCCACCTGCTGGGCAACATGCTGTTCCTCTTCCTGTTCGGCGCCTCGGTCGAGCTGGCACTGGGCCGCAGCACCTACCTCAGCTTCTACCTGCTGGGCTGCGTGGGCGCCTCGGCGCTGGCCGCCTGGGCCTATGCGGGCAAAGGCTCCTACGGGCTCGGCGCCTCGGGCGGGGTCTCGGCGCTGATGGGCATGTACGCGGTGATGTACCGGCTGCGGCGCATCCGCTTTTTCTACCAGCTGTTCTTCTATTTCAACTACGTGAGCGCGCCGGCCCTGCTCCTGCTGCCGGCCTGGATCGTCAACGAGCTGATGCAGCACTGGCTCGCCGACGAGGGCGTCGCCTACATGGCCCACCTGGGCGGCCTGCTCACGGGCGCCGCGCTAATGGGCGGCGCCATGCTGCTGGGCCGCGTGAAGACACCCGAGACGGTGAAGTCGGAAATGGCGAACGACGACGACCGCTTCGACCAGCACGTGGCCGCCGCCCGCCGGCTGGGGGCCGCGATGAAGTTCGACCAGGCCGCGGCCGAATGGCGCGCCGCCGCGGCCCTGCGCCCCGGCGACACCGACACGCTGCGCGCCTGGTTCAACACCGCGCGCCTGCAGCCCGCGAGCGAAGACTTCCACCAGGCCGCGCGCCGCATCTTCCGCCTGCCCGCCACCGACCCCGAGACGATCGCCCTGCAGCACGCGAGCTACCGCACCTACCTCGACCAGGCCAAGCCGGGCCTGCGCCTGAAGCCCGACGACATGGCCCGGCTCGCGCGCCGGTTCGCGCGCATCCGCGAATTCGGCGATGCCGACATGCTGTGCCGCATCCTGCTGAAGACGGCGCCCGACCATCCCCAGCTGGCCGACACGCTCTCGGTGTGCGCCAACGGCCTGCTGCATGCGGGCGAGCGCGAGAAGGCGATCGGTCTCCTGCCGCACCTGCTGCGGCTCGCGCCCAACGACATGGTCACGCGCGCCCTGCAGCGCGCGTGAAACCACACCAGCGCCCGGGGGCTGTCATGCCCCTGTAGACGGCCGTTGGCAGCATGTGGCACTGCAATTGCTGCGTCTGGCGTGTAAAGCCGGCCCTTGCGCCCGCGCCTCATTGAACTTGGGGCTGCCCGCCCGCTCCATCCGGGGCTTTTTCCTACTTCCGTTGCCTGATCCATGCCTGACCACACCTCCTCCCGCTTCGCCCTGCTCGTTACAGCCCTGGCCATTGCCGCGCTCGCAGGGTGTTCACGCACCAGCGTGGAGACGCCCGGCGCAGCCAAGGCGACCGCAGCCGCACCAGAAAAGGAAGTCGGCGCGGTCACCCTGAAGCATGAAACCCTGGCCCTGAGCACCGAGCTCCCCGGCCGCACCGCCGCGCCAGTCATCGCCGAGATCCGCCCGCAGGTGGGCGGCATCCTGAAGGAGCGGCTCTTTACAGAAGGCTCGCAGGTCAAGGCCGGACAGGTGCTCTACCAGCTCGACCCGGCCTCGCTGCAGGCGGCGCACGCCAGCGCCCAGGCCAGCGTGCGCAAGGCCGAATCGGCCCTGGCCACCGCCCGCACGGTAGCGAAGCGCAACGCGGAACTGGTGAAGATCGACGCCATCAGCCGCCAGGTGTTCGACGAGTCGCAGGCCGCCGAGCAGCAGGCCGAAGCCGACCTGGGCGTGGCCCGCGCGGCCGAGCAGACCACGCGCATCCAGCTGGGCTACACCCGCATCACCTCGCCGATCACCGGCTGGGCCGAACTCTCGACCGTGACCCCGGGCGCGCTGGTCACCGCCAACCAGGCGGCGGCGATGACCACCGTGCAGCAGCTCGATCCGATCCATGTGCATGTCACGCAATCGAGCAGCGAATTGCTGCGCCTGAAGCGCGAGCTCGCCAGCGGCCGGCTGCAGCGCGCGAGCGGCGCCGAGGCGAGCATCCAGCTGCTGCTCGAAGACGGCAGCAAGTACCCGCATGCGGGGCGCCTCACCTTCAGCGGCGTCACCGTCGATGCGGGCACCGGCAGCGTCACGCTGCGCGCGGTGGTGCCCAACCCCGACCGGCTGCTGATGCCCGGCATGTACGTGCGTGCGGTGCTGCAGGAAGGCGTGAACCAGGCCGCGCTGCTGGTGCCGCAGCAGGCCGTGACGCGCGCGCCGGACGGCAGCGCCTCGGCGCTGGTGATCGACACGGAGAACAAGGTGGCCAAGCGCCCGATCAGCGTGGGCCGCGCGGTCGGCACGCACTGGCAGGTGATCGACGGCCTGGCCGCGGGCGACCGCGTGATGATGGAAGGCTCGCAGCGCGTGAAGGTCGGCGACAAGGTGCGCGTGGTCGACCTCGGCGCGAAGCCGGTGACAAGCCCCGTGGCGGCCGCAACGCCCGACGCCGCCTCCGCCACCGTCGCGCGCTGAGGCCCCGCCATGGCCCAGTTCTTCATCGACCGCCCCATCTTCGCGTGGGTGCTCTCCATCGTCATCATGCTCGCCGGGCTGATGGCCATTCGCACGCTCCCGCTCGAGCAGTACCCCGACATCGCGCCACCGCGCGTGTCGATCAACGCCACCTACACCGGCGCCTCGGCCAAGACGGTCGAGGACTCGGTCACCCAGGTCATCGAGCAGCAGATGAAGGGGCTGGACAACCTGCTCTACATGCAGTCGACCAGCAACTCGTCGGGCGTGGCGCGCCTGTCGCTCACCTTCAACGCGGGCACCAACATCGACGTGGCCCAGATGCAGGTGCAGAACAAGCTGCAGCAGGCCATGTCGCGCCTGCCCCAGCAGGTGCAGAGCCGCGGCGTCACCGTCACCAAGGGCGGCAACGACTTTTTGCTGATCGTCTCGATGTACTCGGGCGACGGCAGCGCCTCCGCGGTGGACGTGGGCGACTACATCAGCAGCAATCTGGTCGACGTGATCAGCCGCATCGACGGCGTGGGCGAGGTGCAGACGCTGGGCACCGGCTACGCGATGCGCCTGTGGCTCGATCCCGACAAGCTGCGCAAGTACGCGCTGATGCCCTCGGACGTGGGCAGCGCCATCACCGCGCAGAACGCGCAGGTGTCGGCCGGCCAGCTGGGGGCGCTGCCCGCCGGTGCGCAACAGCAGCTCAACGCCACCATCACCGCGCGCAGCAAGCTGCAGACGGTGGAGCAATTCGAGAACGTGGTGCTGCGCGCCACGCCCGACGGCGCCGTGGTGCGCCTGCGCGACGTGGCGCGCGTGGAGCTGGGCGCCGAGAACCTCACGGTGCGCTCGCAACTGGGCGGCCGCCCCGGCGCGGGCCTGGGCGTGGTGCTGGCCGACGGCGCCAACGCGGTGCAGGTGGCTGAAGCGGTGAAGGCCAAGGTGGACGAGCTGCAGCCGCTCTTTCCGAACCAGCTGCAGACCTTCGTGAGCTACGACACCACGCCCTTCGTGAGCGCGTCCATCGACGAGGTGGTCAAGGCGCTGGCCGAGGCCATGCTGCTGGTCGTGCTGGTGATGTACATCTTCCTGCAGAACTTCCGCGCCACGCTGATCCCCGCGATCGCGGTGCCGGTGGTGCTGCTGGGCACCTTCGGCGTGCTCTCCATTGCCGGCTACTCGATCAACACGCTCACCATGTTCGGCATGGTGCTGGCCATCGGCCTGCTGGTGGACGATGCCATCGTGGTGGTCGAGAACGTCGAGCGCGTGATGCATGAAGAGGGCCTCTCGCCCAAGGAGGCCACGCGCAAGTCGATGGCCGAGATCACGCCCGCGCTGGTGGGCATTGCGCTGGTGCTGTCGGCGGTGTTCATCCCCATGGCTTTCTTCGGCGGCTCGACCGGCGTGATCTACCGGCAGTTCTCGATCACCATCGTCTCGGCGATGGCGCTGTCGGTGTTCGTGGCGCTCACGCTCACGCCGGCGCTGTGCGCGACGCTTCTGAAGCCTGTTGCCAAGGGCCAGCATGCGGTGCCGCGCAAGGGTGTGCTGGGCGCGGTCGACCGCTTCTTCGCGGGCTTCAACCGCAACTTCGACAAGGGCGCCGACCGCTACCAGGGCGTGGTGGGTGGCATCGTGCGGCGCGGCAAGCGCAGCATCGTGGTGTACCTGCTGATCGCGGCCGCGATGGCGGTGCTGTTCATGCGCCTGCCCACCTCCTTCCTCCCCGACGAGGACCAGGCCTTCCTGCAGGTGCAGGTGACGCTGCCCCCGGGCGCCTCGGACGCGCGGCTGCAGCCGGTGGTCACGCAGATGCAGGACTACTTCACCAAGCAGCCCGAGGTGGTGAGCGTGAACGTCATCACCGGGCAGAACGGCGACCAGAGCTCGGCGCGCGCCTTCGTCAAGCTCAAGGACTGGGCCGAGCGCGAAGGCGACGGGCAATCGGCCGCGGCACTCGCCCGCCGCGCCAACAAGGACCTCTCGACCATCCGCGATGCGCGCGTGTTCGTGCTGCTGCCGCCGGCGGTGCGCGGGCTGGGCGCCAACGCGGGCTTCAACTTCCACCTGAAGGACATCAACGGCCTCGGCCACGACGCGCTGGTGAAGGCCCGCGACCAGGTCATCGAGCTCTTGTCCAAGCGCTCCGACGTGGTCGTGAACGTGCGCAGCAACAACCTGGACGACACGCCGCAGTTCGCGGTGGACATCGACGATGCGCGCGCCGGCGCAGCAAGCCTGGCCACGGCGGACATCGACAGCACGCTCTCCAGCGCGATGGGCGGCACCTACATCAACGACTTCCTGGACAACGGCCGCGTCAAGCGCGTGTACATGCAGGGCGACACCGCCTTCCGGATGCTGCCGGCCGACATCGACCGCTGGAGCGTGCGGAACAGCCTGGGGCAGATGGTGTCGTTCCCGGCGTTCTCGAGTTCGCGCTGGACCTACGGCTCGCCGCAATTGCAGCGCTACAACGGCAGCCCGAGCTACGAATTCGTGGGCGATGCCGCGCCAGGCGTGAGTTCGGGCGATGCCATGGCCGCGGTGGACGAGGTGATGAAGCAGATGCCACCCGGCATCGGCTACGAATGGACCGGTGCGTCGTTCCAGGAACGGCTCTCGGGCGCGCAGGCGCCTGTGCTTTATGCGATCTCGATCCTGTTCGTGTTCCTGTGCCTGGCCGCGCTCTACGAGAGCTGGTCGGTGCCGTTCTCGGTGATCCTGGTGGTGCCGCTGGGCATCGTGGGCGCGCTGCTGTTCACCAGCTTCCGGGGCCTGAGCAACGACGTGTACTTCCAGGTCGGCTTGTTGACGACGGTGGGGCTCTCGTCGAAGAACGCGATCCTGATCGTGGAGTTCGCCAAGCAGTTGCAGGAACAGGGCAAGGGCGTGATCGAGGCGACGCTGGAAGCGGTGCGCCTGCGGCTTCGGCCCATCCTCATGACCTCGCTGGCCTTCGGCTTCGGCGTGCTGCCGCTGGCCATCGGCACCGGTGCGGGCGCGGGTGGCCGCCAGTCGATCGGCACCGCGGTGCTCGGCGGCATGGTGGTGGGTACGGCGCTCGGCATCTTCTTCGTGCCGCTGTTCTTCGCGCTGATCCGCGGGTGGCTGGAGGGCAGGCGAAAGCCCGTCAAGGCCGAGTCGACGGATGCATTGCCGGCGCCCACCGCAGAACAGGGAGGCCACTGATGCGACGCACATCCCTCCCCCGCTTTCCGCTGCGCACGCTGGCCTGTGCCGCCATGGCTTCGGCCGTGCTCTCGGGCTGCGTCAACCTCGCGCCCGCGTATGAAACGCCCGCCTTGCCGGTGCCGCAGGCGCTGCCCTCCGGCGGCGCGAGCGGTGCCAATGCGGCCGCGCCGCTCGACGTCAGCTGGCGCGATTTCTTCGTCGACAAGCAACTGCAGGGCGTGATCGAACTTGCGCTCACCAACAACCGCGACCTGCGCGTGGCCGCGCTCAACATCGAGCGCGCACGCGCCCAGTACGGCATCGCACGCGCGGGCCTGTTCCCGACCGTCGACGCCGGCGCAGGCGGCAGCCGCTCGCGCACGCCGGGCAGCCTGTCGACCAGTGGCGAGGCGCGCATCTCCTCGCAGTACAGCGCCGACCTCGGCATGACGGCCTACGAACTCGACCTGTTCGGGCGTGTGCGCAACCTCGGCGAATCTGCGCTGCAGAGCTACTTCCAGACCGAGGAAACCCGGCGCAGCACGCAGATCAGCCTGGTGGCTTCCGTGGCCACGGCCTGGCTGCAGCTGGCCGCGGACGAGCAGCGCCTGGCGCTCGCGCGCAGCACGCTCGAGAGCCAGCGCAAGTCCTATGACCTGATCCAGCGCAGCCATGCGTTGGGTTCGCAGTCGGGCCTGGCGCTCGCGCAGTCGCAAAGCACCGTCGAAGCCGCGCGGGCCGATGCCGCCGCGTTCGACAGCCTGGTGGAGCAGGACCGCAACGCGCTCGCCCTGCTGGTCGGCACCACGCCGCCGGCCGAACTGCTGCCGACCACCGCGATGACCGAAGCGGCCCAACTGCTCGTGCCACCGGCCGGCCTCTCCTCGAACGTGCTGCAGCAGCGCCCCGATGTGCGCGCCGCCGAGCACGCCCTGCGCGCGAGCAACGCCGACATCGGCGCGGCGCGCGCGGCCTTCTTTCCGCGGATCGCGCTCACGGCCTCGGCGGGCACGGCGAGCAGCACGCTCTCGGGCCTGTTCACCAGCGGCAGCAAGGCGTGGAGCTTCGCGCCTTCGATCAGCGTGCCGATCTTCGACGGCGGTGCGAACCGCTCGAACCTGAAGGTGGCCGAGGCGCAGCAGAAGATCCAGCTCGCGACCTACGAGAAGACGGTGCAGACGGCCTTCCGCGAAGTGGCCGATGCGCTGGCCGAGCGCCGCACGCTGGCCGAGCGGCTCGATGCGCAGCGCTCGCTGCTGGGCGCGACCTCGCGCAGCTTCGAGCTGTCGCAGTCGCTCTTCAGGAGCGGCGCGAGCAGCTTCCTCGACGTGCTGGATGCGCAGCGCGCCCACTACGCGGCGCAGCAGACGCTGATCGGCCTGCAGCTCACCGAGCAGACCAACCGCCTGACGATCTACAGGACGCTGGGCGGCGGCTGGAGCGAAGGCGCGGACGGAAACGGCTGACTAGGTGGCCGCCTCCGGGGCGGGCCGCAGCAGCCAGCGCACTTCCTGCGTCTGCTCACTGTTGGGGTAGCGCGACTCCATCGTGGTGAGGATGGGCTGCGCCATGTCGGCACGCCCCAGGCCCTGCACCAACGCACGCGCTGCGAGTTCATAGGCTTGCGGGATCGCCTCGTGCCCACGGAAGCGCCGGTCGAACCCCGACAGAAGTGCCAGCGTGGCGTGCGCATCGCCGTTGCGCCATTCGGCCCGTGCCATGGCGATGACCATGGCCGCGTCGTCGAGCGCGAAAGTCTTGTCCTTTTCGCGGCAGGCCTTGAAGACCTTGAGCGCTTCGGACGACAGGTCGCGCCGCATCAGGAGCGGAATGAAGCGCTTGGCCTGGTCGAGCAACGTGCTCTGCTTGTCCGGCATCATCGACAGCACCCGGTAATAGCGGCGCTGCGCGGCCAGGTCGTCGATCGCTGCGGTGCGCTGCGCCTCGTAGGCGGTGCCCAGCGCCGCGGGCAGGTCGCCCTCGGTGATGAACTGCGCCACCTCGGCATCGATGCGTTGCGCGGCGATCTGCGCAGGCGTGCGGCGGTCCACCGGCATGCCATCGCCCACGCCGCCGCCAGGCACCACGTCGATGCCGAAGGCGTCGTGGTGCTGGTACATCACGTAGCCCAGCAGGCTCGCCATGACCCAGCCGAAGTAGATGAACGCGAAGTTGACGATCGGCAGGATGATGCGGCCGTCGAACATCGGCGCCACCATCGAAATGGCGATCTGCGCACCCGTGCTCAGCATGAACAGGAACAGGCACAGCAGCGCATAGGGCCAGCCGACGGTGCGGATGGCGTCCCACACATGCCCGGGGTTCATCGCCTGGAAGAAGCTGCCCGACTGCACCAGCACCAGCACCGCGGCCGGGAAGCTGAACGACATGACGAACAGCGCGACGGTGCCCAGCACCGGCTCGTACCACGCGAGCCAGGCGATCAGGGCGCCCTGCACCAGCGAGATGGCGAAGAGCTTCCACGGCAGGTAGGTCCACTCGTCGCTCGACTCGCGCCCGAAGTCGGCCGACTGCCAGATGCCGCGCGCACCGAGCGCGGTGATCTTGAAGCCGTAGCGGCTGGCGGCCAGCATGATGCCGATCTCGATGACGATGAACGCCAGCGCATCGGGCAGGAAGAACACCGCCTCGAAGAGCAGGCTGCAGAACGACAGCACGAGGCCGTAGGCCAGCGGCCGCAGCTGGAGCGGAAAGGCGAAGAAGCTGTTGAGGCGGTGCCAGAACGGCGGGGGGCGCGGCATCGAATCCTGGACGTTCATGGCGGCCCCTATTTGCGGAAGAAGTCGCTCTGGCTCATGGCGCCGCGACCGCCCAGTCGCACCACCATGCTGTCCTCGGCATGCACCAGGCGCATCTGACCAAGCTCGCTTTCCAGGCGCTGATTGAAGTTGGTCTTCAACTGCAATGCGGCGTCGCCAATCTTCATCACGCTGGTGCCCTTGACGACAGCGCTCCTGCGGTCGGAGGCTATCTCGATGGTGTCGATGTGGTAGTCGTACTCGATGGTCAGGACGGCGCCCACATGGTCGTCGATGCGACGCAGCATTTCCATGGTCTTGCGGATGGCGGCGCAGGCCTCGTCGCGGTTGAGCGACTCCTTTTCAGTGCGGCCCATCGCGGTCGTACTGAGTTCCATGACCGCCTTCCGGCTGAGCTGCTTGCACAGCTTGTCGGCGTCGTTGGCCGCAGCAGCGCGCGCTCCCTGTTGGTAGTAGTCGCGCACCATCGGCTCGTCGAGCTTGCGGCCGCCGATAAAGAAGTACCACGCGCCCACGCAGAGCACGATGACGATCGCAATTTGCTTCATTCCGCCTCCCGCGCATGCGCGGCCCCGCTCCGATTTTGCGGCGCAGTATACGTTAACGAATGTTTCCAAAACCGGGGTTGACTGCGGTTCTGGAGGCCTGTTGTTTGAATCCGGCAGCCCTGCGGGGCCGTACCTTGTCCATGCCCACCGATGCCCGACAATCCGCCGATGACAGCACCCAGCCCCGACGCCGAACTGATGGCGCTGATCGATCGCGTCGGCCATCGCGACGAAGCCGCCCTGCGCCAGCTCTACGACCGCACCGCGCCCAAGCTCATGGGACTGGCGATGCGCGTGGTCCGGCAGCGCGAATGGGCCGAGGATGTGCTGCAGGAAGCTTTTTTGACGGTCTGGCGCGTGGCCGGCGACTACCGCGCCACGCTGAGTCCGCCGCTGGCCTGGCTGGGCCTGATCGTGCGCAGCCGTGCGCTCGACCTCTTGCGCCGCCGCACCGCCGATCGCGCCCAGCTCACGCAGGAGTTCGACGAGCTGATGGCCGACACCCTCGAATCCGATGCACCCAACCCCGCCGACACGGCGGATGCGAGCGAGCAGGCCTGGGCACTGCACCAGTGCCTGAGTCAGCTCGAAAGCAAGCAGCGCGAGGTGGTGAGCCTGGCCTACCTGCGCGAGATGAGCCACGGCGAGCTGGCCGAGCAGCTCAAGCTGCCGCTGGGCACGGTCAAGACCTGGATCCGGCGCGGCCTCGAGAAACTGCGCGTCTGCATGGGTCGTTTTGCGTGAAGACGGTGAAGAAAGCAGCTCCCTCATGAACCTCACCGCCCACCCCGAACTGCTCGAACTGCTGGCCGCGAGCCATGCGCTCGGCACCCTGCGCGGCGGCGCCCGCCGCCGTTTCGAAGCCCTGGCGCGCGAACAGGCGCCGGTGCGCGCCGCAGCGCTGGTCTGGCAGAGCCGGCTCGCGAGCATGACCGAGCTGCAGAGCCCGATCGTTCCCGACGCCGCCGTCTGGACCCGCATCCGCAACATCATCGATGCCGAGAAGGCGCAGCACGCCATCGAGCGGCAGCGCGACGATGCCAAGGCCCGGGACGCCGCCAAGCCGCAAGGCGGATGGCTCAGCAGCCTGGCGCTCTGGCGCGGCGCCACGGCCGCCGGCGCGCTGGCCACCGTGCTGGCCGTGGTGGTCGGGCTGAACCTGCGCGACCAGCTGGTCAATGCGCCGGCCGTGCAGTACGTGGCCGTGCTGTCCGACGACCAGGCCGCCGCCTCGCTGCTGGTGACCTTCGACCCGAAGAAAAAACAGCTGGTGCTGCAGCGCGTGGGCACTTACAGCGAAGGCACCGACAAGTCGCTGCAACTGTGGGCCCTGCCGCCCGGCGGCGCGCCGCGTTCGCTCGGCGTGCTCGACAACGCGCCGGCCCTGCGGCTGGCTGCGTCAGAATCCGATGTGCACCAGGTGCCTACCCTGGCCGTTACCTTGGAAGCCAAGGGCGGCGTGCCGCCTGGCAGCGGCCCGAAGGGACCCATCGTGTTCAAGGGCGCCCTGATCGAAAAAACCATCTGATTTGTCTTCTGTCTTCCCGATGCCTTCGATGAAATCCGCGCTGGCCGCGGTCGCGCTGCTCGCGGCAGCGCTCACCTCCCACGCCCAGACCGCCTCGGCCGCCTTCCCCTACGAGGCGGACGGCGCCACCGCCGCGGACGCCTCCTCCGAATACCTGGCCGCCAAGGCGCGCTGGCACAACGAGCTCGCGGCCTTCGCGCGCGCCGACCAGGAGCGCCTCCCGCCCCCGGGCGGCGTGGTGTTCGTGGGCAGTTCCACCGTGCGCATGTGGACGCGCCTTTCGCAGGACTTTGCCCGCGTGCCCGGCGGCGTCGTCAACCGCGGCTTCGGCGGCTCGACGCTGGCCGACTGCAGCCTGTTCGCCCGCGAGCTGGTGGTGCGCTACAAGCCCCGGCAGGTGATGGTGTACGCCGGCGACAACGACCTGGCCGAGGGCCGCACGCCGCTGCAGGTGCTCGACAGCTTCGCGCGCTTTGCCAACGCGGTGCGCGCCGAACTGCCGGACGCGCGCATCAGCTTCATCTCGGTCAAGCCCAGCCCCTCGCGGGAACAGCTGATGCCGCAGATTCGCGAGACCAACCATGTGATCTCGGCCTACCTCAACCTGCTGCCCAACAGCGAGTTCATCGACATCTACACGCCGATGCTTGGCGCCGACGGCCGGCCGCGGATGGAGCTGTTCCGCGGGGACAGGCTGCATATGACGGATGAAGGCTACCGACTGTGGCAATCGGTGATTGCTACGCACCTGCCGGGCGCGAACCCGCCCCCTGCGCCCGCCAGCCTGCCCTGAACCGCTCTCAGGCCTTCGCCGGCGCAGTCGGCACATCGTCCGCCGGCGGCGGCACATCGGCCCCGCGCGTGAACCGCGCCACGAAGTACATCCCCGCGAACACCGCCAGCAGCAGGAGCCCGTCGCCCCACCACGGCCGCGCGGTCTGGCTGTCGCCGTAGAAGGCCAGCACCAGCAGCACCGCCACCAGGTGCGCGCAGAACACCGGGAGCGACGCCGAACCCATCGCCTCGAGCCAGTGCAGCCGCGGAATCCGGCGCATCAGCCAGGGTCCGAAGCGCACCGCCAGGATGCCCAGCGCGACGAGGTTCACGAGACGCAGCGGGCCGAGCTGCCACTTGTCGAACAGCAGGTTCAGCTCCACGTCGCCGCCGAACGGCGCCTGCCCGTTGATGCCGGTGTGGCGCCAGTAGACCCCGTAGAGCGCAATGCCCGCGGCCAGCACCAGCAGCCACCACGGAAAGCGCAGCGGCCGCGCCTCGGGCCCGTTGCGGGTGGCGCCGATGCACAGGCCCGCGAACCACAGGAACTGCCAGGCATAGGTGTTGAAGGCGCCCATCTCGTGGAACGGCACCGGCACGTGCAGGTAGTGCACGGCCAGTCCGTAGACCCATTCGCTGATGCCGAACTGCGCCGCCGCCCACACGGCCACGCTCGCCACCATCACCAGCCCCCAGCCGTGGCGCATGGCGAAGGCCAGCACCCAGGGGCTCATGAGCATGAAGAAGATGTACATCGGCAGGATGTCGAGCAGCGCCGGCTCGTAGATGAGCAGCAGGCCGAAGAAGAAACCGTCGCGCGGCTCCGCCAGGTAGTACGACACCAGGTTCTTCACCGCCGGCTGGTCGATGTGCAGCCCGAGCGCCGCGATCACGGTGAACAGGAACAAAAGGATCGCCGCCTGGCACAGGTAGACCTTGACCACGCGCCGCCAGAACGCGACGCGCATCGATTCCACCCCGCGCACATAGCCGATGCGGCTGTAGACCAGCCCCGCCACGAAGGCCGACAGCAGGACGAAGCCTTCGGCCGCCGAGACGAACCCGAAAGGCTGGCCCAGCGGATCGGTCAGCCGCGTGGGAAGGTGGGTGACGGTCATCAGCACGAGCATCAGCCCGCGCAAGGCGTCTATTTCCCAGTAGCGTTTCATCGGTCGGCGGCGAGGTCTTGGTGGCGGTCTGCGCGGCGCACGCACGACGGGGTGGATTGTAAGAAGGCTGGTGTAAACCGCGCCTGACCGGGGCACAGGCACCAACGACATATGACCGTTGGCACTGACGTTCTGAAGCACAAATCGGCTACGCTGCGCGCTGCCCCAAGGAGGAGATTCCGTGACCCGTTTCGTTCCCTCATTGCTCCTGGCCGCGAGCACCCTGCTGGCCGCCCCGAGCTTTGCACTCCAGATCACCAGCCTGACCCCGCAAGGCGAGGTGGCGCGCGTGCGCCAGATCGTCGCCAAGTTCGACCAGGCTGCCGTCAATTTCGGCGACCCCAAGGCGCCCGCCCCGCTCTCGGTGAGCTGCTCCGACGCACAGGCCGGCAAGGGCACCGGCCGCTGGACCGACGCCAAGGCCTGGGTCTACGACTTCGAGAACGACCTGCCGCCCGGCGTGCGCTGCACCGTCACCCGCATTCCCACCTTCAAGCCCAGCGCGGGTGGCGAACTGACCGGCCCGGAGCGCTATCAATTCAATAGCGGTGGCCCGTTCGTGCGCAACTACATGCCGGGCACCTACGCCCGCATCGACGAGCAGCAGATGTTCGTGCTCGAACTCAACGGCGCGGCCACGCTGGAGAGCGTGCGCCAGAACGTCTGGTGCTCGGCCGACGGCGTGGGCGAGCGCATTCCGGTCAAGCTGCTCGACGGCGAGCAGCGCGCGGGCGTACTCAAGGCCTTCAGCCGCGACAAGGCAGCCGAGAAGGACCCGCTGCGCTTCATCACGATGCAGTGCAACCGCACGCTGACGCCGGGCACCAAGGTGCAGGTCGTCTACGGCAAAGGCGTGGCCACGCCGTCGGGCGTTGCCAACAACGTCGAGCGCCGGCTCGACTACCAGGTGCGCGAGCCTTTCGCCATTTCGTTCACCTGCGAGCGCGAGAACGCGCAGTCCGCGTGCCTGCCGCTGCGCCCGATGCAGCTGAGCTTCAACGCACCGGTCACGCGCAAGCTGGCTTCGCAGATCGAGCTCAAGGGCGACGGCAAGACGATCAAGGCCAAGCTCGACAACGACGGCGGCACGCAGAGCGACGACGACGTGGTCAGCAACCTGAGTTTCGGCCCGCCGCTGGCCGAGAGCACGCAGTACAGCATCGAGCTGCCTTCCAAGTTCGAGGACGCCTCGGGCCGCCCGCTGGCCACGCCCGGCACTTTTCCGCTGAAGGTGGCGACCGGCGCGATGCCGCCGCTGGCCAAGTTCGCCGCCTCGCCCTTCGGCGTGATCGAGCGGCTGGCCGAGCCCGACACCCCGGCCATGATGCCGGTGACCGTGCGCCGCGTGGAGCCGCAGCTGATGGTGAACGCCCTCACGCCCGGCAAGGTGAGCGACATGAACCCGAAGACCGACGCGGAAATCATCGCGTGGTACCGCAAGGTGCGCCGCTACGACAACAGCTACGTGGTCAACCGCGATGTCGCGCGCAAGGACGTGAAGGGCCCGCTGCCCCCCGTCATCGACAAGGACGACCGCACCACGGTGCAGACCCGCATGCTGTCGCTGCTGGCCGGCCAGCCAGGCGTGAAGGCGCTGGACATGCCCAAGTCCGACGCGGGTGACCCGCGCCCCTTCGAAGTCATCGGCATCCCGCTGACGCCGGGCTTCCACGTGCTGGAGATCGCCTCGCAGAAACTCGGTGAGGCCTTGCTCGACGAGCGCTACCCCGCCGGCCGCACGATGTACGTGCGCACCACCGCGCTGGCCACCAACCTGGCGGTGCACTTCAAGCTGGGCCGCGAGAACTCGATGGCTTGGGTCACCACGCTGGACAAGGGCAAGGTCGTCGCCGGCGCCGAAGTGCGCGTCTCCAGCTGCGACGGCAAGGCCGTGGCCACCGGCACCACCGACGCCAACGGCATCGTCACGCTGCAGGGCGTGTCGCCGCAGGCGCCGAGCTGCAACGGCTCGAACGAATACGACAGCGGCGCCTGGTTCGTGAGCGCCCGCGCCAAGGACGACAAGGGCGTGGAAGACCTCGCCTTCACCTTCAGCGACTGGCAGCGCGGCATCGAGCCCTGGCGCTTCAACGTGCCGACCAACCTGCAGCCCGAGCCCGATCGCATCGCCCACACCATCTTCGACCGCACGCTGCTGCGCGCCGGCGAGACGGTGTCGATGAAGAGCCTGATCCGCACGCAGACCAGCAAGGGCTTCGGCCTGCCCGAGAACCGGCCCGACACGCTGGTCATCACCCACACCGGCAGCGGCCAGCGCTTCACGCAGCCGCTCAGCTGGCGCAAGACCGCCACCGGCGGCCTGAGCGCCGAGAACACCTTTGCCATTCCGCCCGCCGCCAAGCTCGGCGTGTACGAGGTGATGCTGCGCAGCGGCGGCGGCAAGGACGCCAACGGCGACAGCGAGGAAGGCGACGGCGACGAAGGCGGCGGCAGCCGCAGCTTCAGCACCGGCATGTTCCGCGTCGAGGAATTCCGCCTGCCCGTGCTCGAAGGCCGCATTGCGCCGACCGAGAAGAAGCCGCTGGTGGCCGCGACGAGCGTGCCCACCGATGTGCAGATCAACTACGTGGCCGGCGGCGGTGCCGCCAACCTGCCGGTGCGGGTGTCGGCGATGGTGCGCGGCAAAAGCCTGAGCTTCTCCGACTACGACGCCTTCAGCTTCAACCCGCCGCGCGCCGACCAGGGCGACGGCACGCAAGCGGCGACCGCAGCCGATACCGCGGGCGCCGACGAAGACATCAACAGCGCCAGCGACACCCGCGTGATCGCCGACAAGCTGGCGCTCACGCTCAACAAGGACGGCGCCGGCAAGGTCACCATCGACAAGGTGCCCAAGGTCAAGGCGGCGCGCGAGCTGCTGCTCGAAGCCACCTACGCCGACCCGAACGGCGAGGTGCAGACCATTCGCAGCACGCAGACGCTGTGGCCCGCATCGGTCATCGCCGGCATCAAGACCGAAGGCTGGGTCTCCACCAGCCAGAAGCTCAAGTTCCAGGCGCTCGCGCTCGACCTCACGGGCAAGCCCCAGGCCGGCGTGACGCTCAACGTGCGCGCCATGGCGCGCATCACCACCACCAGCCGCAAGCGCATGGTGGGCGGCTTCTACACCTACGACAACAAGACCGAGACGAAAGACATCGGCACCGTCTGCAGCGGCAAGAGCGATGCGCGCGGCCTGCTGCTGTGCGAATCGGAGCTGAAGGAAGCCGGCGAAGTCGAACTCGTGGCGAGCGCCACCGACAGCGACGGCCGCGACAGCAAGGCCGTGAGCTCCGTCTACGTGACCAAGCAGGGCGAGCTCTGGTTCGGCGGCGAGGACAACGACCGCATCGACGTGCTGCCCGAGAAGAAGAGCTACCAGCCCGGCGAGGTCGCCAAGTTCCAGGTGCGCAGTCCCTTCCGCTTCGCGACCGCGCTGGTCTCGGTGGAACGCGAAGGCATCATCGAAACCCACGTCGTGCAACTCGACGGCAAGGACCCGACGGTCACGCTGCAGGTCAAGCCCGAATGGGGGCCGAACGCCTACATCAGCGTGCTCGCACTGCGTGGCCGTTTGCGCGAAGTGCCGTGGTACAGCTTCTTCACCTGGGGCTTCAAGGCGCCGCGCGAATGGTGGACCGCCTTCTGGTACGAGGGCAAGGAATACGTCGCGCCGACCGCGATGGTCGACCTGAGCAAGCCCGCCTACCGCCTCGGCATGGCCGAGATCCGCGTCGGCACGCGTGCCCACCAGCTGGACGTGACCGTCACCAGCGACAAGCCCAGCTACCCGATCCGCAGCAAGGCGCAGGTCACCATCACCGCCAAGCTGCCCGACGGCAAGCCGGCCGCCGGCGCCGAAGTGGCGCTGGCCGCGGTCGACCAGGCGCTGCTGGAGCTGATGCCCAACGACAGCTGGAACCTGCTGAACGCGATGCTGCAGCGCCGCAGCTGGGGCGTGAGCACCTCCACCGCGCAGATGGAAATCGTCGGCCGGCGCCACTACGGCCGCAAGGCCGTGCCCGCGGGCGGCGGCGGCGGCAAGGGCCAGACGCGCGAACTGCTCGACACCCTGCTCGTGTGGAACCCGAAGGTGGTGCTCGACGCCAACGGCCAGGCCGTGGTGACGGTGCCGCTGAACGACGCGCTCACCACCTTCAAGATCGTGGCCGTGGCCGATTCGGGCACCAGCCTCTTCGGCACCGGCCAGGCGAGCATCCAGGCCACGCAGGACCTGCAGATCATCAGCGGCCTGCCGCCGCTGGTGCGCGAGGACGACCAGTTCCGCGCACAGATCACGCTGCGCAACACCACGCAGAAACCGATGAAGGTCGAGGCCACGCCGCGCGCCACCCTGCTCACGCTGGAAACGCAGACCGTGGACATCCCGGCCGGCGAAGCGCGTGAAGTGGCATGGACCGTGACCGCGCCCGCGCAGCTCGCGCAGACGCGCGCCGAAGCCATCCTGTGGGAAATCGAGGCGAAGGACACCCTCGGCGGCGCACGCGACGCGCTCAAGGTGCGCCAGCGCATCGTGCCTTCGGTGCCGCTCACGGTGCAGCAAGCCACGCTGGTGCAGATCGACGGGCCGTTCACGCTCGACGTGGCGCCGCCCGCCGACGCCCTCCCCGGCCGCGGCGGCCTGAAGCTCTCTCTGCAGCCCAAGCTCGCCGAAGGCCTGCCGGGCGTGCGGGACTGGTTCGCGAACTACCCCTTCATCTGCCTCGAACAGAAGACCAGCAAGTCGGTGGGTCTGCGCGACGCGAAGATGTGGCAGGGCGTGCTGGCGACGTTGCCGACCTACCTGGACGGCGACGGCCTCGCCAACTACTTCCCGCCGCGCGACGGCGAAGCCAACCGCGGCAGCGACATCCTCACCTCGTACCTGCTCGCAGCGACGAACGAGGCCGCGCAGCTCAACCCCGCCTTCGCGCTCGCCGACGACGTGCGCGCGCCGATGGAGTCGGGCCTGATCGCCTTTGTCGAAGGCCGCATCACGCGCGAGTTCTGGAGCCCGCGCAAGGACCTGGACGTGCGCAAGCTCGCCGCGCTCGAAGCGCTCTCGCGCTACGGCAAGGCCAAGGGAAGCATGCTGGGCAGCATCACCATCGCGCCGAACCAGTGGCCCACCAGCGCTGTGATCGACTGGCTCAATATCCTGAAGCGCGTGAACGATGTGCCGCAGCGCCAGCAGCGCCTGGACGAGGCCAACAACGTGCTGAAGGCGCGCCTGTCGTACCAGGGCACCAAGCTCATCTTCAGCACCGAGCAGGACGACTACTGGTGGTGGCTGATGACCAACGGCGACGTCAACACCGCGCGGCTGCTGCTGAGCGTGATGGACGACCCGAGCTGGAAGGACGACATCGGCAAGCTCGCCAACGGCTTCATCGGCCGCCAGCAGAACGGCGCCTGGCACACCACCACCGCCAACCTGTGGGGCGGGCTCGCGCTGGAGAAATTCAGCAAGGTGTTCGAGAGCACGCCGGTGGCCGGCGTCACCGCCGCCACGCTCGGCGCGGTGAAGGCGCAGGTCGACTGGAGCCGTGTCGAGCGCGTGAAGACCACCGACGCCGCCGGTGCGCCCAACCAGACCACGATGTTCGGCGCGCCCGCATCGCCGGGCAACCTGAAGAACAACACGATGTTCCTGCCGTGGGCGGCATCGCCTTCGGGTGCACCGGTGCGCGACACCCTCCTGGTGACGCAGCAAGGCACCGGCAAGCCGTGGCTCACGCTGCAGTCGCTTGCCGCCGTGCAGCTGAAGGCGCCGTTCGCCGCCGGCTATGCGATCAAGAAGACCATCACCCCGGTCGAGCAGGCCACCGCGGGCAAGTACACCCGCGGCGACGTGCTGCGCGTGACGCTGGAAGTGAACGCCAGTGCCGACATGACCTGGGTGGTGATCAGCGACCCGATCCCGGGCGGCGCCACCATCCTGGGCGGCGGCCTCGGCCGTGACTCGCAGATCGCCACGCAGGGCGAGAAGAAGTCCGGCGCCGGCTGGGCCGCCTTCGAGGAGCGCAGCTTCGAAGCCTTCCGCAGCTACTACGAGTACCTGCCCAAGGGCGTGGTGAAGATGGAATACACCGTGCGCCTGAACAACGTCGGCGACTTCGCGCTGCCACCGAGCCGCGTCGAGGCGATGTATGCGCCCGAGATGTTCGGCGAGGCGCCGAATGCGCGGGTGAAGGTGGAGGCGGCGAAGTAACGCGGCCACCGAGGGCCGGTGCGAGGCGGGCCGTCATCCCGCCTTCACCGGCCCCCATCACGATCGCAGCGAACCAACCAACCTGGAGAACCTCATGGGCCTGGCCGTTTCCGTCGGCATCCTCGCCGACCTGATCGAAAACGATCCCGAGAGCGCCGAGCAGTTCGATGAAGACTTTGCGGTCGTGAACCGCAAGCTCGCCGAGGCGGGCCTGCCGCCGCACGTGGAGCCCCGCGCGCTGCCGCCGCTCGATTCGCGCGCACCGATCGACGGCCTGCCCTACTCGTTCATCCACTACCTGCGCCGTGCCTATGCACATCGCGTGACGACACCCGGTTGGATGGCGACGCCGCTGCCCGAAGACACCGACCCCACGGAAGACGAGACGCTCGAAGACGTGGCCAGCACCTTCGAGAGCCACCTGCTCTGCCACTCGGACGCAGAAGGCTTCTATGTACCGGTCGACTTCGAGGAGGTGATCTTTGCCGAGGAGGACGAGACCGACCTGCCCGGCGGCATGCTCGGCTCGTCGTACCGGCTGCTTGAAGAACTAGTGCTGGTCGCGCCCGCCCTGGGCATCGCGCTCACGGACGGCCAGCTGTCGGACGAGGAAGCTGCCCGGCTCGGCGACGGCATGGGCGACGACGAAGGCCTCTACCGGGAAATCGAGTCGTGGCTGCTGCTGTACGAATCGGCCCGGCTGAGCATTGCGCACAAGACGGCGATTGTTTTCACCTGATCGATCGGGCAACGCGTTGTCCAGGCACCTCGCCACCGTCACCCTCCTCGTCCACGACTACGACGAAGCCATCCGCTTCTTCACCGGGGCGCTGCGCTTCGACCTCGTCGAAGACACGCCGCGCGGCCCGGGCAAGCGTTGGGTGATGGTCGCGCCTTCGCGCAACATGGGTGCCACGCTGCTGCTCGCCAAGGCTGCGAACGACGAGCAAGCGGCGGCGGTCGGCAACCAGGCGGGCGGGCGCGTCTTCCTGTTCCTGCACACGCAGGACTTCGCGGCCGACCACGACCACATGAAGGCCCATGGCGTTCGCTTCCTCGAAGAGCCGAGGCACGAGCCGCATGGCACGGTGGCGGTCTTCCTGGACCTGTGCGGCAACAAATGGGATCTTCTCCAACCCGCATAAGTCCCGACGAAAGCGCTCCATGAACCGCCTCCTCGAAATCCGCACCTACCGCCTCAAGCCCGGCACCCTCGAAGCGTTCGACAAGGCCATGCAGGAGCGCGCCGTGCCGATGCTGCGCAGCAAGGGCATGGACGTGGTGACCTACGGAAAATCGGACCACGAGGAAGCCACCTACCACCTCGTTCGCGCCTACGACAGCCGCGAGGCGCTGGAGGCCGAGCAGGCGGCGTTCTACGGATCTTCGGAGTGGCGCGACGGCCCGCGCAGCGCGCTGGTGGACCGCATCGAGACGTATCTCAACACCCTCTTGTGGGTCTCGCAGGAAGCGGCCGACAGCATGCGCACACTCAACGACCGGCATACCGAAGATAAGTAACCGCGGCTGCATGCACAGGCCTAAACTCCCGCCTCCGTCATCACCGCTTTCGTTCATCAAAGGAGAACCGCATGAACATCCAGGAGATCGCCGACAAGCTCGTGGCCGTGTGCAAGTCAGGAAAATTCGAGGACGCCCTGGCGCTCTATGCCCCCGACGCGGTGAGCGTCGAGGCCAGCGCCCCTCCCGGTGGTCAGCGCGAGACGGTCGGCCTTGCGGGCATCCGCGGCAAGGGCGAGTGGTGGGTAGCCAACCACGAGGTGCATTCCATGCAGGTCGCCGGCCCGTGGCCACATGACGACCGCTTCATCGTCGGCTTCAAGTTCGACGTGACCATGAAGCCCACCAAGCAACGCTTCACGATGGAAGAAATGGCGCTCTACACCGTCAAGGACGGCAAGATCGTGCGCGAGGAATTCTTCTACTCGATGGGCTGAAGAAGGAAGATGGACGGCGGGAGTGTTGCTGCGATGCCGCTCGACTGGCGCCACACGCTCGAAGCGCTCGACTGGAACGAGCTCTCCCGCCTCTACGAGATCGCCCCGCTGGGCCACAAGAAACCGGCCGACCTGCAGGTCGTGTTCTCGAACAGCATGTTCAAGTGCCTCGTCTATGAAGGCGATCGCTTGATCGGCGCGGGTCGCGCAGTGGCCGACGGCCTGGACTGCGCCTACATCTGCGACGTGGCGGTGCACCCAGACCACCAGGGCACGGGCCTCGGCAAGGCGATCGTCGCGAAGCTCGTGGAGTTTTCGCGCGGGCATCGCAAGATCATCCTGTACGCGGTGGCCGGCAAGGAGCCCTTCTACAAGAAGCTGGGGTTCAAGCGCATGCGCACCGCGATGGCGATCTTCGGCAATGAGCAGCAGGCGCGCGAACGCGGGCTGATCGACGACAGCTGAACCATTCAGCCGATGGCGTGACAGCCGTTACGCCCGTGACGAAGCGCAGGCCCGCCTGCGTTGTGAATGACCGGCCTGCACCAGATGATCGGCAGGTTCCATCACACGCAGCACACGACATGCCCCTGCTTCCACCGCCCTTCACGACCCCCACGCCCCACGCCCGCCGCACCTTTCTCGCCCAGGGCGGCTGCGGCCTGCTCGCCGCGCTCGGCGCCACGCGCTTCGCCGACGCGGCCACGCCCGTCGCGCACGTCGAGGAGCGCCCCGACCTCGCCACCCACTTCAAGGACGTCGGCGTGCGCGGCACCTGGGTAGTGCTCGACAGCGCCACCGCGAAGCTCACCGTGGTCGACCGCCGGCGCGCCGAGAAGCGCTACAGCCCCGCATCGACCTTCAAGATCCCCAACAGCCTGATCGCGCTGGAGACCGGCGCGGTGAAGGACATCGACGAGATCCTTCCCTACGGCGGCGGCACCTACAAGCGCAAGGAATGGAAGCGCGACATGAACCTGCGCGACGCGATCCGCGTCTCGCACCTGCCGATCTACCGCGAGGTGGCGCGCCGCATCGGCCTTGCGCGCATGAACGAGTGGATCGCGAAGCTGCACTACGGCAACGAGACGCTCGGCACCGAGGTCGACCAGTTCTGGGTGAACAACAAGCTGCAGATCTCCGCCGCCGAGCAGGTGCGCTTTTTGATGCGGCTCGCGCAGCGCAGCCTGCCGATGTCGATGCGCACGCAGGACATGGTCCATGAGATCACGCGGCTCGAGAAGACACCCACCCACGCCCTGCATGGCAAGACCGGCTGGTACGAAACGCCGGGCTTCTCGCTCGGCTGGTGGGTCGGCTGGGTCGCGCAGGCGAATGGCAGCGTGCAGAGCTTTGCGCTGAACATCGACATGCACGGCGAGGCCGACGTGGCCAAGCGCATCCCGCTCGGGCGCAAGCTGCTCGCGCAGATGAACGTTCTTGCGGCCTAGGAACACCCATCGCAGGGCGGGTTGCGGGCAAAATGCCCCGCAGGTGCCCTCATGAATACAAGATTTGTCGAAGCCTTCCTCTGGGCCGCGCGGCTGGGCAGCTTTCGCGCGGCGAGCGACCGGCTCCACATCACGCAGGCGGCCGTGTCCAACCGCGTGGCCTCGCTGGAAGAAGACATCGGCGCGCGCCTCTTCGAGCGCGACGCGCGCGAGCTGCGGCTCACGCCGGTGGGCGTGCGGCTCATGGACTACGGCGAGCGGCTGCTCGAGCTGCGCCGCGAGATCGTCTCGCTCGGCCGGCCGCGCGGCGACATCCTCGGACTGGTGCGCATCGGCGCCATCGAGACCGTGGTCCACACCTGGCTCCTGGGCTTTCTGACCAACCTGCGCTCCACCTACCCGGGCATCGAGGTGCAGCTCACCTCCGAGACCACGCTCGCCCTGCACCGGGGCCTGCGCGAAGGCGCGCTCGACATCGCGCTGCAGACCGACCACATCGCCGGCGCGGGCATCGTGAGCACGCCGTGCCTGCCGATGCCGATGGGCTGGGTCGGCCCGGTCGGCGCCGAGGGCGTGCAGACCGTCGAGCAGTTGCTGCGCCAGCCCGTGCTCACGATGAGCCCCGGCTCGCAGCCGCACGAGGCGCTCAAGAACCTGTTTCGCGCGGCCGGCATTCCTCTCGGCAAGGTGCACTGCGTGAGCTCGATCTCGGCGCTCGCGCGCCTGGTGAAGGCGGGCTTCGGCAATGCGCTGGTGCCGCTGCCGCCCTGCTATGAATACGTGGCCATCGGCGACGTGCGGATCATCGAGTGCGATGCGCTCATCTCGCCGCAGCGCATCGTGGTGAGCCACCTGGAAGCGGCCGACTCCGATGCCATCCGGCTCGTGGCCGAACTGGCCTGCCGGGCCTCCGACCAGTTCACGACTTCGGCAATCGCACCAACCTGGAGCGCAGCTTCAGAGGGTTAACCCTCAAAACATCGCATTCCGGCCCCGAAAAAGGGCCAGTAATTCTTGTGGCTGTCGCCCAAAAAAACTCGTTTGTGACAGTCCGACCCCGCGACGGAAGATCGCGCCTTCATTTTTCGAAGGCCCGCCTCCTCTTCCGCCGCCATGAACACACCTGACTCTTCTTCCCCCGCAGCGAACGCGAACGGCATGCTCTTCGTCGCCTCCGACGTGGAGCCGGCCGACGAGGCCGATTTCAACCGCTGGTACGACAGGGAGCATGTGGAAGAGCGCGTGCGCATCCCCGGTTTCCTGTCGGGCGCACGTTACTTCTCGCTCGAAGGCGGGCGCAAGTACCTGGGGCTGTACCGCACCGAATCGCTGGCCGTGTTCGGCTCGCCGGGCTACCGCGCCGCGTTCGAGAAGCAGACGCCGTGGTCCATTGCCAACCTCGACCGCATGCGCCAGCCGATCCGCCGCGTGTGCGCCGTGCGGGCGGTGACGGGCTTCGGCAGCGGCAGCCACGCGGTCGTGCTGCCGCTTGCAGTCACCGGCGACGCGGAAGCGCTGGTCGCGCGCGCCGCCGCAGCCGGCCGCCAGCTCGCCGAACAGGCAGGCTTCGTGCAGTCGTACCTGCTCGCACCCGACACCACGCTCAGCACGCCGCTGCCGCGCGAATCTACCGAAGGCCGCGTGCTGCAGCCGCTGCTGGTCGTCGAGACCAGCAGCGCCGATGCCGCGCGCGCCGTACGTACCGCCGCAGCCGCCGCGCTCGATGCCGACCCGGCCGCCGGCTGGCTGCTCGCACTCGGCTGGAAGCTGAGCGCGGCCGAACTGAACTGATCACGCCTCCCCGTTTTCCATCTCTCCATTGAACAAGGGCATTCCCATGACCGAACACGTTCTCAAGGCCCCGGCCACCGCTGCGGCACCGCCCAAGATGGGCCGGCTCGCAATGGCCAGCTCCATCGGCACCACGCTGGAGTGGTACGACTTCACCGTCTACAACATCATGGCCGCGCTGGTCTTCAACGCGGTGTTCTTCCCGTCGTTCGACCCGCTCACGGGCACCATCCTCGCGTTCTCGACCTACGCGGTCGGCTACATCTCGCGGCCGCTCGGCGGCGTGGTGTTCGGCCACCTGGGCGACCGCCTCGGCCGGCGCTTCGTGCTGGTGGCCACGCTGGTCATCATGGGTGTGTCCACCGGCCTCATGGGCCTGTTGCCCACCTATGCGACCTGGGGCATCTGGGCGCCGGTCGCGCTGGTTGCGCTGCGCTTCGTGCAGGGCGTGGCGCTCGGCGGCGAATGGGCCGGCGCGGTGCTGCTGTCGATGGAACACGGTAAGCCCAACGAGCGAGGCCGCAACGCCTCGTTCACGCAGATCGGCCCGTCGTTCGGCACGCTGATCGGCACCGGCTTCATCGCCGCCGTGTCGGCCTGGCTGAGCCCGGAAGACTTCATGGCCTGGGGCTGGCGCATTCCGTTCATCTCCAGCGTGGCGCTGGTGCTGTTCGGCCTGTGGCTGCGCCGCGGCGTGGACGAGACCCCGGTCTTCCTCGAGATGGAACAGAAGAAGGCCACCGCCAAGACGCCCGTGAAGGAAGTGTTCACGCAGCACTGGCGGCGCCTCCTGGTGGCCGGCGGTTCGCGCATCGGCTCCGACGTGCTCTATGCGCTCGTGGTGGTGTTCACCCTCACCTACGTGACGACGGTGCTGCACCTGTCGCGGCCGCTCGCGCTCACCGCCACGATGATCGGTGCGGCCTGCAATGCGATCGCGGTGCCCTACTTCGGCAGCCTCTCGGACCGCATCGGCCGCAAGCCCGTGTACATCGCCGGCGCGCTCCTGGGCATCGTCTGGGCCTTCGTGTTCTTCGTGCTGATGAACAGCGCGCAGCCGATCGCGATCTGCGCGGCGGTGGTGGTCGGCCTGATCATCCACGCGATCATGTACGGCCCGCAGGCCGCCTTCGTGACCGAGCAGTTCCCGGGCCGCGTGCGCTATGCCGGCTCGTCGCTGGCCTACACGCTGGCCGGCATCCTGGGCGGCGGCTTCGCGCCGCTGATCATCGCGAGCCTCTACAAGTCGTGGGGCACCACGGTGGCCGTGTCGCTGTACGTGACGGTGGCCCTGTGCATCACGCTGGTCGCGCTCTTCATCGCCCGCGAAACCGCCAAGAAACCCCTGGAAGCCTGAGACCGAGAACGACATGCATCTGCGTTTTGCCTGCGAAACCGTGAGCGCCGACGGCGCCCGCGCCATCGAACTGCGTTCCGTCGAACCCACCGCGCTGGTGGTGGCGGGATGGACCGGCCGCGACGTTGCGGCCATCGAACACCACATCGAGGAGCTGGCCGCCATCGGCGTGCCGCGCCCTTCGAGCGTGCCGCTGTACTACCGGGTGGCGTCCCAGCTGCTGACCCAGTCGCCCGCCATCGAGGCGCTGGGCGACCAGAGCTCCGGCGAGGCCGAGCCCGTGTTCTTCTTCTCGGAGGGCGAGTGGTGGCTGAGCGTGGCCTCGGACCACACCGACCGCCAGGTCGAGAGCTACTCGGTCGCGGTCTCCAAGCAGATGTGCGCCAAGCCCGTGGCCCAGGTGGCCTGGGGCTGGCGCGATGTGCAGGCGCACCAGGACGAGATCGAATTGCACTCGCGCATCTTCGAGGACGGCCGCTGGGTGGACTACCAGCGCGGCACGCTCGCATCGATCCGGCCGCTGGCCGCGCTGCGTGACGGCATGCCCGGCACGAGCGCCGCGCCCGAGGGCCTCTTCATGACCTGCGGCACGCTCGGCGCACTGCCCAATGCGAAGGGCGAGGGCATCCGCCCCGCCGCGCAGATGGAGATCGAACTGCGCGATCCGCGCCTGCAGCGGCGCATCGTGCACCGCTATGCGGTGAACGCACTGCCGGTGGTGGCGTGATGCGCGGCACCGGCAACCTCACCATCGCCTCCCTGCGCGAACGCATCGCGCGCGGCGAGCTGTCGCACGAAGCGCTGATCGGGCAGGTGCTCGAAGCGGCCGCGCTGCCTTCGGCGCAGCATGTGTTCACGAAGACCTACGCCGATGCGGCGCTCGCGGCCGCCCGGCATGCGGATGCGGCGCAGAAGGCGGGCGTGCAACTCGGCGCGCTCGCGGGCCTGCCGGTGTCGGTCAAGGACCTGTACGACGTCGCGGGTGAAACCACGATGGCCGGCTCCGCCGTCTGCCAAGGCGAACCGCCGGCCGTGCGCGATGCGGTGGCCGTGGCGCGGCTGCGCACGCAAGGCGCGGCCATCGTCGGCAAGACCAACATGACCGAGTTCGCGTTCTCGGGCGTGGGCATCAACCCGCACTACGGCACGCCGCACAACCCGGCCGATGCGGGCACGCCGCGCATCCCGGGCGGCTCGTCCTCGGGCGCGGCCGTGTCGGTGGCACTGGGCCTCGCGGTCGCGGGGCTGGGGTCGGACACGGGCGGCTCGATCCGCATCCCGGCTGCGCTCTGTGGGCTCGTGGGGTTCAAGAACACGCAGTCGCGCGTGCCGCGCACGGGTGCCTTCGAGCTCGCGCGTTCGCTCGACACCGTCTGCGCGATGGCGCGCAGCGTCGAAGACTGCCTGGTCGCCGATGCGGCCATTGCCGATGCGCCGCTGGTGGTGCGCCGGCGTCCGCTCCAGGGCCTGCGCCTGGCGGTGCCGCGCACGCTGATGTTCGACGGCATCGAGCCCGCGGTCGCGCGCGCCTTCGAGCGTTCGGTGCAGGCGCTGTCGGCGGCGGGTGCGCAGGTGGTCGACATCACGCTGGTCGAGCTGGCGGAGATCGCGTCGATCAACGCACCCGGCGGTTTCTCGCCCATCGAGGCCTCGGCGGTGCACCGCGAACGTTTCGCCGCGAAGCGCGAGGGTTTCGATTCGCGCGTGGCCGCACGCATCGCGCTCGGCACCGAGGTGCGCGCCGCCGACTACATCGTCATGCAGGACCGCCGGCGCGACTGGATCGGCCGTGTCGAGCACGCGCTCGAAGGCTTCGACGCGCTCGTCTGCCCGACCGTGCCGATCGTCGCGCCGCCCATCGCGTCGCTGGCCGAAGACGCGGCGTTCTTCCAGGCCAACGGCCTGCTGCTGCGCAACACCTTCGCGATCAACTTCCTCGACGGGTGCGCGTTCAGCCTGCCCTGCCATGCGCCGGACGAACTGCCGGTGGGGCTGATGCTCTCGTCGGTGCGCGGCGACGACGCGCGGCTCGCAGCCGTGGCGCTGGCGGTGGAGCAAGCGCTGCGCTGAGGGTCTTGCCCTCTCTCCCGCGCGCGGGAGAGGGTTGGGGCGAGGGTGCAGCTTGCGCTATCTTCAGCGCATGCCCCCGTCTCATCAGCCCCTCGTCGGTCGCCGCATCACCCTGCGACCCCTCCAGGCCTCCGACGCCTCCGCCCTTGTGGCAGCCGCCGCCGACGGCGAACTCTGGAACCTGCCGTTCACCGTCGTCCCCTCGGCCCAGACCATCGACGCCTACCTGCGTACCCCGCTCGAAGGCCAGGCAGCCGGGCACGTGATGGCCTACGTCACCGTGCTGCGCGAGACCGGCCGCGTCATCGGCTCGACCCGCTTCTGGAAGATCGACCCCATCCACCGCAAGCTCGAGATCGGCAGCACCTGGATCTCGGCGTCGTGGCAGAAAAGCTTCGTCAACACCGAGGCCAAGTACCTGATGCTGTGCCACGCCTTCGAGGCGATGGCCTGCGTGCGCGTGCAGTTCACCACCGACGAGATCAACGCGAAATCGCGCGCGGCCATCCTGCGGCTCGGCGCGAAACAGGAGGGCATCGTCCGCCACGAGCGGATCATGCCGGACGGCCGCAAGCGCAACTCGGTGCGCTTCAGCATCATCGACGACGAGTGGCCGGCGGTGAAACAGCAACTGGAAGCGAGGCTTCGCGCATGACCCATTCCGTCGTCACCACCGAAGAGCGCCACTTCGAAAGCCTGCACAAGGCGCTCGACACCGTGGCGCGCGAAAAGAAGTACCTCGCGCAGACCCAGGCGCCGCCGTGGGAGCAATCGCTCGCCTTCTATCGCAACGTGCTGGCCGAGGGCTTCCCGCATGTCGTCGCAGTCGATGTCAGCGACCGGGTCGTGGGCTGGTGCGACGTGTCGCCGGTGTTCGGGAATTCGCGGGCGCACATCGGCATCCTGGGCATCGCCCTGTTGCCAGAGGCGCGCGGCCTGGGCCTGGGCACGCAGTTGCTGCGGGCCGCCATCGACAGGTCGTGGGCGCGCGGGCTGACCCGCATCGAGCTCTCGGTCCGCGCGGACAACCTGAACGCCAAGGCGCTGTACGAGCGCCTGGGCTTCGAGCACGAAGGCCTTGCGCGGCGCGCGAGCCGGATCGACGGCATTTACCACGATGCCTTCAGGATGGCCCTCCTTCGCTAGACTGAAGCATTCACTGCAATCGGAGAGCGCGCCCATGTGCAGAAGCATCAAGACCCTCTACAACTTCGAGCCCCCCGCCACCGAGCAGGAGATCCGCGCCGCCGCGCTGCAGTTCGTGCGCAAGCTCAGCGGTTTCAGCGTGCCGTCGAAGGCCAACGAAGAGGCCTTCGAGCGCGCGGTCGACGAGGTGGCCGCGACCGCGGCGCGCCTGATCGACTCGCTCGTCACCACGGCCGAACCGAAGGACCGCGCGGTCGAGGCCGAGCGCGCCAAGGCCCGGTCGGCCGCCCGGTTCGGCACCGCGCCCGCCTGAAAAGCCCTGGCCGATGCCGGTTGGCACGGCCTTTGATATCGTGTTTGCCGGCTGCTCCCATCGATCCACGGAGCACCGAACAAGCACATGAAAAAGACCTACACCGGCGGCTGCCACTGCGGCGCCGTTCGATTCGAAGCCGACATCGACCTAAGCCTGGGCACCCTGCGGTGCAACTGCGCCATCTGCACCCAGACGCGCTTCTGGCCGGCCATCGTCGCACCCGATGCCTTCCGCCTGCTCGAAGGCGAATCCGAACTCAGCGACCAGATGCTGGACACCCGCAACAGCCACTACATCGTGTGCCGCCACTGCCGCGTGCGCTCCTTCGGCGTGGGCCATTCGCCCGAGACCGGCGCGAGCGCCTACGGCGTGAACGTGACCTGCCTGGACGACGTGGAGCTGGACGACCTGACCAGTTCGCCGATCAGCTACGTGGACGGGCACCGCGGCACCTGGCACGTCGCGCGCACGGCCATCGGCACCTGACGCAGACAATCGCTTTCCACCAACGCCAACACCACCAGGAGAAGACCTCATGCCCATCGAACTCTGGCTCGCCTTCGTCGCGGCCTCCGCCGTGCTGCTGATCATCCCGGGGCCGACCATCCTCACGGTGATCAGCTACTCGATGTCGCACGGCCGCCGCGCCAACGTGCCGCTCATCGCCGCGGTGGCGCTGGGCGATTCGACCGCGCTCGTGGTCTCGCTGCTGGGCCTGGGCGCGCTGCTGGCGACCTCGGCGTTCTGGTTCACGGTGGTGAAGTGGGTGGGCGGGCTGTACCTGCTGTACCTGGGCATCCGCCTGATGCGCGCGGGGATCAGGTCCACCGAGATGGCCGCGCCCGCGGCGCCGGCCTCGCGCTGGAAGCTGTTTGCCAACACCTACCTGGTGACGGCGCTGAACCCCAAGGGCATCGTGTTCTTCGTGGCCTTCCTGCCGCAGTTCATCAGCCCGGCCGCCGACGTGACGCGGCAGATGTGGGTGCTGGCCGTGACCTTCGTGGCGATGGCCGCGCTGAACGCCACGCTGTATGCGGTGTTCGCGGCCTCGGCGCGCAAGCTGCTCTCGTCGCCGCGCGCGCAGCGGCGCTTCAATCTCACGGGAGGTTCGCTGCTGAGCGCGGCGGGCATCTGGGCGCTGATGGCGCGCCGACCGGGATAAGACGCCCCGGCATCCCCATGAAAAAAGGCCGCGAAGCTCATGCTTCGCGGCCTTTTTTTACTGTCAGCGGTTCGGGTTGTTCGGAGCCCGGTCGTAGCGGTTGGGAATACCGTCGCCATCGCGGTCGCGGTCGGCGCGGTTCGGTATGCCGTCGCGATCGCGGTCGCGCTGGGCGCGCGGCGGCGGGTTGTTGTCGTACGGTGCGACCACGCAACCGGCCAGGGCGGCCGATGCGGCCAGCACGATCGTCAGTGTCTTCATCATCATGATGCGTTTCTCCTAGGAGTGGTTATGAAACCGGGCTCGCCTCCAGCGAGCCGGTAGGGCATTGAAGACCACGCCCGTACGCGTTGGGTTTCTCCATTGAAGCCTTCGCGTGAAGTTCGTTACCGGATGTGGAATCTGCTGTCACTCTGGGCCGAAGCGCCCGCACCGGCAAGGCGGCAACCCGCCCGTCCCCGAGTAGGCGAGGTTCCCGTGGTGCATCGCAGAGAATGCGAGGCAGATCGTCCTCAACCCCCTCGCCTTTCGATGCAGCTGCTTGCGCTTTTCACGCCCACCCGCCGGGCCCTTGCCGTGGTCCTGCTGGCCGCGGCCTGCGCGCACCCGGCCTGGGCGCTCGTCACCTTCGACGACGTGAAGCGCGACTTCCGCTCTTCCGACACCGCCGTGCTCGACCGCAACGGCGAGCTGCTGCAGCGCGTGCGCACCGATGCCACCGTGCGGCGCGGCCAGTGGATCGCGCTGGCCGACGTATCGCCGGCGCTGCGCACGGCCATGGTGCTGAGCGAGGACCGCCGCTTCTACGAGCACAGCGGCATCGACTGGCGCGCGGTGTCGTCCGCGGCCTGGGGCAATCTCTGGAACACCCGCACCCGCGGTGCATCGACCATCACGATGCAGCTGTCGGGCCTGCTCGACGAAGACCTGCGCCGCGCCTCCGGCGGGCGCAGCTTCACGCAGAAGATCGGCCAGACCGTGGCCGCCGCGCAGCTGGAGCGCAACTGGCGCAAGGACCAGATCCTCGAGGCCTACCTCAACACCGTGCCCTTCCGCGGCGAGATCGTGGGCATCGATGCGCTCTCGCGCACCTTGTTCAGCAAGGCGCCGAGCGGCCTCGATGCGCGCGAGGCCGCCGTCGCCTCGGCGCTGGTGCGCGCGCCCAATGCCAAGCCCGCGCTCGTCGCGCAGCGCGCCTGCGAGGTGCTGCGCGCGATGGAGCCCGGGCAGAAGGTCGATTGCGATGCGATCGACATGTTCACCAGCGCGGCAGTGCAGCGGCGCGCCTTCGATGCCAATCAAGGCATCGCGCCGCATGCCGCGCGGCGGGTGCTGCGCGAGATGCGGGATGCGGCAGCCGCCGACCCGGCTGCACCGCCGAAGGGCAAGGAAACCAGCGTCCGCACCACCTTGCGCGCGCCGCTGCAGCGCTTTGCGCTCGACTCCCTGCAACGCCACCTGCGCGAGCTGCGCGACCGGCATGTGGAAGACGGTGCGCTCGTGGTGCTCGACAACGCGAGCGGTGAAGTGCTCGCATGGGTCGGCTCCTCCGGCCCGCTGAGCCAGGCGGCCGAGGTCGACGGCGTGACCGCGCTGCGCCAGCCGGGCTCCACGCTCAAGCCGCTGCTCTACGGCCAGGCGATTGCCGAGAAGCGGATCACCGCGGCCTCGCTGATCGAGGACTCGTCGGCGCAGATCAGCACCGCGAGCGGCCTCTACATTCCGCAGAACTACGACCGGCAGTTCAAGGGCCCCGTCTCCGCACGCACCGCGCTGGCGGCGTCGCTCAACGTGCCGGCGGTGCGCACGCTGGTGATGGTGTCGCCCGAATCGTTCGCGCGCAGCCTGCGCGCGGCCGGCCTGCCGCTGCGCGAGAGCGGCGACTACTACGGCTACAGCCTCGCGCTCGGCAGCGCCGAGGTGTCGCTGCTGTCGCTCGCCAACGCCTACCGCATGCTGGCCAACAGCGGTCGCTACGGCACGACGACGATGACAGTGCGGCCACCGGCATCTCCCGCCGGCAAGGCGAAGGCCGCGGCCGTTGCGCCGCTGCTCGATCCGCGCGCCGCCTTCATCGTCGGCGACATCCTCTCCGACCCGAACGCGCGCACCCGCACCTTCGGCCTCGACAGCATCCTCTCCACCCGCTTCTGGACCGCGGTGAAGACCGGCACCAGCAAGGACATGCGCGACAACTGGGCCGTGGGCTGGTCGCAGCGCTACACGGTCGGCGTGTGGGTCGGCAACGCGAGCGGCGCCTCGATGTGGGACGTGAGCGGCACCAGCGGCGCGGCGCCCGTGTGGGCCGAGGTGATGCGCTTCCTGCACGCGCGCGAGCCCAGCCGCGCACCCACGCCGCCCGCCGGCCTCGTCGAGGCGCGCGTGGAGTTCGGCCCCGCGGCCGACGGCAACGCCATCGAGGCGGCGCGCAGCGAGTGGTTCCTGCAGGGCACCGAGCAACCTCTCTTCGCGCTCGACACCGGCATGGCGACCGACGGCGTCGCCGCGCGCATCACCGCGCCCTCGGACGGCACCATCATCGCGCTCGACCCCGACATTCCGCCGCTGCGCCAGCGCGTGCGCTTCGAGTCCGAAGGCCGCGGCGTGCAGTGGCGCATCGACGGCAAGCCCTTTGCGCGCGGCAACAGCGCGCAGTGGCTGCCTTGGCCCGGACGCCATGTGATCGAACTGGTCGATGCCTCCGGCAAGGTGGTCGACCAGCGCAAGCTCGAAGTGCGCGGCGCGGGCGTGGTGACGAAGAGCGCGCGCCGATGAGGACGCACGGCGCCACGACGACAACAACAACCATCGCAACTGGAGGACCGATTCCGATGCAGTGCCGCAAGGAGCCGAAGACAGCCTGGTCTTGGCTGCCGTGGATGGGACTTTTCTTGATCGCCCTGCTGGCCTGGCATGGCAGCGCACAGGCCAGGCCGGTCCCCGTGCCCGCGATGGACTCCCGCGTGGTCGATCTCACGAAGACGCTGGGCACGCGCGAGGCCGACGCGCTTCGCAGCGACATCCGCGCCCTCGAGCAGAACACGCAGGCCCAGCTGGCGGTGCTGATCGTGCCGACCACGGGCGAGGACTCCATCGAGCAGTACGCCACCCGCGTCTTTGCGGAGTGGCAGCTCGGCCGCGAGGACGAGGACGACGGCGTGCTGCTGCTGGTGGCGCTGAAAGACCGCAGGATGCGCATCGAAGTCGGCACGGGCCTGGAGGGCAGGATCACCGACATCCAGGCCGCCCGCATCATCGACCAGCAGATGAAGCCGCGCTTTCGCGAGAACGACTACGCCGGCGGCATTCAGGCGGCCGTGCAATCGCTGTCGCAGCTGATCGATCCGCCCGCGGCGATGCTGCCGATCGAATCCGAAGAGCCCGCGCCGGAGGAAAAGAAGCATCCGCTCGCGGCGTTCATGCAGCCGCTCGAAGACATGCAGATGAAATGGGCCGCGCTCGGCGTGATGCTCTGGACGCTCGCCATCGGCATCTGGTACGGGCGCACCGCGCCCGCCGCCGGGACCGGGCCGCGCGTGGTGGTGCGCGGCACGGGCAAGCGGGTGCGCAAGGCGCGCCGCGCCGCCGAGCGCGAAGCCGCGGTGGCGACGGCGCTGTGGGCCGACCTGCAGACGCAGGACGCGCCGCCCCGCAAGCGGCCGGGCCGGCTCACGGTGCTGGGGCTGGTCGTCGCCGGCCAGGCGGCCGCGTCGCTGGCGGTGATGAATCTCGCGCTGCCGCTCTTTCTCCTCACGCCCGCCAGCCTGGTGTACGGCGTCGGCTACCTGTCGGGCCGGTTCAAGGGCGCACGCCGGTTCTTCATCGGCCTCGCGGTGCTGATCGCGGGCCTTGTCGCCCTCGGCGTCTACCTCGGCTCAGACCGCTTCTTCTGGGGCCTGCTCTGGGTCATGTGCGGCGGCGTCGCGTTGCTGTTCGCGAGCCTCATCGGCATCGGCATCCTGAAGAGCTGGCGACGCAGCCAGCTCGGCTTCTTCATCCGATGGTTCATCGTGCTCGGCATCCTCAGCTTCATGCTGATGGAGACGAACCCGGGCCCGGTGCCCGACGAAAGCTGGATCCCCGCCGCGCTGGCAACCTTCCTTGCGCTGCTGTTCGCATTCCTACCGTTCGGGGGAGGCGGCGGCGGGGGTGGCGATGACAACGACAGCAGCGACAGCGGATGGAGCAGCAGCAGTTCTTCCAGCAGCAGCAGCTCGTCGGACAGCTCGTCGTCGTCTTCGTCCTCCGACAGTGGCGGGGGTGGGTCCAGCAGCGGTGGCGGGGCGTCGGGCAGCTGGTAGGTGCCCGGCAGCCTCAGGCACATGCCGGCGGCGTCGGTGCGACGCGCCGGATCACGACAGCCGGTGGCACCGGTGGCGCCGGTTGTTGCAACCTGGCCAGCTCATGCACGAGGTGCCAGAGCTGCATGCCGTTGGAGCCCTTGAGAAGCAGCAGATCGCCTTCCTCGATCGCATCGAACAGCACGCGCTGGAGATCGGCGAGGGTTTCGGGCGCATGCACGAGCGATGTCGCCGGCAAGGCAGCCGCGAGCCGGTCGCGCAGCCCACGCATGTGCGGTCCCCGCAGGAAAACCAGCGTAGGCTGGCACTGCACGATGTGCGCGACGAGCTCTGCGTGGTAGCGGGCCGCATCGCTGCCCAGCTCCAGCATGTCGCCGAGCACGAGCACCTTGCGGCCTTCGGCACTGGGCTCCGAAGCCATCATCGCCAAGGCCATCGTCATCGACAGCGGGTTCGCGTTGTAGGTCTCGTCGATGAGCCGGAAGCGCCGCCCCCCGAGCGAGAGTTCCAGGAGCTGGCCGCGCCCGGCCACCGCCGCGAACGATGCGAGCTGCGCCGGAACCTTCGCCTCGTCGAGCGTCAGGGCGCGAGCCACCGCAAAGCATGCAAGGCTGTTGACGGCCATGTGCCGTCCCTTCGCGCCCAGCACGTACGAGAAGGTCTGGCCTCGATGGCTGGCCGTGACCTTGCCGGACACCGGGTCGTGCGCTTCGAGGCGAATGTCCGCGGAAGCCGCCTCGCCATAAGTGAGCACCACGAGCCGCCGCGCCTGCGCGCGCCGGAGCAGGTAGTCGAAATGATCGGTGTCGGTGCACAGCAAGGCGATGCCGCCGGGCCGCATGCCCTCGAAGATGTTCGCCTTGCGCCGCGCGATGTCGAGCACCGTCTGGCCCTCGCCCAGGTGCGACGGCGCGATGTTGGTGACGATGGCCAGGTCGGGCTGCACCAGCTTGATGTTCTGGAAGTCCGGCGCGTTGATGCCGCTCACCGCGGTCTCCAGCACGACGAGGTCGGTGTCGGCCGAAACATTCGCCAGCATGGCGAGCATGCCCACGCGCGAGTTGTAGTTGTCCAGCGTCGAAAAGACGCGATGTGAAGCGGCGAACGCATGCGCCAGCATTCGGCACACGGAGGTCTTGCCAGCGCTGCCGGTGATCGCCACCACACGCCCCCGCAAGCGCTTCCGTGCCGTGGCGCCCAGTTCGATCAAGGCGTGAATCGAATCGTCGACCATCAGCACCGGGAAGTCCGGGGCCAGCCCTTCCACGGGCTTGCACAGAACCGCTCCAGCCAGGCGTCGCTGGATTTGCACGAGCCGCGCATCCACTTCCGCGTCGAGCCGGGTCGGCGCCGCCGCATAGCGCTCGTGCAGTGCGCGTATGGGTTGATCGGACACAACGAACAGTGCCGGTGCAGGCAACAAATCGAGGAAAGTTCGGCCACGCACCACCGAGCGCACGAACCATCCGGGCGGCGGCTCGACCAGCCAGGTTCCACCCGTCGCGGCGGCCACCTGCGCGGCGTTCCATGTCTGCCCAGGCACGTCGGGCAGATCGGGCGGCAGCTCGTGTGGCGGTGTGGCGCGGTACTGCGGCGGCGGTGGGTACGTTGCCACCGGCTGCTGCGTGGCCTTGCCTTTGCGCACGGCGAAAGGAATCGGTGCGGCCACCGCCACGCGCCTGGAGCGCCCCGCGGCGCCGACCAGGCCGACCACGAGCTGAAGCTGTGCGTCGTGCAGCGTCTTGCCCGCCGGCGGACGCAGGCCATAGCGATCGCGGTAGATCACGCCGGGCTGCCAGCGGCTGGTGGGCCACATCCAGTCGCAGGGGTCGTGGTCCATGGCAGCGCCCCACGACGGCATGGTGGCGGGTGCGACGGGCGCCGCGCGGATGTCCAGGCGCCAGTCGGCATCGACAGGCTCGTCGGCCTGCCAGAAGGTTTCGACGAACAGCAGTTGACGCCCTTCGACGGCCTTCGGCATGGCCTGCACGCCGAGCAGGCGAAGCGGCCCGAACGACAGGGGCGTGGCGAGCTTCGCTTCGGGCGGCACGGCGTCCACCCGCCATTCTTTGCGCGGCGCGAACACCGGCCGGATCGCCTCCGGTCGAATTGCCGTGGGCGGCAAGGCCGGCAGCGCCTGGCGCGCCCGCGGCGGCGGCTGAAGCTCGAGCACGCACTGGCCTGTCGGCGCCATCGTGAAGGTCGAGCCGAGGTCCGCGCATTTCTGCAGGAAGCGGCCCGTCGAGGCCGCAGCGCGTTCGCCTTCCAACTGCACCGTCTGGCCGAAGCCCGTGCCGATGGGCGTGAACATCACGCGCCGCACACCGTCTTCGGTAAGCTGCAGCGAGAACACGCCCCCTTCGTCGTCGTCACGCCGCACGGCGTCGAACAGGAAGTCGCCGGCATCGTGAACGATGGGCCGGCCCCTGTGGATCTCGACACCCTGCAGCATGTGGGCCGATGCTCCCAGCACCGCGTCGGCACCGGCTTCGATGATGGCGTGGCCTACGGCAATCTCTTCGCCACCGGGCGCGGGCTCCTGGTTCTTTCCCCAATGCACGGCCACCAACACCACGTGCGCCTTCGCGCGCACGGCGGTGATGCGGGGCGCAAGGCATTCGAGCCATGCGGACGGCGCGGACAACGGCAGGTACGCGCTGCCGCCGGTGGTCTCGCCAGCGGCAAAGCGAGGCTGGGTCGCGTCGATGGCGAAGAGCGCCACGTTGAGCGCACCCACGCGGCGCAGCACCGGCTTGAGCGCCGCTTCGAGCGTCGCGCCGGTGCCGGCGTGGCCGATGCCCGCGGCGTCGAGGAGGCTCGCCTGCTCCAGGAGCGCCTCGACGCCGTAGTCGCCGCTGTGGTTGTTGGCGGTAGCCACCACCTCGATGCGGGCTTCGGTGAGGACGCGCAGCATCTCGGGCCGCGCGCGGTAGTAGTAAGGCGTGGCCTCGTCTTTCTCCACGCCCTGCGCGCCGAGCGTGGAGACCACGCATTCGAGATTGACGATGCGCAGGTCCGCCTCGGCCAGCACGGGCACGCCGCCGAGCACCGAGGCCAGGCCCAGCTCCTCTGTACGGTAGTGCTGCCGGCGACCGAGGTTGACGTCGCCGCCCCAAGCCACCACGGGGCCATCGGCCGGCGGCAAAAGCGGGGCCGCGTCGCCCGCGCGCGAGACGGTGGCATCCCCTTGCAGCAGCTTCAGGTACGCCACATAACCCGAGAGGTAGTGCTCCACGTCGTCGATGCGCACCCGGAAGCTGTGGTGCTTGATGAAGAACGAGCCCGCCACGCGATCCGGGTTGCGGAAGAACATCGCCAGCTCGGGCCAGAAGTGGCCGTTGGCCAGGTAGCGCGCGCGGTGCTCCAGTGCACGGTCGAACTTCTCGCGATCGAAGCCATCGAGCAGCGGCCGCAGCGCCGGGTCGGCCTCGATGCGCAGCACCATCTCGCGCGCCGCCATCATCAGCTCCAGCAGCGTCGGGAAGGTGGTGATGCGCTCCAGCACGAAGTCCAGGTACCCGGCCACGTTCTGCAGGCCGAACTGGTAGTAGCGCGTCTCGGGCCGGTAGCGGGTGAGCTCGTTGACGCAGTAGCTCAGCCAGTGGTCGTGCGCCTGCCAGTGCTTGGCGGCGATGAAATGGTCGAAGGCTTTCTCCACCACCGCAAGCCAGCGCTCGTCACGCGTGAGCCCGTACAGGCGCATCAGGCCGAAGGCGGCCTCGCCGTCGTAGTAGATGACCCGGAATGCATCCTTGATGTCGAGCTTGGGGAAGTTGAGCACGTGCACGAAGCGCCCGCTCGCCGGGTCCTGCATGGCGCGGATGCCGAGGGCCAACTGTTCCATCAGCGTCAGGTACTGCCGGTCGCCGGTGAGCTCGGTGTACTTGACCAGCGCGAGCAGGCAGACCGCGTTGCCGCCGAGCTTGACCTCGTTGCCCACGTCCACCAGCAGCGCGGCTTGCGTGCCGTCGGGCAGTGGCACTTGCCGGATCAGCCGCTGCGTGAGGATGCCCAGCGAGCGGTCGATGGCGGCCTTCTGCGTGGCGCTGCGGGTGAGCTCCCAGGCTTCGAGCATCGCGTAGGTGGTGCTGGCGTGGCGCAGGGTGTTGTAGGTGGGAATGACGCGGTCGAAGCAGGGGAACCAGCCGTAGTGGAATTCGCCGGTGGGCTTGACCTGCTCGGCCAGGTAGTCGCTGGCCGAATCGATCAGGGCGCGCACCTGCCGCGCGTTCCAGTGGTCCAGCCGGCGAAAGCCCGCGGCCTGGCCTTCGGCGGTGAGGGGCCATGCGCCCTTCGCATCGACATACACCGCGCGGGTGGTGAAGCACCAGACGGGCGCGGCATCGTCGGAGGGAAAGTCGATCTCGGTGCCGAAGCGGCGCTTGGCGTACAGGCGCAGGTTGGCGAGGTTGGGCAGTGCGTGCTCGACCTCGCCGCTGTAGAGGACCGCCGCGCCCTGCATCTCCTGGGCGAGCAGCGCGTGCTTGAAGTGCGCGTCGAAGGCGATGCCCAGGTTGAAGTAGTTGCGCTTGGTTTGCGCCAGGCGTGCCTTGAGCGCGTCCCAGGTCAGCGGCTCCACCTTGTCGACGATCTCCACGCGCAGGCACTTCGGCGGCAGCGTCGCGCGCTCGACGCGTGCGCGGAGCGCAACGGCGCCTTCTTGCCATGCGATGTCGATGCTGCGGCCGCGCGCCGCGATCACCGTCGCGCGGCTCGCACCATCGCCGAGCGCGAAGAAGATGACGCTTCCTGCTTCGGGGGAGGCTTCCGCTTGCTGCGGCCCGTTGCCCGGCGGCTCGTTCAGCGCCTTCGACAAGGCGTTGCGGGCGCTCGCCAGGAGCGTGTCGATGTTCAAACCTGGGGGCATGGCATCCAATGCGGCAGCCGCACTTGCCACCGGCAACTGCATGCGGTCACTCGCGTTCCTTCTGAAAGATCCTCTCGCTGGCTCTGTGTCCAGCGAGCTCCAAAACCGACTGTTTTCCTCGGGCCGTCTCTGCGGCTGCGACGACTGGAATCGATTTTTTGCACACTGTCAACGGAAATCTCGGCGCAGCGATCTTGCGGCGCAACCGGCAATACGCTACCTATTCACCGCCTCGCGAGTGCCTTAGGATGGCGCCGCCTCCCACTCCCATGGCCTCCCTATGGATTCACTGACTGCGCTCTGGGGCGACTTCCTCGTCTTCGCGGGCGTCATCTTCGGCATCCTGCGGAAAGTGCCCGATGTCTTCTGGGCCGCCCTGATCGCGGCGGCGCTCGCCCTGTGGGGCGTGAAGGTGGCCAACCGCGACAACGCGCGGCACTTCATGCGCCAGCTGCGGCACGACAAGGACGAGAAGGCGGCCCAGCGGCTGGCGGACCTGCGCCGCGACGTGTACCTGCACGCGATCGACCAGTTCGTGCATGCCAGCTCCTACCTGAGCTCGCTGCCGATTGCGGACCTGAACAAGGCCGACGCAGCGCAGCCGCTGCAGGGCTTCTTCGCGGCGGCGGCCAAGCTGCAGATGGTGTCGGAAAGCAAGACCTCCGCGCTGGTGTCCGACCTCATCGGCACCTTCAGCGCGCTGCATTTCAAGCTGATCGGCGCGGCCCAGCCGATCCAGCAGGTGCTCAGCGAGATCGACTTCTACACAACCCTCTGCGAGGGCGCGCTGGCCGAGCAGAAGCGCGCGCTCTCGGCCATCGACCAGTTCGTGCCCTCCGGCAACGCCGAAAGCGACGAGGCGAAACGCAAGGCGCTCGACCTTGCGCTCGACACCCAGACCAAGTTCCTGCGCGACCACAGCGAGACGCGGCAGGCCCTGCACGTGGAGCGGCATGCGCTGCACGGCGAGTTCGTCAAAAGCCTGATGCTGGGGCTGCAGGCCATCAACACGAAGATGCAGCCGATCATGGTGGCGATCCGGCGCGAGCTGAACATCGACAGCCAGATCGATGTCTACGCGGACGCCGTGTCCGAGCAGCAGGACCGCGTGGCGGGCGCGGTCGCAGAGCTCATGGCGCAGCTGGACGACCCCCGGCAGGCGCCGCCGCGGACGAAGCCCGCCAGCCTCGAGAACCGCTGATCCGGGTTGCGGGGCCGGAGCTCGAAAGAGCCCATGAAGCCGACTGCGGCTTTTCGCGAGTGCCAGAATTCATCCAATGATTCAATGAATAGGCATTGCTGGACATGCTCGCCCAAGCCCCCCGAACCTCCCTGGCGGACACCGCCGCCGACAGCATCCGCAACGAAATCTCCGCGGGCCGCTGGGCCATCGGTGCGCGCATTCCCATCGAGCCGCAGCTCGCGCAACTGCTGGGCGTGAGCCGCGGCACGGTGCGCGAAGCGGTGAAAACGCTGGTCTCGCGCGGGCTGCTCGAAGTGCGGCAGGGTTCGGGCACCTATGTGCGCTCGGGCTACGACCCCTCGGCCAGCCTGCAGAAGATGCGCCTGGCGAGCCTGCGCGACCAGTTCGAGGTGCGCCGCGCGCTCGAGGTCGAGGCCGCCCGGCTCGCCGCGGTGCGCCACACCGCCCGCGACCTGCGCCGCCTGCACACCCTGCTCGACAAGCGCGGCGTGCCCGATGCGGACGACGACGGTGCGGGCTTCATCGAACGCGACCTGGCCTTCCACCTGGCCATCGTCGACATCTCTGGCAACCTCGCGCTGGCCGAGACCTGCCGCTTCATCACCGGCTACATCAAGGAAACGATCGCGAGCACCATGGGCACCAGCCTGCCCGAGCCCGACGAGGCCGCGCACCGCGCCATCGTCGAAGCCATCGCGAGCCGCGACCCCGAGCGCGCCGCCACCGCCGTGCGCGACTTCATGGCGCCGATGCTCGACATGCTGGCGCTGAGGACGGCATGAGCGCGATTCCTTTGCAAGCCGGCACCGTGCACCGCAACCAGCCCCCGCACACCAGCACCACCGAAGAGCTGCTGATCGACGCCGAGGTCGACAGCCAGCCTCCGCCGCGCCCCACGCCCACACCCAGCCTCGCCCGCCGCATCCTGCTGGGCGCGAGCGTGGTGCTGATCGCCTTCAACCTGCGGCCGGTGTTCGCGAGCCTCTCGGTCGTGCTGCCCGAGATCATTCAGGCCACCGGCCTCTCGGCCACGGCCGCGAGCCTGTTGACCACGCTGCCGATCCTGTGCCTGGGCGTCTTCGCGCCGCTCGCACCGTGGCTCGGCCGCCGCTTCGGCACCGAGCGCACGCTGCTGGGCTGCATGGTGCTGATCCTGATGGGCACGGTGCTGCGCGGCACGGGCAACATCCCGCTGCTGTTCGTGGCCTCGGCCATCGCGGGCAGCGGCATCGCGGTGTCGAACGTGCTGCTGTCGGGCCTGGTGAAGCGCGACTTCGCAAAGCAGGCGGCGCTGATGATGGGGCTCTACACGATGGCCGTGTGCGGCGGCGCAGCGAGCGCCGCGGGTCTCACCGTGCCGCTCGAACATGCGCTGGGCGGCGGCTGGACCTACGCGCTCGCCATGTGGGCCGTGCCGGCCTTGCTGGTCACGCTGATCTGGGCGCCGCAGGCGCTGCCGCTCAAGCCGGTGGCGAGCGAGTCGGGCTTCACCGTGCAGGGCCTCTGGCGCGACCGGCTCGCGTGGCAGGTCACGCTCTTCATGGGGCTGCAGTCCGCCCTCGCCTACATCGTGATGGGCTGGCTCGCGCCGATCCTGCGCGAACGCGGGCTCGGCGGCGAGACAGCCGGCTACGTGGTGTCGCTGTCGGTCATGACGCAGGTGGTGACCTGCCTCGTGGTGCCGGCGCTGGCGGTGAAGCTGCGCAACCAGCGCGGGCTGGGCGTGGTGCTGTCGCTGCTCACGGTGTGCGCGATGCTGGCGATGCTGTTCGCGCCGCTGGGTGGGGTGTGGCTCTGGGCCGTGATGCTGGGCATCGCGCAGGGCGGCACCTTTGCGCTCGCCCTCACGATGATCGTGCTGCGCTCGCGCGATTCGCACGTGGCCGCGCACCTCTCGGGCATGGCGCAGGGCGTGGGCTACATGGTGGCCGCCTGCGGGCCGCTGCTGGCGGGGTTGCTGCACGGGTGGACGGGCAGCTTCCGCGCCTCGGCATGGCTCTTCGTCGGGCTGGGCATTGCGCTGGTGATCGCCGGGCTGGGCGCGGGGCGCACGCTGTATGTGGGGGCGGTGACGGTGCCGAAGCACTGAGAAGGTGCCGACACCCGATGAGGTACAACCTCGCCTCGTGAACACCACCCCCTCGCACTCCCCCGTCCTCCGTCTTCAGGACATCGATTTCTCCTACCCCGACCAGCCGGCGATCGCCTCCGGCTGGAACGCCTCCATCGGCCCTGGCGTCACGCTGCTGTACGGCGACACCGGCGCCGGCAAGTCGGCGCTGCTCCAGGTGATCGCGGGCTTGCTGCCCGCGGCAAAGGGCCGGCTGACGGTCGCGGGCGCGAGCCTCGATGCCGCACCCGAGGCCTACCGCCGCAACGTGTTTTTCGTCGACCCGGCCACGGACCGCTTCGACCAGGTCACCGCGCGGGCCTGCACCGCCACGCTGCGCGAGGGCGATGCGCACTTCGACGAAGACCTCTGGCAGGCGCTGGTCGAGGGCTTTTCCCTGCCTCCGCACATCGACAAGCCGATGTACATGCTCTCCACGGGCTCCAGGCGCAAGGTCTGGCTGGCGGCCGCGCTCGCCTCGGGGCGCCCGCTGGTGCTGCTGGACGAGCCGACTGCGTCGCTGGACGCCGGCTCGATCCGCTGCCTCTGGGGCGCCCTTGCCGAACTGGCGGGGCAACCCGGGCGGGCCGTCATCGTCGCCAGCGCCGCGCGGATCGACGAAGTGCCGCTGGCCGCCACCATTGAACTCCCCCTGCATTGACAGAGCCTCGCGCGGGGGGATAACCCCAGCGGCTGTCCGGGCGGGTCGCCGCCCGGCGACAATCGCGGATTCCGGCGGCCCGATCCTGCCGGGAGTTCCAGCCACCCCGAACCTCAGCTTTACGGAAGCAAGCGCATGAGCACGAAGCAACCCACCATCGTCTACACCCTCACCGACGAGGCGCCCCTCCTGGCGACCTACGCGTTCCTGCCCATCGTGCGCGCCTTCACGGCCCCGGCCGGCATCGACGTCACCACGAGCGACATCTCGGTGGCCGCCCGCGTCCTGGGCGAATTCCCCGAATTCCTGAGCGACGCACAGAAGGTGCCCGACAACCTGGCCGAACTGGGCAAGCTCACGCTCAAGCCCGAAGCCAACATCATCAAGCTGCCCAACATCAGCGCCTCGGTGTCCCAGCTCAAGTCGGCCATCAAGGAACTGCAGGACAAGGGCTACAAGATCCCCGACTACCCCGAGAACCCGACCACCGACGAGGACAAGGACATCCGCGCGCGCTACAACAAGTGCACCGGCAGCGCGGTGAACCCGGTGCTGCGCGAGGGCAACTCGGACCGCCGTGCGCCCAAGGCGGTGAAGGAATACGCCCGCAAGAACCCGCACAGCATGGCCGACTGGAGCCAGGCCTCGCGCTCGCACGTCTCGCACATGCACGGCGGCGACTTCTATCACGGCGAAAAGTCCATGACGCTGGACCGCGCGCGCAACGTCAAGATGGAACTGATCACCAAGAGCGGCAAGACCGTCGTGCTCAAGCAGAAGGTGGCGCTGCTGGACCGCGAGGTCATCGACTCCATGTTCATGAGCAAGAAGGCGCTGCTGGCCTTCTATGAAAAGGAGATCGAGGACGCGCACAAGACCGGCGTGATGTTCTCGCTGCACGTCAAGGCCACGATGATGAAGGTCTCGCACCCCATCGTGTTCGGCCACTGCGTGAAGATCTTCTACAAGGAAGCCTTCGAGAAACACGGCAAGCTGTTCGACGAGCTGGGCATCAACGTCAACAACGGCATGGTCGATTTGTACAACAAGATCGCCACGCTGCCGCAAAGCACGCAGGACGAGATCAAGCGCGACCTGCACGCCTGCCACGAGCACCGCCCCGAACTGGCCATGGTCGACTCGGCCAAGGGCATCACCAATTTCCATTCGCCCAACGACGTGATCGTGGACGCCTCCATGCCCGCGATGATCCGCAACGGCGGCAAGATGTGGGGCGCCGACGGCCGCCTGAAGGACGTGAAGGCCGTGATGCCCGAATCGACCTTCGCCCGCATCTACCAGGAGATCATCAACTTCTGCAAGTGGCACGGCGCCTTCGACCCCAAGACCATGGGCACCGTGCCCAACGTCGGCCTCATGGCCCAGAAGGCCGAAGAGTACGGCTCGCACGACAAGACCTTCGAGATCCCCGAAGACGGCGTCGCCAACATCACCGACCTGGACACCGGCGAAGTGCTGATGAGCGAAGACGTGGAACAGGGCGACATCTGGCGCATGTGCCAGGTCAAGGACGCGGCGATCCGCGACTGGGTGAAGCTGGCCGTCACGCGTGCGCGCAACTCCGGCATGCCGGTGGTGTTCTGGCTCGACGCCTACCGCCCGCACGAGGCGCAGCTGATCACCAAGGTCAAGATGTACCTGCACGAGCACAACACCTCGGGCCTGGACATCCAGATCATGAGCCAGGTGCGCGCCATGCGCTACACGCTGGAACGCGTCGTGCGCGGCCTGGACACCATCAGCGCCACCGGCAACATCCTGCGCGACTACCTCACCGACCTGTTCCCCATCATGGAGCTGGGCACCTCTGCCAAGATGCTGTCGATCGTGCCGCTGATGGCCGGCGGCGGCCTGTACGAGACCGGCGCGGGCGGCTCAGCCCCCAAGCACGTGCAGCAACTGGTGGAAGAAAACCACCTGCGCTGGGATTCGCTCGGCGAATTCCTCGCGCTGGCCGTGAGCCTGGAAGACCTGGGCCTGAAGACCGGCAACGCGCAGGCCAAGATCCTGGCCAAGACGCTCGACGCCGCCACCGGCAAGCTGCTGGACAACAACAAGAACCCGTCGCCCAAGACCGGTCAGCTCGACAACCGCGGCAGCCAGTTCTACCTGGCCATGTACTGGGCGCAGGAACTGGCCGCGCAGACCGACGACACGGCGCTGCAATCCAAGTTCAAGAAGCTGGCCGAGACGCTGAGCACCAACGAGAAGAAGATCGTCGACGAACTCGCGGCCGTGCAGGGCAAGCCGGTGGACATCGGCGGCTACTACCTGGCCGACAAGGAAAAGTTCGAGACGGTGATGCGTCCGAGCGCAACGCTGAACTCGGTGCTGGCGGCGGCGCAAGCCTGATGGCGAGATAGAGGGCCGCGTCCTCGCTTCACTGAAGCCGGATGCATGCCTCGATAACGGCCTGCCGCACACGCGGCAGGCCGTTGTCGCTTGTGGGGCTCATCGCTGGCGCCCCGGAAACCCGGACCGAGGAGACGAAATGCAAATCCGCGAAATCACCGCTTCGGACCTCGAAGCCGTCTACCGCCTGCTCGCGGCCAACGGATGGGCGCACCGGATTCCGGACGAGGCCTGTCTCGCCAAGCTGGTGGCCGCGTCGCAGCACGCGTGGGTCGCCATGCTCGATGGGGAAATCGCCGGATTCGCCCGCGCCCTCACCGATGGCCTCTCGAACGGCTACCTGTCGATGGTGGTCGTCGCTGCGCCGTTTCGCGGGCGCGGCATCGGCCGTGCGCTCGTCGAGCGCATCGTGGGCGCCGGGGAGGACATCACCTGGGTCTTGCGCGCCGGCAGGGACGGCGCGCCGGCGTTCTTCGCCAGGCTGGGCTTCGTGAACTCGACGCTCGCGATGGAGCGGCCGCGCACGACACGGGGCTAGACTGCTTGTCCGTCAACCACGCTGCGAAAGGCAGGCCACTCATGAAACCCTGGTTGATTTCCATCGCGTGCATCGCAGCGGCCGGCGCAGCCCACGCCGCCGAGAGTTGCGAGGGCCTTCGCGCACAGATCGAAGCGAAGATCGGCGCAGCGGGGGTCACGCGGTTCGCGGTGCTCGTCGTCGATGCCAACGCGCCCGCGGCCGGACAGGTGGTGGGCAGTTGCGAACTGGGCACGAAGAAGATCGTCTACCAGCGCGAGGGCGGAGGATCGGCCCCTGCGGCGGTTCCGGCGCCCGCCCGCTCGCCTGAAGACGACGACATCCTGACCGAATGCAAGGACGGCACGGTGTCCGTCGGCGGCGACTGCAAGCGCTGACAACCCGAGAGGAGCGACGATGGCTGACAAGATCCTGGTGTTCTATGGCTCATACCGCTCCGACCGCATGGGCGTTCGGCTCGCGGACTTCATCATGGCGGGCCTGCGCGCACGGGGCGCCGATGCGGAGCTGATCGACGCCAAGGCCGTCGACCTGCCGATGCTCGACCGCATGTACAAGGAATATCCGAAGGGCACGGCGCCTGCGGCGATGGAGGCGCTGGCGGAAAAGATCCGCACAGCCGATGCCTTCATCTTCGTGACCGGCGAATACAACTGGGGGCCGCAGCCCGGGCTGAAGAACCTGACGGACCACTTTCTCGAGGAGTGGTTCTGGCGACCCGCCGCCGTCGCGAGCTATTCGGCGGGGCGCTTCTCGGGCGTGCGCTCGGGGACCGTCTGGCATTCGATCCTGTCGGAGATGGGGATGGTGGTGGTGTCGAGCACGCTGGCGGTGGGGCCGATTTCGCAGACGCTGGATGCGGATGGGAAACCCATCGGCAATGCGGGCGAATCGCTCGCGCGAGCCTTTCCCCGGTTTGCCGATGACCTGGCCTGGTGGACCGAAGCGGCGCGTGCGCAAAAGGCACGGAAGGCGCCGCCTTACTGACGCAAGGCAGCGAGCACTTCGACCATCTTCTGCAGCGCCGCTTCCGGCGTGGGTTCGATGCAGATCGAACACGCGAGCATCAGATTCAACGGCTGGCCGAAGTCTTCGACCGCGATGCCGGTGGCGCTCTCTCGCAGCACACCACCAGCGTCATGCGCGCATGGCAGCGCTGCACGCGCACGGTCTGCATAGCTGCCTTCGGGCACGCCATAAGCCACGACGGGAATCCCCAGCGCCACCGCAGCGCCGACCTCGAACACCGTGCCCGAATCCGGCTCCAGGCCCCTGAAGGACGAGAGGTTCGCCACCACGCCGTCGGCGCCGCGAAGGCGTTGCATGTTGGCTTCGTAGATGCGCTTTTCCAGCGCGTCGGGCGAAGGCTCTTCTTCGCCATCGGCAGGCAGCAGTGCCGCCAGGCCCAATGCGTCGCACGCGACCTTGAGCCGCACGAAATGGTCCCTGGCGTCCGGACGGAAGACGTCCGGGCCTGCGAGATAGATCCGGGGGCGCGTCGGGGTGTCGGAGGGCTCGTCCATGGCAACAGCTTCGTCGATTTCCGGGCTCAACTCAAGATGCGACGAAGCACTGCATCGCCGCCATTCACTGCGGCGGGGATGGCGGCAGAGGCCTCGACCAGAGCCACGTCAGCACCACCGCCATGCAGCCGATGGCCAACACGGCCATCCACACGCGATGGGCCGTGAACGACAGGATGACGGCGCAGGCAGCCATCGTGATGGTCGCGCTCCATTTGGCGCGGCGGCTCACGGTACGGCCGTTCTCCCAGTTGCGCAGCAGCGGGCCGAAGATGCGGTGATTGCGCAGCCACGCGTGCAGGCGCGGCGAGCTGCGCGCGGCGGCCCATGCGGCCATCAGGATGAACACCGTCGTCGGCATGCCGGGCAGCACGACGCCGATGAGCCCGAGGATCAGGCACAGCACGGCGAAGCAGTACAGCAACACGCGTGCAAGCATGGACAGGGGCTTGGGACCAGGGTTCAACGCAACATTCTCGAAAGGGATCGGACGGTGGCGACGGCAGACCGGACCGGAGCCTTCGCCAGAGCCCATTCTTCACCAGCTTGCATCCGACGCGCCAGCGAACCGATATCGCGAGAAACAGGCAAGAACTTCGCAGCAACGTGGCAGCGTCCGGCGCCCTCCATTTCCACAATGAACGTCTTCACAGGAAAGGCGCACCCCATGACCACAGCCACCCGCAGCGGCGCACTCGCCGCCCTCTCGCTGTCCTTCGCGATGGCGTCCACGTCCGCCCAAGCGCAGTCCTCCCCGACCGCATCGACCGACCAGAACCGCTACGTCGGCATGTGGGTCACCAAGGACGGCTACATCCGCCACGAGTTACTACCCGGTGGCCGTTACGACGAAGCACGCGGCAAGCGCGAGAGCGCCTACCAGGGCCGCTACACGCTCACCGGGGACCACATCGACTACGTGGACGACACCGGCTTCACTGCCGATGGCGACTTCCGCGAAGGCGTGCTGTACCACGCGGGCATGGTGCTCTATCGCGAAGGTGCGGTGCGACGTTGAGGGCATCGCATCGCGTTCCGCGGAGTCAGGGAGCGTGAGGACGGGGCCCTTACAGTCAAGTGAACCAACGAAAGGTCCCAATGCCCCGTCCCGTTCTCGAAGAAGCCCGCATCCACCCCGCCATCCGCACCAAGGTGGCCGAGAGCCGCCAGACCATCGTCCGCGAGGTCATGGCCGCGGTCGCGGCCAACGATGTGGTTGTGGTGGGGATGGGCATCAACCCGCATCCGAAGAAGGCTCGGCAAGCGCTCGATGCGATCAGGCAACCGTACAAGTACCTCGAATACGGCAACTACCTGAGCCAATGGCGCGACCGCAACGCGCTCAAGATGTGGACCGGGTGGCCGACGTTTCCGATGGTGTTCGTGAAGGGCACGCTGGTGGGAGGTGCTGCGGATCTGCAGAAGCTCATCGACGGTGGCGAGCTGAAAAGTCTTCTGAGCTGATCCTCTGCTGCCGGCCACCGCAGTGCTCCTGTGGTTCCGAAGGAGCGATGCATTCCCGGTCCGTATGTCCCTGTCCAAACAGCTTTTCGCAGAATCAGGCAAGAACCCCGTTCAATCCGGATACCGCTCCAACCCTCATCCGCACGAAACTTCTTCCCATGCCCGGCGCACCTCCAGCGCCATGGTCCACCAACCCGCACGAGGAGTTTTGTATGAGCGCAATCCAGGAAAAAGTCGTCCTCATCACCGGCGCGAGCAGCGGGATCGGTGAAGCCACCGCGCGGCTGCTGGCGCGGCGTGGGGCCAGCGTGGTGCTCGGTGCGCGGCGCACCGACAAGCTCGAAGCCCTCGCGGCCGAGATCAACGCCACCGGCGGCTCGGCGAGCTTCCAGCACCTCGACGTGACGCACCGGCCCAGCATGGAAGCCTTCGCCGAGTTCGCCTTCGACACGCACGGACAGATCGACGTGCTGGTCAATGCGGCGGGCGTGATGCCGATGTCGCCGCTGTGGAACCGCAAGATCGAGGAGTGGGAACTCATGATCGACGTGAACCTGCGCGGCGTGCTGCTCGGCGTTGCCGCCGTGCTGCCGACGATGCAGCTGCAGGGCTGGGGCCACATCGTCAATGTGACGCCCATGGCCGCACAGGGCGTGACGCCGGAGTCGGCCGTGTACCACGGCACGCAGTACGCGGTGAACGCGATCTCCGAAGGGCTGCGCCAGGAGCATGCGGGCCACCTGCACGTCACGGTGGTGAGCCCCGACGTGACCGGCTTCAGCGACCCGCTGGCCGAGCGCCTTGCGGCGAGCTACAGCTTCGAGCGCATGCGCACCCGGCGGCGCCTTGCAACGCCGGCCGAGAGCGTCGCGCGATCGGTTGCCGGTGCCATCGAGGGCTACGGCATCACGATGCCGGTGCGGCCGGGCACGGTGTCCAGGTCGGCCGAGCACGCGTGGTGATCGGCGAGCCCGGCGAGCTCGCCGGGCAGCGGCCGCGTCAGTAGGTCTTGTACGGCAGGAATTTGCCCGACAGCACCACGTTGACGCGGTCGCCCTTCGGGTCAGCCTGGCGCTGGATGTCCATGCTGAAGTCGATCGCGCTCATGATGCCGTCGCCGAACTCCTCGTGGATCAGCTCCTTGATGGTGGTGCCGTACACGCTCACGATCTCGTACCAGCGGTAGATCAGCGGATCGGTCGGCACGGGCGTGGGCAGCGAGCCCTTGTAGGGCACGACCTGGAGCCACTTCTGCTCCTCGGGCGTGAGGCCGAAGATCTTGCCGACGACCTTGGCCTGCTTGTCGTCGAGCGTCATCTGGCCGAGGCACGCGGCAGTGGTCCACTCCTTCGACTGGCCGACCTTCCTGGCCACATCGGCCCACTGGATGCCCTTGGACACCTTCACGGTGATGATCTTCTCGGTGACGTCGTTGCGGTTCATGCAGATTTGCTCCTGATTGAAATTGAGAGTGATTGAGTGCGTGATGGGGTCACGACGCCTTCGCGCGCGTGACGAGGAAATCGACGATGTGGTTGCGCAGCGCGTAGTAGCCGTCCAGATGGTGCAGCGAGGCACGGGTGCGCTCGCGCGGCAGCGGGTTGACCACGGTCTCGACGATGTTGCCGGCGCGGTAGCCGCCGCCGGGCTGGTCGGCGCCGTTGGTCATCAGGAGGATGCGGTCGGCCAGGAGAATGGCCTCGTCCACGTCGTGCGTGATCATGAAGACCGTCTGCTGCGTCTGGCGCACGATGGTCATCAGCTCGTCCTGGATGGTGCCGCGCGTGAGCGCATCGAGCGCACCGAAAGGCTCGTCGAGCAGCAGCATCTTGGGCTGGATGGCAAAGGCGCGCGCGATGCCCACGCGCTGCTTCATGCCGCCCGAGAGCTGCGCGGGTTTCTTGTCGATGGCCGCCTGCAGGCCCACCATGTCCACGAAGCGCTCGACCTGCTTGTCCACGTGCCCGGCCGACCAGTCGGGCCAGCGCGAGGACACGGCGAAGGCGATGTTCCTGCGCACGGTGAGCCAGGGCATGAGCGCGTGGCTCTGGAAGACGACGCCGCGCTCCAGGCTGGGGCCGGCGACCTCGCGGCCGTCCATGAACACATGGCCCGCGCTCGCCTGGTCCAGGCCCGCCAGCACGTTGAGGATGGTCGTCTTGCCGCAGCCCGAGTGGCCGATGATGCAGACGAATTCGCCGCGGTCGAGCGTGAAGGACACGTCGGCGAACACGGGCCGCGCGGGCACGAAGGCCTTGGCCAGGCCCTCGATGCGCAGGAAGCCGCCGGTGGCGGGCTGGGGCGTGGGAGCAGGTGTCATGAGAGGAGCGCCTTGTGCCAATCGATCACTCCACATAGGTCACCTTCCGCTGCAGGCCGGCGAAGGCCTGGTCGAGCAGCATGCCGACGACGCCGATCACCAGGATCGCGAAGATCACGTTGGTGAGCGAGAGGTTGTTCCACTCGTTCCACACGAAGTAGCCGATGCCGGTGCCGCCCACGAGCATCTCGGCCGCGACGATGACGAGCCAGGCGATGCTCATGCTGATGCGCATGCCGGTGAGGATGGTGGGCGCGGCCGCCGGCAGGATCACGCGGAACGCGCGACGCAGCGGCTTCACCTCGAGCGTGCTCGCCACGTTGAGCCATTCGCGCTTGACCGAGGCCACGCCGAAGGCGGTGTTCAGCAGCATCGGCCACACCGAGCAGATGAAGATCACGAAGATGCCGCTGACCGACGAGTCCTTGATGGTGTAGAGCGCCAGCGGCATCCACGCGAGCGGCGAGATCGGCTTGAGCACCTGGATGAACGGATCGAAGGCCTTGTGCAGCAGCGGCGACATGCCGATGACGAAACCCAGCGGCACCGCCACCACACAGGCGAGCAGAAAGCCCAGCCCCACGCGGGCCAGCGAATAGGCCAGCTGGATGGCAATGCCCTTGTCGTTCGGCCCGTTGTCGTAGAAGGGGTTCGACAGGTGCTTCCACGCGGTGGCGCCCATCTCGGCCGGCGTGGGAAAGCCCGAGCTCTTGACCTGGCCCTGTGTCGGGTCCTTGCCGAGCATCTTCTGGTACTCGATCTGCTCGGCGGTCATGCCGGCCGTGGCATCGACGCTGGCCGCCGGCAGCGTGGCGAGCTGCCATGCGCCGACGAGCAGCAGGAACATCAGCAGCGACACCAGCGCAGCCTTCAGCGAGAGCGTTCTCGTGCGCATGGCTCAGGCCATCTTGCTGATCGCAAAGCTCTTGACGTAGTCGTCGGGCTTCGCGGGGTCGAACACTTTGCCCATGATGGTGAACTTGGGGTACGCGCCGTCGGGCGTGCTCTGGCCGAGTTCCTTCATGCGCTTCTTTGCGTCGGTCAGCAGGAACACCTTTTCCGCGATCTGCCTGTAGTTGACATCGCCCTTCACATAGCCCCAGCGCTTCATCTGCGTGAGCATCCACACCGCCATCGACTGCCAGGGAATCGGGTCGAAGTCGGCGCGGTCGGGCACGGTGCGGATGTTGCCCAGGCCGTCGGCGAACTTGCCGGTGAGCACCTGGGTGAGCACGGTCTCGGGCTGGTTCAGGTACTGCGCGGGCGCGATCACCTTGGCGATGAGTTCGCGGTTCTTCGGCTCGCGCGCCATGGCCGATGCGGTGAGCACCGCACGCACGAGCGCGGCGAAGGTGTTGGGGTTCTTCTCGATGAACTCGGTCGAGGTGCCGAAGGCGCAGCAGGGGTGGCCGTTCCACAGGTCGCGCGTCAGCAGGTGCAGGAAGCCGATTTCCTCAAACACCGCGCGCTGGTTGAAGGGGTCGGGGCCGAGGTAGCCGTCGATGTTGCCGGCGCGCAGGTTGGCCACCATCTCGGGCGGCGGCACCACGCGGATCTGGATATCGGTGTCGGGGTTCAGGCCCGCCTCGGCCACGTAGTAGCGCAGCAGGAAGTTGTGCATGCTGTACTCGAAGGGCACGGCGAACTTCAGGCCCTTCCACGTCTTCGGATCGCGCTTGTCCTTGTGCTTGTTGGCCAGCGTGATGGCCTGGCCATTGGTGTTCTGGATGGTCGCGACATTCATCGCCACCTGGTTGGAGCCCGCGCCCATCGAAATGGCGAGTGGCATCGGCGACAGGAAATGCGTGGCGTCGTATTCCTTGTTGAGCATCTTGTCGCGGATGAGCGCCCAGCCTGCGGTCTTCACCACATCGACGTTGAGCCCCTGCTTCTGATAGAAGCCCAGCGGGTGCGCCATGATCAGCGGCGTGGCGCAGGTGATCGGGATGAAGCCGATCTTGAGATTGGTCTTCTCCAACGGCGCCTTGTCCTGCGCCATGGCCTGCAGCGCGCCCAGCGGCAACACCGAGGCGATGGCGGCGCGCGCGGTGTTCGCGCCCACGGCGCGCAGGAAGTTGCGGCGCACGCTGTCCACCGGGAACAGCGCCTTCATCAGGCTGGCTTCGAGCTTGTCGTCGGGGCCGACGTCGATGTCGGCGGCGCGTCCGTGGTTGCGGCCGCAGGCGCAGCGCATGGTCAGGGGCCGGTCGGCGTCGTAGAGATCGCAGGCGGTCGAATCGGATGGGCTGGGCATGGCGGTGCACCTCGGTGAAAAGATGCGGGCAACGATGCAAGGCCCGGGCCGGAAACGCGGCCAGGCGAGGCCCAAAGGCCTCCGGCCCTCAGATCGTGCCGCGCTTGTCGAGGGCTTGTAGGGCTGGCACTACAAGACGGCCGCCGCCGGCTCCGATTTCAGGCCGCGGGTGCCGCCTTGCCGTGGCGTTCGGCATACAGCGCGAGCTCGACGTCGTTCTTGGTGCCGGTCTTCTCCAGGATGCGCGCGCGGTAGGTGCTGACGGTGTTGGGCGCAAGGCCCAGCTGCGCACCGATTTCGCTCACGCTGTGCCCCGCACTGAGCAGGCGATAGACCTGGTGCTCGCGGTGCGACAGTTGCTCGGCACCCTGCCCCGCACTGCGGCCCACCGCAGCGGCCAGCGCTTCGGCCGTGGCCGCCGAGACGTACAGCCCGCCGGCCGCCACCTTGCGCACCGCGCTCACCATGTCGTCGGCATCGGCACTCTTGTTCAGGTAGCCGGAGGCACCGAGCTTGATGCAGCGCACCGCGTACTGCTTCTCGGGGTAAGTGCTGAGCATCAGCACCGGCAGCGTGGGCCAGTCCTTGCGCAGGGCCTGCAGCACGTCGAGGCCGTCGCGGCCGGGCAGGGCAACGTCGAGCAGCACCACGTCCAGGCCCTCGGGGCCGCCCAGTTCCTGCACGGCGGCGATCACCTCGGGGCCGGTCTGCGCCTCGGCGCGCACGGTCATCGAGGGCAGGCCGTTGGAGAGGTCGCCCAGCATCTGCTTGAGGCCCTCGCGCACGATGCGGTGGTCGTCGCCGATGAGCACACGGATGTCGTTCATCTCAGGCATCCTCCGCTGGCAGCAGCATGGGCAGGTGCAGGCGGAAGGTGCTGCCCTCCCCCACCCGGCTTTCGATGTCGATGCGCCCGCCGAAATGGCGCGCCCGCTCGCGCATGCCGAGCACGCCGTAGGAGGTGGCAGCCTCGAAGGCCTGCGCCGGGGCACCGACGCCGTCGTCGCGCACGCTGATGATCAGTTGCCGCTGTTCGACGCCGATGCGGATGTCCAGGCTGTGCGCCTTCGCATGGCGGCCGACGTTGCTCAGCATCTCCTGGAAGATGCGGAACACCGCAATGGCGGCCGGCTCGGGCAACTCCACGCCTGTCGGCACGTCGAACTGCCAGTCGAGCGCCAGCTCGGCCGACTGCACGAACTCGTGCGCCTGCCATTCGAGCGCGGCCCACAGGCCCTGGTGGTCGAGGATGCTGGGGCGCAGGTCGGTGATGATGCGGCCCACGTTGTCGACCGCACGCTCGATCAGCTGGCTCATGTTGCCGCACTTGCAGCGCATCTGGTCGCGCATGGACTGCGCCGCGTCGGGCGTGCGCTCCTGCTGTTCGCCCAGGCGCTTGCCGATCCAGTTGACGTCCATCTTGAGCGCGACGAGCAGGCTGCCGAGTTCGTCGTGCACCTCGCGCGCGATGCGGGTGCGCTCGTCTTCGCGCACCTTGTCGAGCCAGGCGGAGAGTTCGCGCAGTTGCACGAGTGCGTCGCTCAGTTCGCGCGTGCGCTCCTGCACGCGCAGGCCCAGTTCGTCCTTGGCCTGCTGCAGCGCCTCGGCGTGGCGGCGGCGCTCGGTGATGTCGACGAAGGTGATGACGGCGCCGCGCACCTGCGTGCCGTCCATGATCGGGTGGCTCGAATACTCCACCGCGAAGGCGCTGCCGTCGCGGCGCCAGAACACCTCGGTGTCGATGCGGCACGGCAGGCCGCGGCGAAAGGCGTTGAAGATCGGGCAGTCGGTGTCGGCGTAGTGCGAGCCGTCGGGGTGCGAGTGATGCGTGAGCTCGTGCATGTTCGAGCCGATCACGTCGCGCGCCTCGTGGCCCAGCATCTGCGCGCCGGCCCGGTTGATGAACATGCAGTGGCCGTCCAGGTCGATGCCGAAGATGCCCTCGCCGGTCGACTCCAGCAGCAGCCCCAATTGGTGCTGCCAGAGCGGATGGCTGGCGGTCGGGTTCAGTACGGGCGTCTCCATGCACCAAAAGCAAGCAACACCCGTGCCCGGGTGTGCTGCGCGCGCCTCAGGTGCGTTCCCAGCGGAACTTGCGCTCCGACTCGGCGATGGGCTGGTCGTTGATGCTCGCGTAGCGCTTCTGCATCAGGCCGTTCTCGGCGAACTCCCAGTTCTCGTTGCCGTGGCTGCGGAACCACTGGCCCGCGGCGTCGTGCCATTCGTACTCGAAGCGCACCGCGATGCGGTTGTCCATGAAGGCCCAGAGCGTCTTCTTCAGTCGGTAGTCGGTCTCGCGCTCCCACTTGCGGGTGAGGAACTCCACCACCTGCTCGCGGCCGTTGACGAAGTCGGCGCGGTTGCGCCATTCGGTGTCGGGCGTGTAGGCCAGGCTCACGCGAACCGGGTCGCGCGTGTTCCAGGCATCTTCGGCGGCCTGGACCTTCTTGGTGGCGGTCTCGAGGGTGAAGGGCGGCAGCGGCGGGCGGGATTCCATGAGGGGGCTTTCTTTCGATGGTCGAGGGGTTGTCGAGGGCCGCAATGTGCCACGAGTAGACAGGTCTGTCTACATGCCTACAATCGCGCCATGGACATCTCCGCACTGCCCGCACGCGAGCGCATCCTCGTCACTTCGCACGACCTCTTCTATCGCGACGGCATCCGCGCCACCGGCATCGACCGCGTGATCGCCGCCTCGGGCGTCACCAAGGTCACCTTCTATCGCCATTTCCCCTCGAAGGACGACCTGGTGCGCGAGTTCCTCGACTACCGCCACACGCGGTGGATGGCATGGTTCGTCGATGCGCTGGGCCGGCGCGGCGCGCACGAGCGCGCGGGCGATGCCAACGCCCTGCTGCTGCTGGCCGACGTGATGGCCGAGTGGTTCGCCGACCCGGTATTCCGCGGCTGCGCCTTCATCAACGCGACGGCCGAAGTGGGCGGCAGCGTCGAAGGTGCACTGGAGCGCTCGCGCGAGCACAAGCGCGAGATGGTCGAGGTGATCGCGGGCCTCTTGCCTTCGCAACTGCCCGCACGCATGGCGCTCGCGCAGGCCGCGGGCATCGGCGTCGACGGCGCCATCATCAAGGCCCAGATGGGCGATGCCGCCGTCGCACGCGAAGCCGTCGACGACCTGCGGCGGCTGCTGGAGGCGCTGGTGGCCTCCGCCGGAGAAGTTACTTCACGACCATCAGCGTGAACGGCCACACGTAGGCCTGCAGCGTCACGTAGAAGCCGACCAGGCACGCCAGCGCGATGGAGTGAAAGAACACATAGCGCAGGATCTCGCCCTCGTGGTTGAACCAGCGAGTGGCGGTGGAGGCGACCACGATCGACTGCGCATCGATCATCTTGCCCATCACGCCGCCCGAGCTGTTGGCCGCGCCCATGAGGTTGGGGCTCAGGCCCAGCTGGTCGGCCGCCACCTTCTGCATGCCGCCGAAGAGCACGTTCGATGCGGTGTCAGACCCCGTAAGCGCCACGCCCAGCCAGCCCATCAGCGTGCCGAAGAACGGGTAGAACATGCCGGTGTTCGCAAAGGCCAGGCCCAGCGTGGTATCGAGCCCCGAGTAGCGCGTGAGCGTGCCGAGCGCGAGCATCAGCATGATGGTGAGCAGCGAAAACTTCACCAGCCACAGCGTGCGGCCGTAGGCGGCGATGAGCTGGATCGGGTTGTACTTCATCACCAGCCCGCCCACGATGGCCGACACCAGGATGCCGGTGCCCGTGGCCGAGAGCAGCAGCAGCTGGTACACCGCGCCCTCCTTCGTCGGCTTGGGCACCACCGGCGCCACCTTCTCGATCATGTTGTTGAGCCCGTCGATCGGAAAGTTGGGCGCGAAGATGCCGTTGAGCCAGGTCTTGAAGGTCGGCAGGCCCCAGATGAACACGAACACGGTGAGGATGATCCACGGCGTCCACGCGCGGATCACGTCGGCGCGCGGGTGCTTCGTCGGCAAGGCCACGGGGCCGGCCTCGCCGCCGTCTTTCTCGTGGCCCTTGAGCGACACGGAGGTCCAGATGGTCTTGGGCCGCCACACGCGCAGGAACAGCACCAGCGACGTCATCGACACCAGCGCCGCGATGATGTCCACCAGCTCGGGGCCGATGTAGTTGGACACCAGGAACTGCGGAATCGCGAAGGACAGGCCCGTCACCAGGATGGCGGGCCACACTTCCATCATGCCCTTGCGCCCCGAGAAGGCCCAGATGAGCCAGAACGGCACCAGCAGCGAGAAGAAGGGCAACTGCCGCCCGATCATCGCGGTGACGGCCATCAGGTCGTAGCCATGCACCTTGGCCAGCGTGATGACCGGTGTGCCGAGCGCACCGAAGGCCACCGGCGCCGTGTTGGCGATCAGCGAGAGGCCCGACGCCGCCAGCGGCGAGAAGCCCAGGCCGATGAGGATCGCGGCCGTGACCGCCACCGGCGTGCCGAAGCCCGCCGCGCCCTCGAAGAAGGCGCCGAATGCGAACGCGATCAGCAGCAGTTGCAGGCGTCGGTCTTCGGTGATGCCGGCAATGGAGTCCTGCAGGATCTTGAAGCTGCCGTTCTGCTCGGTGAGCTGCTGCAGGAAGATGATGTTCAGCACGATCCAGCCGATGGGCAGGAGGCCGGTGATGCCGCCCAGAAAGGCGGCCTTGCCCGCCATCTCGGCCGGCATGCCGAAGGCAAAGACCGCGATCACCACGGCGCTCAGCAGGCCGAGCCCCGCCGCGTAATGCGCCTTCACATGCAGGAGCCCGAGGCTCACGAGCATGACCACCACCGGTATCGCGGCCAACGCCGTCGATAGCACCATGTTGCCGAATGGGTTGTAAACCTGCTGCCAGACCATGAGTTTGTCTCCTGCTGTTGGATTTGGTTATGAGACGGTGTGCGTAACGCACCGAAAAATCGCCGAAAGCAACACAAGACAAACGAGAACGACGCCACGAGCCACCGACAGCGATTCGCTAACATCCTACCCCCGGCACGCAACAGCACATGGCATCCACGCGACTCCCCTCGACCCAGGGCCTGCAGGCCTTCGAGGCGGTCGCACGGCTGCGCAGCGTGAACCTCGCGGCCGAAGAACTCAGCGTGACGCCCAGTGCGGTGAGCCACCGCATCCGGCAGCTGGAGACACAGCTCGAACTCAAGCTCTTCACGGGCAACGACTTCGGCCTGGGCGCCGATGGCGTGGCTTACCTGGCGCGTGTGCGCGAGGCCATTGCGGCACTGCAGCAGGTGCCCGGCCGCGAGCCCGCATCGCAGGTGCGGCGGCTGCGCGTGGCGGTGACGCCCACGTTCTCCCGCCAGATGCTGCTGCCGCGGCTCGCGCGGTTTCGCGATGCCTATCCGAACATCGAGCTGATGCTGCAGGTGACCATGCCCGTGCGCAACATGACGGCCGAAGAGGCCGATCTGGAACTGCGTTTCGGCACCGGGCCTTTTCACGACCGCGAGTTCTGCCAGTTGCTGGCCGACGACGTGGCGCCCGCCTGCAGTCCGGCATACCTGCAGCGTCACGGGCCGTTCGATGGATTTTCGACCGATGCGGAGGTCTCGCGCGTGCAGCTGCTGCGCACGCCGCTCGAATCGTGGCGCACCTGGTTCAAGGCCTGCGGCATCGGACTGCCCGAGCCGGCCACGGGCCACCAGTTCAACGACCTGGGCCTGGCACTCGATGCGGCGGCCGAAGACTTCGGCGTGGTGCTCATGCACCTGAAGCTCGGCAGCGCCTGGCTGGAGAACGGGCGCCTCGTGCGGCTCTCGGCAGAGAGCGTGCCCTCGCCCAACGCGTACTTCCTGTGCTGGCGGCCGGGGGCGATGGAGCGCTGGGAATGCGCGACCTTCGTCGAGTGGCTGCGGCAGGCGCTGCGGGACTGACTGAATTCTTTTCAGGTCCGGCCCGGGTATTTTTCAGATCGAGGCCCGTTGCGGGCACCAAACTCGGCCCGCGGCGGAGCCTGCCCATAATGGCCGCTCGCGCGATCGAACAACAGAGACAACCCAGGAGACTCCCCCGTGGCCGACCTTTCCAAGATCACCAACATCGAAGACCTGCGGGTGATCGCCAAGCGGCGCGTGCCGAAGATGTTCTACGACTACGCCGACTCCGGCGCCTGGACCGAGGGCACCTACCGCGCCAACGAAAGCGACTTCCAGAAGATCAAGTTGCGCCAGCGCGTGGCCGTGAACATGGAAGGCCGCTCCACCCGCACCACCATGGTCGGCCAGGACGTGGCCATGCCCGTAGCCATTGCGCCCACCGGCCTCACCGGCATGCAGCACGCCGACGGCGAGATCCTCGGCGCCCGCGCGGCCAAGGCTTTCGGCATTCCGTTCACCCTCTCGACCATGAGCATCTGCTCGCTTGAGGACATCGCCGAGAACACCGATCGCCATCCCTTCTGGTTCCAGCTCTACGTGATGAAGGACCGCGACTTCATCGAGCGCCTGATCGAACGCGCCAAGGCCGCCAACGTGACGGCGCTGCAGCTCACGCTGGACCTGCAGATCCTCGGCCAGCGCCACAAGGACATCAAGAACGGTCTCACCGCGCCGCCCAAGCCGACCCTCAAGAACCTCATCAACCTCGCGACCAAGCCGCGCTGGTGCATGGGCATGCTGGGCACCAAGCGCCGCACCTTCGGCAACATCGCGGGCCATGCCAAGAACGTGAATGACCTCTCGTCGCTCTCGTCATGGACCGCCGAGCAGTTCGACCCCGCACTCAGTTGGGCCGATGTGGAGTGGATCAAGAAGCTCTGGGGCGGCAAGCTCATCCTGAAGGGCATCATGGACGCGGAAGACGCGCGCCTTGCAGCCAATAGCGGCGCCGATGCGCTCATCGTGTCGAACCACGGCGGCCGCCAGCTCGACGGCGCGCCCTCCTCCATCGCCGCGCTGCCGGCCATCGTCGAGGCCGTGGGCAGCCAGATCGAGGTGTGGATGGACGGCGGCATTCGCAGCGGACAGGACGTGCTCAAGGCCCGCGCGCTCGGCGCCCGCGGCACGATGATCGGCCGCAGCTTTCTCTACGGCCTCGGCGCCCATGGGCAAGAGGGCGTGACGCGCGCGCTGCAGATCATCCACAAGGAACTCGACATCACCATGGCCTTCTGCGGCCACACGCAGATCGACACGGTCGATTCGGGCATCCTGCTGCCCGGCACTTTCTGAAGAGAAAAAGACGGGGTCTGCAAGGCCACTTCGACGGCAGGTGGATGCGGCGCCTGCTGACACGCACGGCGGGAGCGCGGGCCAGAATGTTGCAGCGACAACAACATAGCCGCCCCGCATGGCGGCAAAGCCACCATGAGCGCAGTCACGCCCACTCAAGGAGGCCAGGCGGCCTCTTCGTCCCATCCTCCGCACTACACCGCTGAAGAAAAACGGCACCGCGTCTTCGCCATCATGGCGGCCTCGTCGGGCAACCTGGTCGAGTGGTTCGACTTCTACGTGTACGCGTTCTCGGCGCTCTATTTCGCGCCGGCCTTCTTCCCCAAATCGGACCCCACCGCGCAGCTGCTCAACACGGCCGGCGTGTTCGCGGCCGGTTTTCTCATGCGCCCCATCGGCGGCTGGCTCTTCGGCCGCGTGGCCGACAGGCTCGGACGCAAGACCTCGATGCTGATCTCGGTGACGATGATGTGCGCAGGCTCGCTCGTCATCGCGTGCCTGCCGACCTACGCGCAGATCGGTGCGTGGGCGCCGTTCCTGCTGCTGGTGTGCCGCCTGTTCCAGGGCCTGTCGGTGGGTGGCGAGTACGGCACCACGGCGACCTACATGAGCGAGGTGGCGCTGCGCGGCCAGCGCGGCTTCTTCTCGTCGTTCCAGTACGTCACGCTCATCGGCGGACAGTTGCTCGCGGTGCTCGTGATCGTGGTGCTCGAGCAGTTGCTGACCGAGGCCGAACTCAAGTCGTGGGGCTGGCGCATTCCGTTCGTGATCGGCGCCATCGCCGCGGTCGTCGCGTTGCTGCTGCGCCGCACGCTGCATGAAACGCAGAGCGCCGAAGCCAAGGCCAACAAGGAAGCAGGCAGCATGGCGGGGCTCTTCAAGCACCACACGCCGGCGTTCCTCACGGTGCTGGGCTACACGGCCGGCGGCTCGCTGATCTTCTACACCTTCACCACCTACATGCAGAAGTACCTGGTGAACACGGTGCACCTGCCGATCAAGACGGCGAGCTACGTGATGACCGGCGCGCTGTTCGTCTACATGTGCATGCAGCCGGTGTTCGGCGCGCTGTCGGACCGCATCGGACGACGGACCAACATGCTGCTGTTCGGCGGTCTCGGGGCGCTGGCCACCGTGCCGATCCTGACGGCGCTGCAGTACACGACGAGCCCCGTGCTGGCCTTCGTGCTGATCATCGTGGCGCTGGCGATCGTGAGCTTCTACACGTCGATCAGCGGGGTCGTGAAGGCGGAGATGTTTCCGCCGGAAGTTCGAGCCCTGGGTGTGGGCCTGGCCTACGCCGTGGCCAACGCGATCTTCGGTGGCTCGGCGGAATACGTGGCGCTGGGGCTCAAGTCACTGGGGCACGAGTCGGCGTTCTTCTGGTACGTGAGCGGGATGATGGTGATTGCGTTCCTGGTGAGCCTGCGGTTGCCAAGGCAGGCGAGCTACCTGCATCACGATCATTGACGGGCGGGGCGTCTCTGGAGGCTCTCCATATAGACGCAGAACATGTCGGCCATCGCGTCGGCCCAGGTCTCGATCTGGGCGTCGGTTCGAGGGCTTTCTGAAAACTCTTTCCCCACCGCGCTGAGCGTTGCAATGATCAGGTCGCCCGCCATGGCACGCGTGGCGTCTGAAGCCTTGGGCAGTGCTTGCGCCATGAACACGCGAACGATTTCGTCGCCGTCGGCACGCACTTCCTGTGCCTCGGGTGCGTCGCGGTAGAACGGCGCGGCGTCGCCGAGCGCCGTTCGCACTTCCGCCTCTTCGCACTCGGAGCGGACGAAGGCGTGTGTGAGCATGCGCAGGCGCTCGAGCACGGGCCGCTGCGTGTCCCCGAGGATGCTGCGCATCATCTCCGTGGTCTGCCGCCATTCGTCGCTCTGCAGGCGAAACAGGATCGACGCCTTGTTCGGGAAGTATTGATAGACCGACCCGACGCTCACGCCCGCCCGCTCGGCGACGCGCGTCGTCGTGAAGCGGTGCACGCCTTCCTTCGCCAAAACCTGAACAGCTGCCTGAAGAATGGCCTCAAGAAGGTCGGTCGAGCGTGCCTGCTTGGGCTGTCTGCGAGAGGAGATCGGGGTGTTTCGGCGGTCGGTCATGGGAGCGTTGCAGAACGCGAATGGAAAACATGAAGGGTTCTTCATATTATTTCGCATCTGCTTTTCAAACGAAAGAACCCTGTGACGACGACCTTGACCACTGCACCATTGGCCCCTTTGCTAGACCGACTGTTTCAGGAAGCCGGGGCGACGACCAGCCCCGCCGTCGCCAGCATCAGCCCGGAGGAACGCCAGCGGCTGATGCGCAGCAAAACCGAATACCTCGACTTCTACAGCCGCCTCAAGGATCTGTGGCTGCCGGTGTCGCGCGAGACCGGCGTGCTGCTGTACCAACTGGCGCGCAGCACGAACGCGCGGCACATCGTGGAGTTCGGCACCTCCTTCGGCCTGTCGACCCTGTACATGGCCGCGGCGCTGCGTGACAACGGCGGCGGTCGGTTGATCAGCAGCGAGTTCGAGCCATCGAAGATCGCCAAGGCCCGCGAGCACCTGGCCGAAGGGGGCGTGAGCGATCTGGTCGAGATCCGCGAAGGCGATGCGCTGAAGACGCTGGCTAGCGACCTTCCCGAGTCCATCGACCTCTTGCTGCTCGATGGCGCCAAGTCGCTCTACAACGACGTGCTGGCGCTGATCGAGCCCCGCCTGCGGCCGGGTGCGCTGATCGTGGCGGACAACGCCGACTACAGCCCGGAGTACCTCGCGCGCGTGCGCGCTCCCGACAGCGGCTACCTGTCCGTGCCGTTCGCCGACGACGTCGAGTTGTCGATGCGGTTGGGTTGAGGCCTTTCTCCAAACTTCCATCGAAGAGATATCGCAATGCATGTTTTTGTCACCGGCGCGACCGGTTGGGTCGGCTCCGCCGTAGTTCAGGAATTGATCGGCGCTGGCCATGCGGTCACCGGGCTTGCGCGCTCCGGGGACAAGGCTGTCGCGCTCGCTGCAGCGGGTGCAAAGGTTCTGCGCGCCACACTGGAAGATCTCCAGGCCCTGCGCGACGCAGCCGCTGCGGCGGACGCCGTCATCCACACGGCGTTCAATCACGACTTCTCCCGCTTCATGGAGAACTGCGAAGAAGACCGCCGCGTGATCGATGCGCTCGCAGGCGCGCTGCAAGGGTCCGACCGTCCGCTGCTCGTGACCTCGGGCCTGCTCGGCCTGCCGCGTGGCGCAACGGAATCGGACTTGCCCAGTCCGGCATCGCCGCGCAAATCCGAGCCCACCGCGCGCGCGTGGGCCGAACGCGGTGTGCGTGCGGCGACGGTGCGGCTCGCCCCGTCGGTTCACGCCCTGGGCGATCACGGCTTCGCGCCGATCCTTGTTCGCCTGGCGCGGGAGAAAGGCGTCTCGGCGTTTCTCGGCGATGGCGAGAACTGCTGGGCCGGTGTGTGGCGGCAGGATGCGGCGCGGGTATATCGACTTGCGCTCGAGCAGGGGGTGACCGAATCGGTTTACCACGCTGTCGCTGATGAGCGCGTGCCGTTCAAGGCGATCGCCGAGGTCATCGGCCGTGGCCTCGGACTGCCGGTCGAGTCGCGCGAGCGCGAGCACTTTGGCTGGTTCGCGGGCATGGCTGGCGCGAACATGTCGGTATCAAGTGCACGCACGCGCGAAGTGCTTGGTTGGACGCCGCAGGGACCGGGTCTGCTGGACGATCTCGATCAAGCTGGCTACTACAGTTAGGTGGGTTTCGAGCGAGTGCTTGTCGCGATCGCGGACCTCGCCTCAAGGCTTCTGTCGTGATCGGAATGGCGGGCGTTGACCTGTTTGCCGTCCCGGCGATGCAGATCGAACACTTGAAGACAGCTTGAGGGCCTGATGAGATTTCGTGACTTATTCCGCGCCGTCAAAAATCCTGTCTGCATAGATCACGTTTGAAATTAATAAAGAGAGGATCTTCTTCAATAATCGGCCCCTCAATAATCAGGGGAGGAATCTTGAAGAACACAGTTCTCAACAACATGCCGCGTGCGCGGCTTCTTGCCGTTGCGACTGCTGCTGTAGCGATCTCTGCATGTGGTGGCGGTGGCAGCGGAGGCGGCGGGGGATTTCCCATCTTGCCAATTGCGCCAGCACCGGCATCCGAGCCGGCGCCACAGCCGCCAGCGCCGGTGGCAGACAACTCGGCACCCTGCTTCAACGAAGCCGATTTCCACGAAGGAACAACGGTCGAATTCGAGGGAGCGGTACCGGGAGCCGGCGCGGAATCCGCGCCGTTCCGTAGAAAGAGTGTGACCGAGGGCCGAGAGGTGTTTGCCGGCACCAATCCGATTGCCGTCAACGTCGGGTCTGAAACGACCCAAATCCTGCGATCACAGCTAAGTACCGTCAAGAAAGAGTACAAGGATTTCGTCGGCGGGAACATCTTGCTTTACGGAAAATCCACGGCTTACAAACAGACGATCGATCCAGAGTTTGTGGCGACGCTTCCCGCCGGCTTCCCCAAGGATCAGGCCACTATCTTTTCCCAGACTTTCGAGCCCCCGTTCTCTTTTCCGGTCGATATGAAGCCCGGTCACGTAGTCAGCCAGAAATCCTCGATCACCAAGAACGTCACTTTCAATGGGCGCAGCGAATCGGCGACCTCCGTCCCGGCCACCGGCGAGCTGACTTACCATGGCCGCGAGAAGCTGGAAACGCCGCTAGGCACTTTCGACACCTGCAAGCTCACGCTGAAGATCACGGTCGGTGCTTCGGTGATCTCAAGGGATACCACCCAGGAGCTCTGGCTGGCTGCCGAAGGCCCCTACCGAGGCCAGCTGCTCAAGGGCAGCGATGCAAAATCGTCGAGGCTCGTGACGAAGATGACCTACTCACCCAAGTAATCGGGCATTCGGTTTCCAGCAAGCGGACCCTTCGGGGTCCGTTTTTCATTACAGGGCGAATATCCGATCCATGGCCACCCACTTCTCCCCTTCAGGCGTCCAAGGCGTAGGCGCCTGAAACTTCCACATCAGAGCCTCCCACTCCCGAATCTTCGGATCGTCACGCGACGCAGCCGCCATCGCTTCGGCGTCGTATCGCGCATCGTCCGTCTCCATCAGCATCACCATGCGCGTGCCGAGCCGGTAGATCTCCATCCCCGTCACGCCATGCGCATGCAGATGTGCGCGCACCTCGGGCCAGATGCTGCGGTGATAGGCCTCGTACTCCGCGATCAGGGCCGGGTCGTCTTTCAAATCGAGGGCAAGGCAATGGCGCATGGCTTGTTCGTTTCATTGATTGAGGGAATGAGAGGTCAGGTCAACGCCCGATCCAGATGCGTATACCCACCATCGACAAACACCCACTGCCCCGTCGTGTGCGAAGCCCGCTCGGAAAGCAGGAACACCACGGTGTTCGCGATCTCCTGCGCTGTCGTCATCCGGTGTCCCAGGGGAATCTTGTCGGTGATGGTCGCGAGCTTGCGGTCGGGCTCGTCGAAGGCGGAGATCCAGCGTTGGTACAGCGGCGTCATCACCTCGGCGGGAATCACCGCGTTGACGCGCACGCCATCCTCCAGCAATGAAGCGGCCCACTCTCGCGTCAGCGACAGCTGCGCGCCCTTGGCCGCGGTGTAGCCGCTGGTATTGCCCTGCCCCGTCAGCGCGGTCTTCGACGAGATGTTCACGACGGCCCCGCGGCTCGCCTTCAGATGCGGCAAGCAGAAATGCGCCATCACGTAGTAGTGGACGAGGTTCCGATCCAGCGACGCGATGAACGCCTCGCGCCCCGCTTCGAGACCCACACTGTCGTTCACCCCCGCGTTGTTGACCAACCCATCGATGCGCCCGAACTCCGCGACAGCGCTTGCGATGGCCTTGCCGCACGCTGCCTCTTCCATCAGTTCGAACTGGAGAAACCGGGCCCGCGGTTGCAGCCCGCGCAGTTCCTCCTCGAACGCCGCATCCAGCGGGTTCTTGCCGCAGATCACCGGCACTGCTCCTTCGCGCGCGAGCGTGAGCGAGATGGCCGCGCCGATGCCGCTGCCGCCGCCGGTGACGAGCACCACCTTGTCTTTCAGATTCAAGTCCATGACTGCGCGATGCCCTTCTTGTTGTTGTTCATTACCCGCGAAAGCGATAGCGCTCGAGCGACGCCGACTTCATCGTGATCGAGAAGCCCGCCCCCGTCGGCGGCATGTACGCCGCATCGCGCACCACGCACGGCTCGACGAAGTGTTCGTGCAGGTGGTCCACATACTCGATCACCCGCCCTTCGCGCGTCCCCGAGATGCAGAGGTAGTCGATCATCGACAGATGCTGCACGTACTCGCACAGCCCCACCCCGCCCGCATGCGGGCACACGGGCAGCTTGTACTTCGCGGCCATCAGCATCACCGCGAGGATTTCGTTCACGCCGCCGAGCCGGCACGAATCGATCTGCACCACGTCGATGGCGCCGCGCATGATGAACTGCTTGAACATGATGCGGTTCTGGCACATCTCTCCCGTGGCCACCTTCACCAGCGGCGCGATGCCTTCGCGAATCTTGCGGTGGCCTTCGACGTCATCGGGGCTCGTCGGCTCCTCGATGAACCAGGGCTTGGCGAATGCGAGCTGCTTGACCCAGTCGATGGCCTGGTCGACCTCCCACACCTGGTTGGCGTCGATCATCAGATGGCGATCGGGCCCGAGCACCTCGCGCGCCACGGTCAACCGGCGGATGTCGTCCTGCAGGTCGCGCCCCACCTTGAGCTTGACGTGGTTGAACCCCGCATCGACCGCCTCCTGCGCAAGCCGCCGCAGCTTCTCGTCCGAGTAGCCGAGCCAGCCGGCCGAAGTGGTGTAGCAGGGGTAGCCCTCGGCCTTCAGCGTGGCGATGCGCTCGGCCTTGCCGACGGCCGAATCACGCAACAACACCAGCGCGTCTTCGGGCGTGATGCAGTCGGTGATGTAGCGAAAGTCGATGCAGCGCACGAGTTCTTCGGGACTCATGTCCGCCACCAGCTGCCACACCGGCTTGCCTTCGGACTTGGCCCACAGGTCCCACATCGCATTGACCACCGCGCCAGTCGCCAGATGAATCGCGCCCTTGTCAGGACCGATCCAGCGCAGCTGGCTGTCCGAGGTGATGTGCCGCCAGAAGCGGCCCATGTCCTCGGCCACCCACTGCAGGTCGAGCCCGACCACCAGGTGGCGCATCGCCTCGATGGCCGCGCAGCAGATCTCGTTGCCGCGGCCGATGGTGAAGGTCAGGCCATGGCCTTCGAGCCCCGGCTGGTCGGTCTCCAGCACGACATACGCCGCGGAGTAGTCCGGGTCGGGGTTCATCGCGTCGGAGCCGTCGAGCTGCTGCGAAGTGGGAAAGCGCACGTCCAGTACGCGCATGGATCGAACGATGGTCATGAACAGGGTCTTCGGAGAGAAAAGGGATCAGTCGTACAGCACCGCGGCGATCTTTGGATCGGTGATGTTGGTCTTGTCGTACCAGAAGAAGCCTGTGTCCACGACCTTGGGCAGCTTCTCGCCCTTGATCGCCTTCACCGCCATCTCCACGGTCTTGTAGCCCATGCCCACGGGGTTCTGCGTGATCGCGCCGGCCATGCTGCCGTCGACGATGGCGTTCTTCTGCTGCTTGCCCGAGTCGTAGCCGATGATCACGACCTTGCCGTTGCGCTTCATCTCCTTCACGCCATTGACCACGCCGATGGCGGAGCCCTCGTTGGCGCCGAAGATGCCCTTGAGGTTCGGCGAGGCCTGCAAGATCGACTTGGTGATCTCGGTCGATTTCAGCTGGTCGCCGCCGCCGTACTGCACGCTCACGATCTTGATGTTCGGGTAGGTCGACTTGATGCGGTTGACGAACCCATCGCGCCGGTCCACGCCGGTGCGGCTGGTCTGGTCGTGCACCACCAGCGCAACCTCGCCCGACTTGCCGATCAGCTCGGCCATCTTGTCGGCGGCCAGCGCGGCGGCGGCCTTGTTGTCGGTCGTGGTGGTGGTCACGGGAATGTCGCTGTCCACGCCGGAGTCGAACGCCACCACGGGAATCTTCGCGGCCTGTGCCTTCTTCAGCAGCGGAATGGCGGCCTGGCTATCAAGTGCCGCGAAGCCGATGGCCTGCGGCTTCTTGGCGAGCGCGGCCGAGAGCATGTCGATCTGCTTGTCGACCATCGACTCCGACTCGGGGCCCTCGAAGCTGACCTTCACCTTCAGGTCCTTCGCGGCCTGCTCGGCGCCGGACTTCACGGCCTGCCAGAACTGGTGCTGGAAGCCCTTGGAGACGAGCGGGATGTAGATCTCCTGCGCCTGCTGTGCCTGCGCGAAGCCCGACAGGCCGATGAGGGCCGCGCCCAGCGCGGTGGTGACTGCTCTTCGTTGAATCATGCAAAGGTCTCCTGTGGTTGTAGAAATTGGACGAAAGGGAAATCGGATCAGTGCTTGCTGTTGCTGCGGCGGCGCAGGATGTCCGCGTACACGGCCAGGATGATGATCACGCCCGTGATCACCGTCTGCCACTCCTGCGCGACCGAAAGAATGCGCAGGCCGTTGGTGAGCACGCTCATGATGAAGGCGCCGATGATCGTGCCGACGATGGTGCCGGTGCCGCCGCTGAGCGACGTGCCGCCGATGACCACGGCCGCGATCGCATCGAGCTCATAGCCCTGCCCGAGCGCCGGCTGCGCGGAGTTCAGCCGCGAGGCGATCAGCAATCCCGCGATGCCGCAGATGCCGCCGCTCACCGTGTAGACCACGACCTTCCAGAAATCGGTGTTCACGCCCGAGAGGCGCACCGCCTCCTCGTTGCTGCCGAGCGCAAAGGTGTAGCGCCCGAGGATGGTCCGGTTGAGCAGGATGCTCGCGGCCACCGCCACCAGGAACAGGATCAGCACCGCGTTCGGAATCGGCAGCGAGGGCACGAGGTCACCGATGAGCGAGTCTTGCGAGATGGCGGTGAAACCCGGCGTGTCGTTGAAGTAGATCGGCTTGGTGCCCGAGATCACGAGCGACAGGCCTTTGAGCAGCATCATCATCCCCAGCGTCGCGATGAAGGGCGGGATCTTGAGCTTGGCGATCAGCACGCCCGAGACGAAGCCGGCCAGCGCGCCGAAGAAGATCGCCGCCGCGATGCCCAGGGCGAGCGGCATGCCCATGTAGGTGAGCACCACGCCGGCCATGACGGCGCAGAAGGTCATGAGCGTACCCACCGACAGGTCGATGCCCGCCGTGATGATGACGAAGGTGCAGGCGATGGCCAGCACACCGTTCACCGCGGTCGACTGCAGGATGCTCACGAGGTTGTCGGTCTGTAAAAACTGCGGCGAGGCGAAGCTGAAGAACACCATCAGCGCGATGAGGCTGGCGAAGGCCAGGAGCTTCTGCCGAGTGGCGGGGCGAAAGAGCCACGCCTTCAGCGAGAAGCCAGGTACATCGGTGGCGGCGGTTGCAGCGGTAGGGGTCGTCAAGGGGTAGTCTCCAATCGTCATGCGGTGGCTGCAGCTTCGCGCCGGGTGGCGAGCTGCATGATCTTTTCCTGCGAGGCTTCGCGCCCCGCCAGTTCGCCGGTGATGCGGCCTTCGCACATCACCAGCACGCGGTGGCTCACGCGCAATATCTCGGGCAGCTCGGAAGAGATGATCACGATGGCCTTGCCCTGCGCGGCCAACTCGTTGAGGAGGCGATAGATCTCGGCCTTGGCGCCCACGTCGATGCCGCGCGTGGGCTCGTCGAAGAAGAGCACGCTGCAGTCGCGCAACAGCCACTTGGCGATCACGATCTTCTGCTGGTTGCCTCCCGAGAGCAGCCGCACCTGCTGGCGCACCGAAGGCGTCTTGATGTTGAGCTGCTTCACATAGCGCTTGCCGGCCGCCTCGATGGCCGCCTGGTCGATGAAGACGCCCATCGACAAGAACTTCTTCATGCTCGGCAGCGCGATGTTGGTTTCCACGTCCATGCCGGTGGCCAGGCCGAAGTGCTTGCGGTCCTCGGAGAGGTAGCCGATGCCGTGCGACACCGCGTCCTCGGGCGACCTGATCGACACCTTCTTGCCGCGTACGAAAACCTCGCCCGCATCGATGGGGTCGGCGCCGAACACCGCACGTGCAAGCTCGGTGCGGCCCGCGCCCATGAGCCCCGCGAAGCCCAGGATCTCGCCCCGGCGCAGCACGAAGCTCGCATCACGCACCATCGATCCTCGCGTGATGCCGCGGGCCTCGAGCACAATCTCGTTGCCCGCGGTGTCGGGAAAATCGTTCTCCACCTCGGTGAGCTGGCGGCCCACCATCATGGCGATGAGCATGTCCATGGGCGTCGCGGCCATCGCCACGGTGGCGATGTACTGGCCGTCGCGCATCACGGTCACGCGGTCGGCGATGCGCTTGAGCTCATCCATCTTGTGCGAGATGTAGACGATGGCCACGCCCTGCGATTTGAGCTGGCCGATGATGCGAAACAGGTCGGCCACCTCCTCGTTGTTGAGTGCGGCGGTGGGCTCGTCCATGATGAGCACGCGCGAGTCGAAGGAGAGCGCCTTCGCGATCTCCACCATCTGCTGCTTGGCCACCGTGAGTTCGCCCACCGGCGTGTGCGGGTCGAGCCGCAGGTTCATGCGATCGAAGATGCGTTGCGTCTCGACGCGCATCGCATCCTCGTCGATGAAGAAGCCCAGCCGCCCGCGCGGCTCGCGGCCGATGAAGATGTTCTGCGCGGCGCTCAGGTGGTTCATCAGGTTCAGCTCCTGATGAATGATCCCGATGCCCAGCGCCTGCGCCGCGCGCGGGCTCGCGATGTCAGCGGGCTTGCCGTCGATCAACACCTCGCCCGAGTCCTTGCTGTAGACGCCGGCGAGCACTTTCATGAGCGTGGACTTGCCCGCGCCGTTCTCGCCCATGAGTGCATGCACCTCGCCGGGCAGCAGATCGAACTGCGCCTTGTCGAGGGCGCGCACGCCGGCAAAGGATTTGCAGAGGTCGCGAATGGTGACGATGGGTTGCATGAGGTGGCGCGTTCTTCAGTTCGTCGATGAGATGCCGTAGAAGTGCTGCGCGGTGCGGTGCCAGACCTGCTCCTGCCCGTGCGGCGGCAGGTTGCCGATGAGCGCCTGGCTCGCCGCGATCCAGCCCGCGTAGTCGCCGGCCAGCGTGAGCACGGGCCAGTCGCTGCCCCACATCAGGCGGCCGGGCCCGAAGCAGCGCAGCAGCACACCCCAGATCGGGCGGATCGCGCGCACCAGCGCGTCGACATCGCCGCGCATCGCGTCCGGCGCCTCGGTCCAGAGGCCAGAGAACTTGCAGCAGACCTGCGGCAGTGCGGCCAGCTCCATCATGTGCCTGCGCCAGATGGCAAAGGCCTCGCTGTCTTCAGCGTTTTCCGCATCCCCCACGCCGGGCTTCGCTGCGTGGTCGATCACCACGGGCAGTTGCGGCCAGGCCTTCAGGAATTGCAGCAGCGACGGCAGATGGCGCGGCTTCACCAGCGCATCGAAGCGCAGGCCCAGGCGCACCATCGCGCGGATCGCATCGGGGTGCGGCGCGTGTGCGATCCAGTCGTCGTCGGGCAGGTCCTGCAGCATCGGCCGGACGCCTTTGAACTTGGGGTGCCGTGCCATGCGCTCCAGCGAGGCCACGGCACCGCGGCTGCTCAGGTTGACCCAGCCGATCACAGCGCCGATCGCATCGTGCGCCGTGGCCAGTTCCAGCATGAAGTCGGTTTCTGCTTCCGACTCGGCCGCCTGCACCAGCACCGTCCGCGCCACGCCGTGCGCTTGCAGCAGGGGCGCGAGGTGCTCGGGAAGAAAGTTGCGCATGAGCGGCGCCAGCGCGGGCACATCGGCGCGCAGCCACGCATAGTCGCCGCGCGTGGGTCGCCAGAAATGCTGATGCGAGTCGATGCGCTGTGTCATGCTGCTTGGCACCCTTCGTCTCTCGTCAGATGGTAACGCCGCCATCCACCAGAACCACCTGGCCGGTGACGAAGCGCGACTCGTCGCCGAGCAAGTACACGACCTGCGGTGCAATGTCTTCCGCCAGCGCGAGTCGGCCCATGGGCTGGCGTGCGATGAAGTCACGCTCGGCCTGCGCCGGATCGGGCGCGGCGGCGATGCGCTCGCGCAGCGAGGGCGTGTCCACCGTGCCGGGGCACAGCGCATTGCAGCGCAACCCTTGCCGCACGTGGTCCGCGGCCAGGGCCTTCGTCATGCCGATCACCGCGGCCTTGGAAGCGCCATAGGCGAAGCGGTTCTGGAAGCCCTTGACCGACGAAGCCATCGACGCCATGTTGACGATCGATGCGCCACCGCCTTCGTGCTTCGCCTTGTCGAGCATGCCCGGCAGGAAGGCACGCACCATGCGGTACATGCTCTTCACGTTGAGGTCGAAGCTGAAGTCCCACGTGGCCTCGTCGCACTCGAGCACGCTGCCGTGGTGCACGTAGCCTGCGCAGTTGAAGAGGCCGTCGAGCGCGGGCAACTCGGCGGGCAGCGCGGCAATCGCATCCGCGCTGCGCACATCCAGCACCGCCGTGCGGATGCCGGGCGACGTTTGCGCCAGCTTGTCGAGAAGCGCGGCGTTGATGTCGGTCGCAATCACCTGCGCGCCCTCGCGCGCGCAGGCCAAGGCGGTGGCAAGGCCGATGCCTTGCGCCGCGGCAGTGATCAGGATCGTCTTGTTCTGCAGTCTTGTGGAAGTCATTGGCTTACTGCGTCACATCGACGCGATCGATCTGGAGGTATGCACCCGACACCTTCTTGAGTACCAAGGTATGTGGGCCCGCGGTGAGGCCCGCAATGCTGTAGACCGTTCTCTGGCCCTTGTACACCGCGACGGCGGGAATGGTGATGTCCTGTGCGGTAGCGCCATCGAGCAAGGCCGAGAACTGCACCGCCGTCGTATCGACGGGCGCCAGCACGCGCACCCCGGTTCCGGTGAAAGCGACGGTCATTTCGTCGCCGTTCGTCTGGGTGTAGCGCACATCGAAATTGAAGTCCCCCGACGCCTTGTTGCGGTTGGTGGAACGCCCCCAGCCGCCCTTGACGGTGATGCCCGACCAGTCGTCGTTGTGCACGGCCAATGACGGAAAGACCAGGTCGAACTCGGTCGTCACATTGTTCCGCTGGACCTTCACATGCAGCTTGCCGTTCGCGGCCTCTGCACCGAGGGCGGCGTTCAGGTCGTTGCTGTCCGCGATGTCCTTGGGCTGACCCGCGACGATCGCCTGGAGAAAAACGTCGTTGGCCAGCACGCCGCTCTTTGCCGCATCCGATCCCGCCGTCACCGATTGCACGAGCACGCCCGCCACGCTCGGCAGGCCAGCGGCGGAGCGCTCGCCCTCCGTTTCCACCGACTTGACCCGGGCGCCGAGAAAGTCCGACGGCGTCTCCAGCACCAGCACCTGGATGTTCAGCGGATCGAAGACCGGCTTCCTGGCCCTCGGCTTGAGCCGCGGGTCCTGCACGCCGAACTTGTCCATCGCGATGTTCTGGAAGCCGACGCCCAGGGCCGGCGAGTTGGCCGCGACCGTGAAGTCGCCTTTCTCGCCATCGGCAAACATCGGATCGCCCGAGACCTTCGAGTTGGCATCCCAGCCCATCGCCTGCGCGGTCTTCAGCGCGGCGGTGGTCGGCAGCAGGTTGTTGTCCACGAGCTCGCCGTTGTTGCCGGTGCCGACGCCGATCGGCTGGTAGGGCCCCATCACGATGTTCTTCTCGAAGTGGTCCAGGCTGTTCGCGAACCACACATGCGGATGGAAGGTGTTGTTCACCAGGATGTTGTTGCGATTGATGCGCTTGAAGCCTTCGCGGTTCTTCAGCCCGCCCTTGAGGAGCACGTTGTTCTCGATCACGTAGTTGGTCGAGCCGTCGTCCAGGTCGATGTCCCAGCCGTGGTCGCAACGAAAGCGGTTGTTGCGGATCGCCGTGGGCTTCATGGCGTCGAGGAAAGGCATCTCCGGGTGCGCAGTGAGATCGGCGTTCGCATTGCCCGAATTGCCCGGTGGCAGCTGGCCCCAGTAGCGGTCGCGCCCCCACGAGTTGAACGCGCCGTGGTCGCCGGTCTCCAGCACCGTGTCGAACACGTCGTTGAACTCCAGCACATGGCCGCCCCAGGTGCCGTCACCGATGTTGATGCCCGCGCGCGGCGTGCCGTAGATGCTGTTGCTGCGCACCGTGATCTCCGAGGCCATCGAGATCTCCACGCCGGTGGCCTGCTTCTCCCTGAAGCCGATGTCGTGGATCAGGTTGTTCTCGGCAATGGACTGCGACGGGTAGGCATTGGTCTTCGGCCCGGGTGCCTTGTCCATGTCGGCGTAGCTCGTTCGTGCGCTGTAGTGGAAGCCGGGCGAGCGCACCGCGTCCGGCGAGCCGACGAAAAGAATGCCGCTCGCGCCGATGTCCTCGATCTCGTTGCCGCGCACGGCGACCCGGCGGTTGTAGCCACTCACGAACACGGCGTTGCCGCCCAGCGCATGCATGTCGTTGCCGGCAATCTCCACATCCTGTGCGCCTTCGATGTAGACGGCGCCGCCCCGGAACACCTTCCAGTCGCTGCGCAGCAGCGGCTCGGTGGTCTTCATGAAGGTGGTGCCGGTCTGCGTGAGCACGAGGCCCTTGATGGCCACGTCATGAATCGGTGTCGCCTCCGATCCCTTGAGCACGATCAACTGCTCGACAAGGCCCTTGTCGGCGCCGCCGCTCACCTCGATGCGCGCGGTCCGCGGATCGGCGCCCGTCTTCGGAATGAAGTAAAGCTTCTTCGCCGCCACGTCATGAAACCACTCCTGCGGCACGTCGAGTTCCTCGAAGATGTTCTCGACGAAGCTGACGTTCCAGTTCGGCCCCTGTTCCATGCGGTTGTTGCCCGTGCCCTCGCTCAGGTCGAGCGTGTTGTCGGGTTTCTTGCCCTTGATCTGATAGTGGATGTCGCCCCACTCGGCATTCAGCATCACGTGCGCATAGCCGCCCTGGGGGTTCTTCCAGGTCGCCACGCGCGCCGGGTCCGTGGCCTTGCCGCTGCCGTTGAAGAAGATCCTCTCGCCCGATTCGCTGCGCGGCTGGAAGTTGGGATAGCGCGCTCGCACCTGGCGCTCGCCATCGATGTACAGGTCGTCGAAATCGGTGCCATCGGTGGCGGCGGTCCAGACGCCATTGCCGGTCGTCGACCATTGCAGCGTCTCCAGCTTTCGCGCGCCGCTGAGCACGGGCTGCGTGCCTGGCACTGCGGCGATCGTGAAGGGCTTGCCGGGCGCGCCCGACAGTTCCGGGCCGAGCACGATGGTCGATGCGAGGTAGTGCGTGCCTTGGTCGAGAAAGATCGTCCGACCCGCGGGCGGCACGCTGCCGGCACCGGCCTGCGCATCTGCGGTGGCTTTCGATACGGCCTGCTTCAGCGTGGCAAAGGGCTTGGCCTGCGTGCCGGGGTTCTGGTCGCTGCCTGTTGGAGAGACATAGAGATTCGTCGGATCTACCGGGGCGACAGGATCGGTCGGCGCGACGGGATCGCCGCCGCTTCCACCGCCGGGCAGCGGAAAGAAGCTGCTCCCGCCTCCACCACCACCACCGCCGCATCCCGCCAGGCCGAGCGCCAGGACCGTCGCCGCCATCGCACCGCCGATCCAGCTCGGCCTGCGCCGCGTCATCTCGTCTGCCGCACGCGTGAACACAACACACTCATTCATTTTTTGCTCCCTGTGTGATTGCGTTCGACGTCAGAACGTATGGCTGATGCCGAAGTACGTGCCCGACTGCTTGCCGCCCGCGGGCGGGTTGTTGTTGGTGGCCTCCACCGAGAAGTTGGCGTTCTCGCTGTTGTAGACCTTGCCCACCGAGGCGTAGAGCAGCGTGCGCTTGGAGAGCGCGTAGTTCGCGCCCAGCATGTACAGGTTGGCGCTGCCGGCGTTCCGGTTCTGCGTGACGCGGAACATCGAGCCGATCAGCGTCAGCAACGGCGTGATCCTGTAGTTGGCGCCGACCCAGTAGTGGTTGGCCTTGCTCGGCGCGCTGAGCGGCGCATCGGGCGCCGACAGCCGCTGGTAGCCGACGAACATCTTCAGGTCGTCGAAGAAGGTGGCGGTGCCGCCGAGCGTGAGCTCCTTGGACTTGTTGAAGAGGTCGGAGTACTGGCCGTTCTTGTCGCGCGCCACGTCGTAGATGGCGCGCACTTCGAACGAGGGCGCGATGTACGACACCGAGACGCCGTCCTTGCGCAGCTTCGTGAAGCCATCGGTCTGCTCGCCCAGGCCCGTCTGCACGGTGGCGCTGAAGCCGCCCCAGGTCGGCGTCGTGTACTCGACCCCGTTGTCGTTGCCCTGCCAGTTGCGCCCGCGCACCAGCGTCGCGGTGCCGATGAACTGCTGGCCCGTCGGGTCGATGTACCAGACGTCGTTGGCGATCGACAGGTTCTTGCCCAGCACCAGCTTGCCCCAGTAGTCCTGCAGGCCGACGTAGGAGCGGCGGTTCAGCAGCAGGTCGGCACCGTTGGGCGTGGCCTTGGGCAGGTCGAAGCCGCCTTCGAGCACGAAGAAGGCCGCCATTCCGCCGCCCAGGTCCTCCGTGCCCTTCACACCCAGCATGCTGGTGCCCCATTGGTTGCCAGCCGCGCGCCACAGGTGACCCCTGCCCTGGCCCGCGTCATTGGCGATGTTGTTCTGGTAGTCGGCGCCTGCAACGGCGCGACCGTAGAGAGTGACGCTGCTCTGGGCGTGGGCACCCGCCGCGGCGATGCACATGCAGAAGGAGGCCGTGGCAGCCTGGAAACCGTGCTTCATCTTTTTTCCTTGTCTCTCGTGTTGTTGTCGGTAGGAGGGGCGGCCCGGTGCGGGGCCTGCGGTGGGGGAAACGGGACTACGCGGGCACGACGGTGGTGTCGACACCGTTCACGCGCACGACGACGGGGTTCTTGCTCGGGGCGCGGTCCGCGGCGATGGCGTACGACGTCACCTGGCCGTTGGCCCAGGCGCAGTCGACGCGATAGCCGCCGCGTGCGCGCAGGCCGCTGAAGGAGCCGCTGGCGCGCCAGTGCAAGGGCAGGGCCGGCAGCAGCACGATCTTTCCCTCGTGGCTGTGCAGCAGCAGTTCCGCGATGGCGCCCGAGATGCCGAAGTTGCCGTCGAGCTGGAACGGCGGGTGGTCGCAGAACAGGTTGTCGAGCGTGTTGAACGCGAGCAGGCCCTTGAGCATTTCGCCGGCGCGATCGCCGTCGCCCAGGCGCCCGAACAGCGCGCACCGCCAAGGCCAGGTCCACGAGCGCCGGCTGTCGCCCACCACGTCGGAGGCAACGAACTTGTGCGCCGCGCTTTCGTTGCAACGCGCCTTGAGCGAGACCAGCGCGGCGTCGGCAAAGGCCGGCGTGGCGGTGCGGGTGATCTGGCGCCCCGGGTAGACCGCGAACAGGTGCGAGGTGTGGCGGTGCCGGTCGGCCGGGTCGTCGTTGTCGGCCTGCCACTCCTGCAGCTGGCCCCAGCTGCCGATCTTGTTGGGCGCGAGCGCCGCCTGCCGGGCCTGCACGTCGGCGGCATAGGCGGCGTCCTGCCCGAGCCGGGCCGCGGCGTCGCGGTAGTTCTGGAACAGGTCCCAGATGATCTGCTGGTCGTACATCACGCCGTCTTCGACCGGCCCGTGCTCCGGCGACCAGCCGTTGGGCGACACGTACAGGCCGTCGGGCCGGCGCTTGAGACGCGCCATCCAGAACTGCACGACCTCCTTGATGAGCGGATAGGCCACGTCGCGCAGGTAAGGCACGTCCTGCGTGAACGCGAAGTGCTCCCACAGATGCTGCGCATACCAGGCGCTGGACACGACGTTCCAGTCCCACGCGGAGCTGCCGAAGATGTTCTGGCTGGTGCGGGCCGTCCACCCCGGCGTGCTGCTGCCGAACGCGGCGCGCGTGGCGATGCGCAGTGGCGCCGCCTGCGCCTGCACGTAGGCCACCAGGGCCTGGTGCGAGTCGCCGAGGTCGGTGGTCTCGGCGCCCCAGTAGTTCATCTGGACGTTGATGTTGTTGTGATAGTCGCTGGCCCACGCGGGGTCGTTGCTGTCGTTCCACAGCCCCTGCAGGTTGGCCGGCAGCCCGCCCGGGCGCGACGAGCTGGCGAGCAGGTAGCGGCTGTAGTCGAACATGACCTGTTCGAGCCCCGGATCGGCCATGTCGGTCTTGAACGACTTCAGGCGCAGGTTGGTCGGCAGCGCGCGCAGCGACGACGCAGCCTCGGCGCCCCAGGTCGCCTGCACGCGCACCATGCGCGCCGAGAAATCCGCCGCATGCCTTGCCACGAGCGTGTCCAGGCTGCGGGCCGTGGCTGCGGCCACCCTCTGGCGGATGGCGGGCATCGGATCGGTTCCGGTGCGCCAGCCGGCGTCGTAGGAGGGCGCGTAGTCGGTGCCCGCATCGAGCACCAGCAGCAGGCCGTTGCAGTTGGCAAAGCGCAGTTCGTTGCCAACGCTCGACAGCGTGCCGCCGGTCGGCATAGCGCGCAGCACCGCGCCGCTGCGCAGGCCGTTGCCCAGCGTTGACGTGAGTTCCAGCGAGCTGCCCGTGGGCGCGGTGATGCTGCCCGCCGACTGCCCGCTCATGAGCGCGATGCGCCCCGACAGGCCGCCGGCCTGCGTGGCCTCGTAGAAGCACACCACCACGTCGTCCACGCGCGAGGCGAAGGCCAGGCGCGCCTGGCGTTGGCCCTGGCGCCGGAAGCCGACGCCGTGCACGCCGCGGCGCAGGTCGAGGCTGCGCTCGTAGTTGGCGAGCACGTCGAGGCCGTCGCTGGTGTAGCCCGGCCCCCGCAGCACGATGTTGGCGACCTGGAAATGGGACACCGCCACGTCGCGCGCAAACACGAAGCGAAAGTAGCGGAAGGCCGTGGCGTTGTTGAACGCAAAGTCGCGCACCTGATTGCGCTGGGCGAATGGCCCGCCCAGGTTGCGGGTGTCCAGCGTGGTCCACGCAATGCCGTCGGCCGAGCCCTGCAATTGCCAGCTCTGCGGGTCGCGCGCCGGCACGTCGCCGGCGCTGGTGAGCGAACAGGCGTTGACGACCACCGGCGTGCGGTTGTCCAGCAACCAGACGACCTCGGCATCGCGCGTCTCGACGCACCACTTGGTGTCGACCCGGCCGTCGACGGAACGCGAGATGTCTTCGTTGGCCGAGACGTTGTCCTCGCCGCCATGACCGCTCGGCGAGGACAGGCACGGTTGCACCGGGGCGCTGGCGAAGACGACGCCGTCGAGCGCGATTTCCGAGAGCTGGAAATGCGGGGTGGTCGTGTCGTGCGTGAACGCCAGGCGGTAGCGGCTGTACGACGCGGTGTTGGCAAAGCCGAAGCTCTTGGTCTGCAGGCGCGATTCGAAGGCGCCAGAGAGGCTCACGCTGTCGAGCAGCACCCAGGTCGTGCCGTCGTTGGAGCCCGACAGCGTCCACTGGCGCGGATCGCGTGCGGGCACGTCGTTGGCGCTCGTGATCGTGTAGCGCGACACGACCGCCGGCGCCGCCAGCGTCGCCTGCCACTCGATGCGGCTGCTGACCGGCGTCACGCACCACTTGGTGGCCGAGGTGCCGTCGACCGACTTCTCGACCTCCTCCCCGCTGCTGCCCAGATGCCCGGTGGGGCTGCTCACGCGGTTGCCGCTGTCGAATTCGACGAGCAGCTCGCCGAACTTCTTGTAGGTGCCGAAGGCCTGGTCGGACAGGTCGTAGTTGCCGCTGTCGAAGTTGTTGCCGCCGGTCCACAGGCTGTTCTCGTTGAACTGGATGCGGTCCGACGACACGCCCACATAGAGCATGGCGCCGAGCCTCCCGTTGCCCAGCGGCAAGGCCTCCAGCCAGGTGGAGGCCGGTGCCGCGTACCACATGCGCCGGCCGCCGCTGGCGGCCACATCGGGCACCGCAGCCTTGGCGGCCGCAGGCGCCGGTGCCGCGGGCGCCTGCGCTCCAGCCACCGAGGGAAACGCCGACCCCGCGCCCTCGCTCCCGCCACCGCAGGCGGACAGCAAGGGCAACGTGGCGAAGGCGCCCAGCGCGCCGAACAGCGTCCGGCGACGCAGGTCGATGGCGGGCGACTCGTCGCCCGCGATGGACACGGTCTCCTCGGTGGATTTCAAGCGCATGTGTACCCTTTCTTGTGGATGGCAGGACCTCGATGCAGACGGACTCATTTGGTCAGGCCAATTCACCTGAACCAATCTGGTCGGGCCAATTTAACCAGCCTCTTGAATTGGCCTTACCAGAACAAACCCTATGACAGGCTTCGTTCCCAAGGGGCGCTCTTCCCTCTGAGGTGCGGGTCGCTTAGGATGCATAAATTGGCCTGACCAAGCGCCATCGCCCTTTTTCCCCTGGAGCCGCATGCTTCTTTCCGCCAAGTCCCCGCCCACTCGCCGGCTCTACCAGCAGGTCGCCGACCGGATTCGCGCCTTCATCCGCGACGGCCGGTTGAGCGCGGGCACGCGCCTGCCGCCGGAGCGCGAGCTGGCGCTGCAACTGGGCGTGTCGCGCCCCTCCCTGCGCGAGGCGCTGATCGCGCTGGAGATCGACGGAACGGTGGAAATCAGGATGGGGTCGGGCGTGTACGTCTGCTCGCCACAGGCCGTGCTGGAGGGCGAGACGCCCGCGCTGGGCGAGAGCCCGTCAGAACTGATGCAGGTGCGCTCGATGCTCGAGAGCTCGGCCGTGACGCTGGCCGCGGCCCGGGTCGGCCGCCAGCAGCTGGAGCGCGTGAAGGAGTGCCTGGAAGCGATGCGCCAGGACGGCCTGAGCGGGCGCACCATGGTCGAGAACGACCGCCGCTTTCACCTCGCCATTGCGGAGATGACGGGCAATTCGATCCTGATCCGGCTCATCGGCGACCTGTTCGACGACCGGCACAGCCCGATCTCGTCGCACATGACCGAACGCACGGAAAACCCGCAGGCCTGGAAGGCGGCGTTCGTGGAGCACGAGGCGATCTACCTCGCACTGGTGGCACGCGATCCTCAGGTGGCGGCCGCGGCCATGCTGCACCACCTGCAGGCGTCGCACGCGCGGTGGAGCGGGGAGCCCGTCGTCGTACCGGGCGGCTGACGCCGCGCGCCGCCCGGAAGGTGTGAATGAACCCGCGGGTTCCTCACACCTCTCAGTCGGCGTAGACGCCCGCCGCCTTGATGACAGGCGTCCACTTGGCGATCTCGCCGATCACGAACTTCTTGTGGCCCGCCGGTTCGATGCGGCCGTCGGTCGCGACCACGGCACCCAGCAGCTCTTCGCGCTTGATGAAGTCCGGATCCTTCAGCGCCACCTTCAGCGCATCGTTGAGCTTCTTGAGCACCGGTGCCGGCGTGCCCTTCGGCGCATACAGGCCGTGCCAGATCGTGACCTCGAAGTTCTTCAGGCCCGCTTCGTCGAGCGTGGGCAGGTCCTTCAGGAGCGGCGTGGTCAGGCGCTTGGGCGTGGTCACCGCATAGGCCTTGACCTTCTTTGCCTCGATCTGCGGCGAGGTGTTGGTGCTCTGGTCGCACAGGAGGTCGATCTGGCCGCCGATCAGGTCGGTGATGGCGGGCGCCGTGCCCTTGTAGGGCACGGGCGTCATCTCGGTCTTGGTCGCGCTCTGGAACAAGAGCCCGCACAGGTGCGAGGCCGAGCCCACGCCCGCGTTGCCGATGTTGATCTTGCCCTTGTTGGCGGCGATCCAGGTCGCGAGTTCCTTGTAGTTGTTGGCCGGCAGGCTGGGCTTGGAGATCAGCGTCATCGGCACGTCGTTGACGATACCGAGGTACTCGAAATCGCTCTCGACCTTGAACGGCACGTTGCGCACCAGCGTCGGCACGGTGGCCATCGCGATGTGGTTCAGCAGCAGCGTGTAGCCATCGGGGGTGGCGCGCGCCACCTTGGCCGCACCGATGGAGCTGCCCGCGCCGGGCACGTTGTCGATGATCACGCTCGCGCCGCCCAGGGGCTTGCGCAGCGCCTCGGCCAGGTCGCGTGCCACGCGGTCGGTCGGGCCGCCGGCGGCGAAGGGCACGACGATGGTCACGGGCTTGCCCGCGGGAAAGTCCTGCGCCTGTGCACCGACAGCCAGGGTGGCCAGGGCAACCGCCGCGAGGGCGAACATTTTTTTCATGGAAGTCTCCGTCAAGGTCAAAAAGAAAATCAGGGCGCGCGCGAAGGCACGCGGCTCTCGAGCGTGGGCGGCTGCCACTCGGGCTTGATGTGGCAGCCGTTCTTGCCGTCGGTGTCGTAGCGCGGCGCGAGCGATGCGCAGCGTTGCGCGAGGCTCTGCGGCGTGGGCTTCTCGCCCTTGTCGATCCAGTCCATCAGCGCGCCGAAGAGCGCTGGGTATTCCGAATCGCTCAGGTAGCTGTGCTCGCGCTCGGCGCTGAAGCTCTGCACCAGGTTGCCGCCGGTGCCGGCCGCGTCGCGGATGCGGCGATAGGAATTCTCGAGTTCGACGAACGCCGTCGGGTCGTCGATGGCATGCAGCCCCACCGTGGGCAGCGAGGTGCGGCCCGTGGGCTGGCTGTCGGCCGCGAGCGCGCCCTTGGCTTGCGGATCGGCGGCATAGCGCGCAACGCCCGCGTTGAGCGCCGCGTCGTCGGCCGAGCCGCTGTAGACCACACCGATGTTGCCGAAGGGGTTGCGGCCGTTCAGGCGCTTCTGCACCAGGTCCTGGAACAACCAGGTCGCCCAGTTCAGGTGGCCGACGAGCGAGCGCTCCTGGATCTTCACGACCGAGAGAATCGTCTTCAGCCGCGCCGCTTGCTCGGGCGTGCGCTGGGCGGCAGGCAGGCCGACGCCGGTGCAGGCCTTCACGCGCTCGGCAAGCTCGGCACGGGTGAGTTTCGAATCGAGCGGCAGGCCCATCCACAGCGGGTACTGCGGCTCGTCGGGCCGCGGATGGTTGCGGCAGACGTACTGGTAGATCACGCGCAGGTCGAGCCGGAAGTCGTAGGCGCTGTTGCCGCCGCCGAGCACGCCGCTGGTGAGCAGCAGGCCGTCGTAGGGGCTCTTCGCATCACCCACGGGCGCATACAGCTCCGCGGCCTTCGCAGCCACGCCCGCGCCGTAGCTCTGGCCATGCAGCAGCGTGCGCTTGGGCTGGCCGAAGTGGCGCACGAAGATCTGGCGCAGCCGCTCGGTGTCTTCGGCCGACATCGTCACGCCGTAGCCGCCGCGCCGGTAGGTGGAGCCGGCCCAGGCATAGCCGGCCTTCACGGTGACGGCCCAGCGCTTGAGGTCTTCCGCGCTGCGCTCGAGCGCCGGCGGGCCGGTCTCGGGGCCGCCGTGGGCATGCATCACGAGGACGCGGTTCGCGTCCTTCTTCCAGTCCTTCGGGATGGCGATCCAGTAGAGCGCGCCGGCGCCGTCTTCACCTGTGTAGCAGCGTGCGGTGTTGGGGACGGCTGCCGGGCAGGTGGCGGGCTTCGGCGCGCTGGGCGCCGCGTGCGCGGACAGCAGCGGCGCCGTGCCGAGCAGGGCGAAGGCAGCGAGTTGTGACAGTTGTTTTTTCAATGGCGTACTCCGAGTTCGAGGGCGGCGTTGGTTCCTGCGGGAGCGGTGGAAAGGAACACGAGGACACCACTGTTGAAGAGCAGGTTGCCGGGCCGGCCCGCATCGACCTGCGCCACGGCATCCAGCGGCGATGCCTTGTAGCTCAGGACCGCGTTCGCTCCGCCCAAGTTGAACGCGGTGCCGGCCACCGTAGCATCGTGGTTTTCCCCGCTCACGCTCAGCATCGAGTAGCTGCCGTCGGACATGCCGGCCGTGGGGCCGAGCGGCGCCAGGATACGCAGGCCCTTGCTCACGCCCGTGTCGGTAACCGGGGTGAAGGATTTGGGGATCAGGTGCAGCGGCACCGCAGCACCGTTGACCATCCCGATCACCATCGAGCCGCTGAGCGTGCCGCCTTCCGAGACAGCTTTGCCGCTCGCCAGCGTGGTGAAAACGTCGAACGAACCTCGGCTGATGTTGTAGGCGATGTAGCCCTTCTCGGTCGGCGCGCACGAGGCGTTGTAGGCCATGAAACCTGTCACCGGATCGCTGGTGCAGTACTGGAAAGTGCCCGCGTCGCGCAGCTTGCCTGTCGATCTGTAGATGGCCGCGCTCGTGTCACCCTGCAGCACGCCTGCTGCATTGAAGGTGTTGGACACGGCCTTGAAATCGGTCGGCGTGGCCACGTTGTCGTAAGTGTTCCGGAACGCCAACAGCGGCGTGAAGCTTCCGTCGCCCGGCACGTTCACACCGCCCGACAGCACCCCACCAGCTCCGAAGGTGAAGATCGCCCCCTTCTCGCTGCTCGTGTAGCTGCAATTGCCGTGCTTCCCCAACGAACCCGTGCGCGCTGCGCGGGGCGTGACCCCCACGGTGGCGTCGAAGGTCACGGTGTAGGCCATGGTGCCCGGATCGATCTGCACGTGCAGTTCCTCGCCCAGGCCATTGCCGCCCTTGTAGCTCGTCACGGCGGCCGGCAGATTGGGACAGGCCAACGGGTCGCCCACTTCGGTCACGCAGCTGTAGTTGACCGCCGCATCGAGACTGCCGCTGCCCTTGTACTTGGGCCAACTCGGGAACAGGCACAGCGGCCGCGTGCGGCCATAGGTGGCAGGCACCGCATCCACCGCCACGCCGGTGGCCGGCGCCAGGCCTCCTTCGACCCAGCCTTCGAGCGCCGCGAGCGAGTCCCAGTTGGGAATGAACACGCCCGTGCCGTGGCCCATGCCGGGCACGGTGTAGAAGCGCATGCCCTTGTCCACCGCCGCCTGGCCCAGCGTGGCGACGACCTGCTTGTAGTAATCGATGGTCGAGTTGTTGCTGATCACCTCGTCGGCCAGCCCGTGCAGCATGATGATTCGCCCACCGTGGTCGAAGAACGGCGCCAGGTTGGGGTTGGTCGCATCGGTGAGGTTCGATACCGCAGTCACGCGCAAGGCGTATTCGGCCCCCGGGTCGAGCGGGTCGAAACTGACCGAGTCGAAATCGGCCTTGCGTGTCACGAAGTACTTCACCCACTGGTCGCCAGTGACGAACACGTTGGCGTCCCGCTTGTCCGCGCTCGTGCCGAGATCGCGCGTGGTGTACGGCCCCGCGACCTGCGTGCCTTCGAGGATGTTGTAGCCGCCCGCGCGCTTGACGCCGTTGGCCAACGAATAGGTGCTGAACTCCAGCGGGTCCTCGATGGCGCGCACGGTCTTGATTTGGGCTTCCGTCAGGCAGGTGTCGCCTGTGGAGATGTCGCCGGGACAGCGCGGCAGCGCGGCGAGGATCTGCTCGTTGAGCTTGCGGCAGCTCTCGACGTTGCTCACGATGTTGTCGACCGCGCCATCGAGCTTGTCGCAGGCCGCCTTCGCGGCGTTCTGCACCAGCACCGTCTGGCCCACGGTCATCCAGCCCTTGCCGCCGTCCTTGTACAGCGCACGCCCCACCGCTACGTTAGACAGCCGCGTGCCGGTGTAGTTGAGTGCCGGTTCGTTGGCGATCACGCCGTCGTAGTCCTCGGGCCACCGCTGGATGTAGCTGAGCGCATCGCGCCCGCCGGTCGAGGTGCCGAGGAAGTACGCATGCTTGGGCTTCATTGCATAGCGCACGAACACCAGTGCCTGCGCCACGTCGCGCGTCTTCTTGAGCGACTGGCCGCCGTAGTTGGCGAGCTGTTCGTCGTTAGCCGCGAACTTGCCGTCGGTGATGCTGCTGGACTGATGGCCAGCGTCGTCGCCGTAGGTGGCGTAGCCAAGCGCGAGCGGCGCGGGTTTGCCGGCGGGGCCGAAGCGGATGACCTCGGTGCCGTCGATCAGCACGCCGTCGAAGCCGCCGCCGCCGAAGTGGATCGTCTTCTGGTTCCACTTCTCGGGCAGGTTGACCGCGAAGTTGATGAGTTGCGATGCCGGGTCCACCGGCTGGATGGTGCCGCGCACGCGGCAGTAGTCGCCCAACTGGTTGCCGGCGTCGGTCGCGGCCACCGGCGTGGCGCTGGTGACGGTGGCGCCTTGCGTGGGCAGGCTGATGAGCGAGGCGGGCAGGCTCCTGCCTGCGAGGTCCGCGCAGGCCACGACCGGCACCACGGGCGGAGGCGGCGGGTTGTCAGACGAGCCGTCGCCGGCCGGCGGGTTGTTCGGCACGATCGGGAAGAAGCCGCTGCCGCCGCCTCCCCCACCGCCGCCGCAAGCGGCCAGAACCAGTGAAACCAGCGAAATGCCGATCGCGGGGCCGAACGAACGGCGGGCGCGACGGGCGACGTCAGTCATCGAAAGAATCGAACGGGGGCGCGGTGGGCGCATGGTCTTGTCTCCGGCATGCGGCCTCGGTGGGCCGCTCTTTGTTTTGAATGGGCGGCCGGACGATAGATTCGGGGTGACTTAGGGTCAAATAAAATAAAGAGGTCGTTTCGATACTAAAAAAATATGGAGACACCATGGAGATGAGACCGCTCCGGTATTTCGTGGCCGTTGCCGAGACCGGCCACATGACGCGCGCCGCCGAGCAACTGGGCATCCAGCAGCCGCCGCTCAGCCTGACGATCAAGTCGCTCGAACGCGAACTGGGCGTGCAGCTCTTCAGGCGCCACCCGCGCGGCGTGGCGCTCACCGATGCGGGGCGCCTCTTCCAGGTGGAAGCGCTGCGCATGCTGCAGGACATGGAGGCCATGAAGCAGCGCATGACGCGCGTGGCCAATGGCGAGGTCGGCACGCTCGCGGTGGGCTTCACCAGCTCGGCCGCGGCGCACCGCTTCGTGCCGGAGGCGCTGCGCGCCTTTCGCCGCGAGCATCCGGGCGTGGAACTGCAGCTGCGTGAGAACAACGCGGCTGAGTTGACCGAAGCACTGGCGGCCGGCCGCCTGCACTGCGGCTTGCTGCGTGTGCCGGTGGCGCGGCCCGAGGGCCTGCTGTTCGAGACGCTGCTGCGCGAGCCGGTGCTGGTGGCGATGCCCAGCGACCACCGCTTTGCCCTCGCGCGCAGCAAGGCCTCGCGCCCGCTGCCGCTCGCGCGGCTGTGCGAGGAAGGCATCATCCTCGTGCGCCGTCCGGGCGCGCCGGGCCTCTATGCCGAACTGCTGGCGCTGTGCCATGCCAAGGGCCTGCGCCCGCGCGTGGTGGCCGAGGTGGACCGCATGATGACCAACCTGAATCTCGTGGCCGCGGGTGTCGGCCTGTCGGTGGTGCCGGCCTCGATGACCGGCGTGCACGCGCATGCCATCGCCTACACGCGGCTCGCAGACGGCGGCCAGCTCGACGCGCCGCTCACGCTGGTGTCGCGCGTGGAAGAAGACAACCTGCCTGCGCAGCATTTCGCCGCGCTGCTGCGCAGGCATGCGAGCGAGAACCCCGGGTCATGAGCGTTACTTTGCTGCACCGTCGCCATTTCGTGCGCAGTACGGGCATCGCGCTGGCCGCGGCCTGCGGCATGCCGCAGCTGCTGCACGCCGCGCCATCCTCATCGCCCTGGCCGAACCGCCCCGTGCGCCTGATCGTGGTGTATCCACCGGGCGGCGTGAGCGACGGCATGGCTCGCGTGCTGGCCGACCCGCTCTCGCAGGCGCTGGGCGTGCCGGTGCTCATCGAGAACCGCGCCGGCGCAGGCGGCAGCATCGGCATGGATGCGCTCGCGCGCGCCGCACCCGACGGCTGCACCCTCGCCTTCTCCGCCATCAGCCCGCTCACGCTGCACCCGCTGATCGCGCGCGTGCCCTACGACCCGCTGCGCGCCTTCGCGCCGGTGGCGAGCGTGATGCGCACGCCGGTGCTGGTGGTCGGCACGCCAGCTTTCACGGGACACGGCTTCGGCGATCTGATCGCACGCGCGCGCAGCCAGCCCGGCGCGGTGCGCTGGGCCACCTCAGGCGTGGCCACCATCGGGCACCTGGTGCTGGCGCAGGTGCGCATGCAGAGCCGCACCGACATCACGCACATCCCGTATGCGGGCGGCGGCCCGCAGCTCAACGATGCGCTCAGCGGACAGTTCGAGGTGCTGTCGACCAACGTTGCGGCGCAGCAGCTGCAGTACATCGAGGGCGGGCGGTTCCAGGCACTGGCGGTGGGGGCGCCTGCGCGCATCGAGGCGCTGCCTGCGGTGCCGACGCTGGCGGAGTTGGGATACGAGCGGGCGAATCGCGATTCGCTCTTTGGCATCTTTGCGCCGGTACGCACGCCCGCGACGGTGGTGCAGCGGCTCAATGCGGAGATCAATCGCGTGCTGCGTAGCGATACGGTGAGGACGCGGCTGCGGGAGGCGTACAACCTGCCGGCTGGGGGGAGCATCGAGGACTTTGCGCATGAGATTGCCGTGGATCGGCGGCGCAATCGGGCGTTGGTGGCGGGGGATCGGGGGCAGTTCGACTGAGCGCTTATGCGGCAGTCAGGCGTCGAAAAACGGCTCGGAGCGCTAAGCCGTTTCGGCACGTCGAATTCGATGATCGCCGTGCTTTAGGTTTCTAGTTCTTAGAGGCGGATGTCGATGCCGTGCAGGTCATCGATCAATTGCACATCAGCGTCAAATTCTCTTTGCTTGCACACGGGGCCTTAAGTGCTGAAGTCAGCACTCATCGCATTGATATGAAGATCATCGAGATCGTCATCGCTCATGGAGAACAGGTAGTAGTACATCTTGTAAATCTACCAAGGAAGATCTGCATTGAATCTGAAGACTCTTTCACCGCTCGGCTCGAGTACGCACCGATATCACGAATTATTTGGAAAAGTCCAATCCATTCGATCCAATTTCATTTATCAATGAACCTTCATGCCCTTCAATTAATTTCGAGGAGGTTTTTGTCAACGCAAAAATAATCCCCTCTAAATAACCTCGCCTATCCGCCACGCGGTTGAGAGGGAGATCGTGTGGGATCGCACTCCTCCACAAATTCTCATCACAAAGATTGCCAACAATTAAACTCAGACCATCGAGGACATTTCTTTTTGAAATCGGTCCAAATTTTTTAAAACTGCAAGTCATTTCCTCGAAAAGAATCCTCTGATTCTCAGATAAATTAATATCGAATTCCTCCAACTCCTCATCGCTTTTTTCAAATAAAAAATCGTACAGGCCGCGTATATAATTGAGATTAATTGAACTCATAATTGAGGGCAGACAGTACAAACATCGCCAGAATTATTTCTTCGAACCGTGACACGCGAAGTGATAACAGGACACCCTCCGCCACTGCGGCACCCTTCTCCAATAGGTCTTCCATATCGAATGTCGCCCAATTTACGCCAGAGGCATTCATTATCTTCCTCCCTCGCTGAATGGCATCGATTTGATCTACATTGCTGAAGAATCTAGTTGAATCGGGGCCGCTGCTATTCGGTGCTTTACATGGATTATCTGGCGGCACTCCAGTCCTAGCACGCTTTTCCTGTTGCGGCATTGTTGTATGAGCCCCATGGCGGGAGTACGCATGTCCTCCTGTTGAAGCATCGTTGTCAGCCAGAATTTTCCCCGCTCTACGATTGGCTCGATTACCTTGCAAGCCACGCGGGTCAATGAATTCGACAGGATTCGGGGCATAGGACAGGACGTTTATTCCGCCACGCAGCCCAAGAGGATCCTTCGATACAAACCGCCCCCCACCGGGTCGTAGTACCTGAACCGGTTGTAATGCAGCCCCGTCTCCTCGTCCAGATACTGCCCCTGGAACCGGATCGGATTCTTCAGCCCCGCCTTCCTGGCGGCCTCGCTGATCGTGAGCCTGGCCTCGCCCCACGCCTTGTAATTCGCCTCCCACGCAATGTTGCCGCCCTCATCGGTCAACTCCATCGGCGTTCCGAGGTGGTCACACTGGTAGAAGTGAATGTTCTCCAGTGGCGTCGGTGACTCCCCGTCTTGCCCCACCCCTGGTTCATACATCCCGTTGTACAGCGGGTCCCGGTCCAGGTCGTAGTTGCCGTGCGCATCGGCGTACGTGGCTGTCGCGCTGGCCGGCCGCTTCAGGAAGCTCTGCGTGATTCGCCCCTGGGCGCCGGCCTGCAACACCGGCACGAAGCTGTTGGGCTCGAACACGTAATGCACCGTCCGGTTTCGTGCCGAGTCCGACTCCCAGGCTATCTGGTCGCCATCCCAGCCGAAGAGCACCGTGCCAAGGCCACGCTCCTGCATCTGGCGCCGGTACTCGGCTGCGTGGTACTGGCTGCCGTCCATCGTGCTGGTGATGACGATCGGCTCGCTGCACTTGGCAATGCGCCGACCCAGCGGGTCGTACAGGAATGACATGCGGGTGTCCTGCGTGCGCGCCTCGGTGAGACGGCCCAACGCGTCCCACGCGAAGCGCGTGCACTGCCCGTTGTGCAACCGCTGAACCATGTTGCCGTGGCTGTCGTATTCGAAGTGCGTGCCTGCGTAGTCCTTCACCAGGTTGTTCAGGACGGCGGGAATGTTGTTGAGTGCTCCGGCCTCTCTTGCCGCCAGCGCCGTCGAGTTACCAGAGCTTGAGATGAGGAGCGCAAAAGCCACGGACAACATCCAACAACTCAAGGACACGATCCTCATCGGATTCACTGGTCACTGAACTTCGGAGTTGCTCCAGTGCATGCGCGACTTCTTCTGCTGCCGATCCTCGTCGCTTGTACTGGCTCAATAGACCGTGAAGCTGAATGAAGTCAGCACCTGCAGATATCTGGCTTGCAAGCTCCTGTTGAATTCCTGAGCCAGGATATGGGTCATGTGTCATGGCTTTCTCCATTTTCTCTTGGTTCGTTTCAGAGCATCTTGATATTCATTGGCCGGCATAGTGCGGCTTGGCTGAATCGTTCCGTGCGTCGGGCAATCCTGCACATACTGCAAATCAGGACCCAAATCGCTTGAGTCGATACCCCAAACCTCATCTTTTCCTGTGCCACCAAGACTCGACGGCCGACGATGGTTTGGCAGATTCCCTGGTGTGTTCGGAGCAACCGACACCCCTCCGGTGTTGGGATACACATTCCCCTGTGCATCGGCTGAGATGTCGCCTGGAATACGAGCGCCCAATCCTCTGGCAGATGGTTCAGGCAGCGGTTGACCATCTGTTCCTCTCTTCATTGATCTGAAGAGAGGGCAATTCGTAAGCCCCCAAGGATCGATCCACCCCACCGGATTGGGTGCAAATTGATGCAGGTTGAATCCACCCGCCAGCCCGATCGGATCTTTGCTGGCAAACCGTCCCACCACCGGGTCGTAATACCTGAACCGGTTGTAATGCAGCCCCGTCTCCTCGTCCAGATACTGCCCCTGAAACCGAATCGGATTCTTCAGCCCCGCCTTCCTGGCGGCCTCGCTGATCGTGAGCCTGGCCTCTCCCCACGCCTTGTAATTCGCCTCCCACGCAATGTTGCCGCCCTCATCGGTCAACTCCATCGGCGTTCCGAGGTGGTCACACTGGTAGAAGTGAATGTTCTCCAGTGGCGTCGGTGACTCCCCGTCTTGCCCCACCCCTGGTTCATACATCCCGTTGTACAGCGGGTCCCGGTCCAGGTCGTAGTTGCCGTGCGCATCGGCGTACGTGGCTGTCGCGCTGGCCGGCCGCTTCAGGAAGCTCTGCGTGATTCGCCCCTGGGCGCCGGCCTGCAACACCGGCACGAAGCTGTTGGGCTCGAACACGTAATGCACCGTCCGGTTTCGTGCCGAGTCCGACTCCCAGGCCATCTGGTCGCCATCCCAGCCGAAGAGCACCGTGCCAAGGCCACGCTCCTGCATCTGGCGCCGGTACTCGGCTGCGTGGTACTGGCTGCCGTCCATCGTGCTGGTGATGACGATCGGCTCGCTGCACTTGGCAATGCGCCGACCCAGCGGGTCGTACAGGAATGACATGCGGGTGTCCTGCGTGCGCGCCTCGGTGAGACGGCCCAATGCGTCCCACGCGAAGCGCGTGCGCTGCCCGTTGTGCAACCGCTGAACCATGTTGCCGTGGCTGTCGTATTCGAAGTGCGTGCCTGCGTAGTCCTTCACCAGGTTGTTCAGGACGGCGGGAATGTTGTTGAGTGCTCCGGCCTCTCTTGCCGCTGGCGCCAGCGGGTCCAGGATGTTGCTGGCCGGATCGAACGCGAAGGTCTCGGTGCCCAACTGGCTTTGCGCCTGTAGCAAACGGCCTACAGGGTCGTAGCGATAGCTCAAGCCGCCACGGCGGCTGTCGCCGATGTCGGTCAGCTGACCGGCGCGGTCGTAGCTGTACTTGCGCTGAATGCCGAGCGCGTTGGCGTTCGGAGCAGAGGGGCCGCCTCGGCTCTGGCCCAATCTCTCCACGCGGCTGAGCGCCTGGGCCTTCAAGCGCCCTGCGGGGTCGTACTGCTGCTCCTGCGCCACCTCGTTGGCCTGCGTGCGCTTGACCTCGCGGTGCAGATCGTCGCGCTCGATCTGCAGCGCCTCCATGTCATCGAGCATCAGTCCGTGCACGTGGCCCGCGCCGTAAGTCAGCCAGGTGGTGGTGTGGCCGTCGGGGCGCGTGGTCTGGATGCGGTTGCCCAGCTCGTCGTGGCTGTGCTGCCAGACGGCCGTCAGCGGTTGACTGCTCGGTCTGCCTTGTTCGTCGATCAGGTAGTGGTGGTGCTCGGTCCTCACATGGCCGACGGCATCGGGGAACCACTGCAAGTGGATGTGCGGGTTGCGGGCATCGATGAGTTGCCCGTTGCCGTCGTAGGCATAGCTGTCGGTTTGGATGCTCTGCGGGTCCAAGGTGCGCCCGAGGGAACGACCGTCCGGGTCCTTGGACTCGACATACAGCCCCGCCATGCGTCCCGTCAGGCGCCCTGTGGGATCGAAATCGAACCGCGTGACCGCATCGCCTTCGGTGACTTGACGCAGCACACCAGTCGCCGGGGTGTAGCCGTACACGGTCTCGGTGCCGTCGAACTGCACTTCGGACAGCAGCTTGCCCAGCGGGTCGTAGCTGAAGCTGTGCGTGCGGCCGTTCTCGTTGCGCAGCGCCGTCAGCCGCCCCAGGCGGTCCCACTGGTAGTCGATGGTGTTGCGGTTGGCATCCAGGCGCTGGGCAAGAAGGCCCACGGCGTTGTATTCGTAGCGGGTCTCGCGCTGCAAGGCATCGCGGTGCGAGAGCAGGCGGCTTTCGGCATCGTGCGCCAACTGCTCCTGGGTGCCATCGGGATTGACGATGCGCGTGAGCTGGCCGCGCTCGTAGTGGTACTGCGTTGTCTCGCCAGCCGAGTTCGTTGCCTTGAGCAGGCGTCCCCGGTCGTCATAGGTCCAGCTCGAGGTCTTGCCCGAGCAGTCGGTGTAGGCCGTCAACTGGCCCGCATCGTCATAGGCCAACCGCTTCTTGCCGCCCTTGGCATCGGTGATCTCCACCGGCAGGCCATGCTCGTTGTAGGCGTACTCGGTCTTGTGGCCCAGCGGATCGATCTCCTCGATGAGGTTGATTCCCTCGTAGGTGCGCTTCCAGGCATGGCCTTCGGCATCGCGGATGCCGATCAGGTTGTCCATGTCGTCGTGGGCGAAGTGCACCGTGCTGTGGTCGGCACGCGTGTGGCTCACGAGGTTGCTGTGCGCGTCGTAGGTGTAGTGATCGCTGCTGCCATCGGCATGCAGATGCCGCGTGATGTTCTTTAGCGCATCGCGGAAGAACCACTCTTCATGCGCATAGAGCATGCCGTCCGCACCGCGAACTTCCGGATGAACGATGCGGTAGGTGTAGCCCAGGAAATCGAAGTAGTAGCGTGTCTGCGCCCCAAGCGCATCGATGACGGTGGCCATACGAACGTGGTTGTTCCAGACGATGGTGGTGTCGAAGCTGCCGTCGTCGGCGTACTCGCGGTATGCCCTGGCCCGAGCGCTGTTGCCCGCATGCAGATCCACTGCGTTGCCATCTTCGTGTTCCCACTCAAGATGAATGCCGCGACCCGTGCGGTCCGTGTACCTGGAGATCAGGTGGGTGCTGGCCGTCTCGCCTGCGGCCCGATATTCGTAGCGCCAGGTGTCCTGGTTCTCATCCTTGGCGGCGACGAGGTCGCTGCTGCCGTCGGAGAGCATCCGATAGGTATACGCAGCCAACTCTCGCACGGCAATGCCATCCACGACCCGCCACAGACTCTGAATCCTACCCGCTCCGTCAATGGCGGTGCTCACGTGGATATCGCCGCTGACGATGTCGGAGAGCTGACCACCTGCATGCCGATACGCAAGCTCGGTGACGTGCCCGTTGCGGGTGCGCTGACTTACCAGGCGGTAGTGGACGACCTTGTTCTTGATCGGGGCCTTGCCCCTCTGCATGAAATGGGGCGCGAGTTCGAAGGTCTCGACGTAATCCCGCCCGTGGCTCAGGATCAGCAGGCCACCCTCGACCCGGCCGAGGGTGAGGTCTTCAACGGGATCGTAGTGAGTCTGTCCAGCCCTGCCATCCCCAGGCTCTGCCAGCCTGGGGAAGCGATGCTCGCGGCCATCGCCGGCGAAGTAGCTCAGACTGCCGTCCGCGGCCTGGTCGATGCGGGTGGTGTAGGGGCTGGTCCAGCGAGAACCAAGACTTGCGCTGGCGCCCGCCTGTCCGGATTGATCCTGCAGTTGGTCGTAGGCCGCCAGGCGCGAATGGTACGTGCGGCTCCAGACGATGGGCATGTGGCCCGGCAATGCAAAGTCGGTATGGACAACGGTCTCGCTGCCAGTTGCAAAGTTGATGGAGTTGGGCGTTTGAGCACCGGTTGCGCAGTTCTTGCAAGGGTTGGCATTGCTCACGCCCTTCACGCGCTCCGCATTCAGTTTTTCCAACTCCGCATTCGTCTTCTTCTGATCGTGCTTCGCGGTCGTTGTGGGATTGACGGTGGAGCCCCCTGTCTTGCCCTTGGCGCGATAGCGCAAAACAACATCCTTGAGCCTCAGGAGGAGCCAGGCGATGGACATGTCGACGCCCGCGTCGCCCAATCTTTCGATCTTCGTTTTCGCATCCACGGCCAAGCTGTCCAGTGAGTCGGCATAAGCGTTCATCAGCTTCGCGGCCTTCTCGCCAGCATCGGTGTGACGCATCACCAGGCCAGCCCCAGCATTGACAGTCACCTTGGCGCCGTGTGCAGCCTGCTCGCCAACATAGCTGGCACCGTCCTCGACTCCCTCCTTGATGTCACCGGCAATTCCCTTGATGGCACCCCAAACACCGCTCTCGTAGGTGGTCTCGGGATCGCGTTTGGGAGGGTCCGCGGGCGCCGGCGTGCTGGTATCGAAGGGCGTGCCCGATGCAAGCTTGCGCAAGACCTTGCTCAAGCCCGAGAGCAAGTCATGCGCCATGGTGGCGGCCGACTTCAGTAAGTCTTTGAGTTTGGTGCTGGCCTCGTCCACGAACTTTTCGAGTTCGCCGGCCAACGTCGCATTGAGGTGGTCGACGAGCATCACCACCAGCGCATCGCTGAGTCCGTGACCGGCGGTGCTGAGCTTGCTTCGCACCAGATGCAGTGCGGGCCGCAAGCTGGTCCGCGCTGCGGCCATGGTCGGGGGGAACGGAATGATGCCGATCAGGTTGATGCCGAAGCTCACCCAATTGAGGGCTTTCTCCCCGACGTTCGCAGCCTTGTTCTCGACGAGGACGATGATGTCGCACACCGCATCGATGGCCGCCAGGATGTTGCCGAGGATCGGAACGGCGCTGGCGACGGTCATGACCCTGTCCAGCGTGACATGACCGTTGCTGATCTTTACCAACCAGTCGTTGACGGCCTTCTTGGCTCCAGGCAGTTCGGCGGGGTCGATCTGGTCGAGCGGCTTGACGACCACCGCCCTCTCATTTGCCTTCTGCGCTCTCTCTGCTTGCGATATCTCGGCCATGCCGGAACTCCCTGAGCCACTTGGCTCTTGCTGTTTTTTTGATGTGACAGGCGCTGCGCACGCCAGTGGTTTCAGACCATGGTCCGAAGCAGCACGACGCCCGGTGGCAATCGCGCCGCGGCCTTGCCGGCCATGTCGCCCAGCGCACTGGCTGCGACAGATGCCGCAGCGGCCTTGGCAATGCCGCTGAGGTCGCCGCTGACCGCAGCACCGATGGCTGTGCTGGCTGCGCCATTGACCTGTTTCATGAGACCGGCAAGCATGTCGTTTGCAGGAACAATGACCGCGTTCGCATCGCCGTCGGTGGTCTTGGGCGGCCACGTCGGTTTGCCGAAATAGCTGGCGTGGTCCCACGGATTGCGCGGGTCTTCCCCCAACTCGATGCGCGCCCCGCCCGGCGCCAGCCCCGAGACAGCCGCAAAGCCGTTGTCATCCAGCGTGCCGGTCCTGACCTGTCCGGCCGAATCGGTGACCTTGTAGTCCGCGCCCTTCAAGCCATGGTTGTTGGCATAACGGTGCGTGAGCTCGAGTTGCCCCTTGCCCGGCTTCAATCCGTCCGGCAGGCTCGGCCGGCTGGCACTGCTGGGGCCGACCATGCTGTGCACGCTGGCATGCTGGACATGGGGGCCGGTGGTACCGCTCTCGATGCTGCCGCCCTTGTAGCGGGCGTAGCTGCCACCGCCACTGATCACCAACTCCGTCCTGGCTTCGATCCTGATCTTGTCGGCCCGGATCGTGATCTCGTCCTTGGCCAGCAGGTTGATGCAGGTCTTCAGCGCCTGGATGTCGATGTCGGCCTGGGCCGCAACGACCTTGATGCCCTTCTGCGCCGCAAAGAGCTTGATGGCCTGCAGCGCCACGCCCAGGAGGCTGTCGCCGCTGGTGATGCTGGTGTGCTTGCCGCTGGTGATGGCGGTGTGCTCCACGCTGGCGATGTGCGTGCTGAACTGGCTGGTGGTCTCGATGCCCGCCGGACTGGCCAGAACCAGATGCGGCTGCGCCAGCTCGGGGAAGCGCCCGGCTTCGGCATCGGCGGCGCCTTCGCCCTGGACCGCATCGTTCTGCGCCTGCAGGGACTTGGCGACCTCGGCCTGGTCGTTGCCTTCCTGCGCCTTGTTCTTCTGCGCCTCCTGCGCCCCTGCGTCATGCAGATCGCGCGCCTCGACCAGGCGCTGGCGGGTCTCGCCGCTGTCGAGCAGATGCGCGCGGGCATTGGGGCGCGCCTCGGTGGTGATGAGCAGGCCTTGTGTTGCCCGGATGGCGCCGTGCGCATCGGTACGCAATTCAAAACCTTCGCCACGCGCATCCTGGCGACCGGCGTTGCCATCGATACGCGTGACGTGGCCGAGACTCAATGAGCTGCTCTGGTGGTCGCTCTTGAGTTGCGCCTGGATCTTCCGGTCGGTGTCATCCAGGATCAGATGGTTGGAGCGGCCGCCCGAACTGTTGCCGCCGTCCTTGACAAGTTCGCGGCTGCGAAAACCCGACAACGCGACCTGGCCAGGAAGACTCCAGGGCGGCAGGTTCATCTGGTTGTGCACCCGGCCGGTGCAGATGGGCAGGTCCGGATCGCCGCCGATGAAATCGACGATCACTTCCTGGCCGATGCGTGGCACATGCACGCCACCGAGTTGGTTGCCTGCCCACGGCGAACTCACGCGCAGCCAGCAGGTGGAATGCTGGTTCTTCTGGCCGAGCCGGTCCCAGGGGAACTGAACCTTGATGCGGCCCAGTTCGTCCGTCCACAGGTTCTCGCCCTCGGGGCCGACAACCAGCGCGACCTGAGGGCCTTGCGTGTGCGGCTTGTGCCGCGACAGCTGAGGACGAAGCGGCTCGGTGATGGGGTGGGCCGTGAAGTCGACTTCGACACGCCACTGCTGCTTGCGGTGCGCTGCAGCCTCTGGGCCCTGGCTCTCCTGCGCCACGTTCTCGATGAGGAACTGGCTGTCGAGAACGAGGTACTGGATATTGGCCGCTTCGCGGGGATGCTTCTGCAATTGAAAGGTGAAGCCAGGGACCATGCCGCGCAGACTCCCGCTGGCCTTGGCGCGCGCCCCGTGAGTGCGCAGCCCCTGCATGCGCAGCAGCGCCATGCGATCACCTTCTGCAAGAGGTTCGTTGGTATCTGCACCGGCGCGAGGCTGCACGTAGTGGCTGCCAGCCTGGCTGTCGTGCCACTGGTAGACCTCCTGATCGGCCTGCCCGGTCGGGCGGGGATCGGCGCGCTTGACGCTCAGGTCGGCCTTGGGGCGGGTGTAGTCGTAGTCGCGGCTGATGTAGCGCCCGCTGGTGAGTTGGTGGTGTGGAACGAAACTGCTGATGTATTCGGCATCGAGCTTCCATCCGGGTGCGTGGTATTCGACCTGTCGGTAGGCAACGCTGTCCATGGGGACGTGCGCGCCCATGTTGTCGGTGAGCACGAGACGGTGCTTGCCTTCGCTGTGCGCAAAGTAGAAATTCAGACCCCACTCCTGGCACAGCCGTTCGAAGAACGCGAAGTCGCTCTCGTTGAATTGCGTCTGAAAGTCCCGGACGGGGTAGGTCTCGCTCAAGTGCTTGTCGACGGGAAACACGTAGTCCGCGAGCAATTCATCCAGGATCTGGACGACCGTCTTGTTCTGGTAGATCCTGCAGTCGCTGGTCAACGTGCCCAGGTGCAGCCAGGGGCGCAGGGTGAGCTTGTACTGAACGTGCCGGCCTTCCTCGCCCCAGAGTTGCGCATCGGTGATGAGCGCGTTGATCTGCCGCTCACCCGCGCCGTCGAGTTCAATCAGGCAACTGATCTCCTGGCCGATGAAGCTGTCGAGATCGATGTCCGCTGCGGCACCAAAGCTGAAATTGAGCGCATCGGGGGTCTTGAGCAGCAGCTCATACGCGAACAGACTGTTGACGCCCTCGCGGCCCGAGAGCCGCACGGGCTCCAACGAATCGGGAATGACGGAGCTGACAACGGCAAGGGTTCGAGACATCTGCGGGACCTCGGAGGAACGACGGTCCGGCAGTCTCTGGCAGCTGGATTTGCACCGTTGCAAACAATGGTCAACCGGGGCTCACGCGTGCAACTGGAGCAGCGAGGTGTGAAAAATTTGCGACGCTGGGCCGGGGTCTTATTCGCGCCTATCTCTTGCCCGACCCGAGCGCGATGCGCGACCCGCTACCGCTTGGATGGCTAGCCTTCCGCCACCCAGAGCCGCGGATAGTCGCTCACGAAACTATCCGCCGTGACCTTCAACACCGCCTCATAGTCGAAGCGCTTCGCCACATACGCGTACTCGCTCTCGCTGCGCCGCTCGTAGCTTTGCATCAGCTCGCTGAGCACGCCGCCGCCATCGAGGTCGACCCAGGCGGCCGGCGCATCGGCGCGTTCGCCTTTGGAGAGATTGAGCCGCCGCAACTGCAGCAGGTTGGTCGCGGGCGTGAACCCCAGGTCGAGGTCCACGCAGTGCGACAGGTCGGGCACGGCCTCGTCGTTGAGCTTCCAGTGGCCGTGCGCATCGCGGGCGATCGACAGCTCGATGGCCGAGTCGCCGAGCCAGCCGCGCACCATGCCCCACTGCGTGTGCCAGTGCAGGTCGCAGCGCACGCGGTAGTGCAGCTGGGCGATGCGGCCGTCCTCCTGGCAGAACACCGCGGCGCCGTCGAGCTGCCAGGCCGAGGCATTGCGCTCGAGCCGGCATGCGTCGTGGCCCGGGGCATCGAGCCTGCGCCAGAGAATGGAGGCGACGGTTTGCATGGCGCGGATGATGGCCCGGCATGCGGCGGTGCGCAAGCCCGGCCATCGGGCGCCGCAGGTGGCGGTCAGGTTCGGGGGCTACGGTCGGCGAGGCATGACGCCACCGGCAGAACCCACTGAAGCGCCCCGCCCGCCGCCCACGCTGCGCGTGCTCGACTTGATCGACCGCGCCGCGATGCCGCTGGCCATTGCCATCGCGCTGCTGCTCTTCGTGCAATGGCCGCTGCGCGACCTGGTGGTTTCGGGCCACGGGCCGACACAGGCCAACGACCTCGCGCAATGGCTGTTCGCGCTCTACGTTGCTGTGGCGCTGCGGCATGCGGGGCGCCGGGGCGCGCACCTCGTGGCACGACCCGACCTGGCCGACGGCAGCACGGGCCGTTTCGCGCGGCTGCGTCGCATGGGCGCGGCGCTGTGCGTGCTGCCGTGGGCGCTGTTCCTGATCGTGACGGCCGCGGTGCCGGTGGGGCGCGCGGTGCTGGCTCTGGAGCTGTTTCCCGACACCTTCAACGCGGGCTATTTCATGATCAAGGTCGCGCTGCTGCTGCTCGCCGTGCTGCTGGCGGTGCAAAGCGCGCTCGACCTGTGGCGCGAGTGCCGGGCCACGTAGATGGGCTGGCTCGGACTCGCCCTGCTCGCGCTGGCCCTGGCGCTGATGATGACCACCGGCTGGCCCACCTATGCCGTGCTGCTGGGCGTGTGCACGATCGGCGCCCTCATCGGCCTGGCGCTCGGCGCTTTCGACACGGCCCTGCTGCAGAACCTCCCGTGGCGCATCGTCGGCCTGCTGGAGCACGACCTCCTGCAGGCACTGGCGCTCTATGCGCTGGTGGGCGCGCTGCTCAACCGGCTGGCGCTGGCCGAGCACCTGTACAACGGCCTGCGAAAGGCGCTGATGCGCATCGTGCCGCGCGCCGCGCCGGAGCTGGCCGGCATGGTGCTGGGCCTGATGCTCGCGCCGATGAACGGCTCGGTCGGCGCCAGCCTGCTCACGCTGGCACGCACTGCGGGCAAGGGCTGGGCACACGAGCAACTGCCCGCCGCGCAACGCACCGCGCTCGTGGCCGCGACCGGCACGCTGGGCGTGATCGTGCCGCCCTCGCTCGTGTTGCTTTTGCTCGGCGATGCGATGCTGCGGGCCCACACCGAGGGCGTGAACATGGCGCGCGAGTTGGCACTGTCCGCCGGCACCACGGCTGCCGGTGCAGCCAATCGCATCGTCAACACGCAGGACATCCTGCAGGCCGCACTGGTACCCGCGGCGGCGCTCACGGTCGGCTGGCTCGCGATTGCATGGCTTGGCGCGCGGCGCAAGCCGCAGCCATCACCGCATGTGGAGCGGGAGGCCATGAGCCGTCGCGAGTTGTGGACGCTGCTGACGGTGCCGCTGGTGATAGCCACGCTGCTGGTGCTGGTCACGCTCGGCAAGGTGCGCGCGGTCGAAGGCGCGGCCACCGCCTGCGTGATGCTGCTCGGCTGGGGGCTCGCGTCGCGCCAGCTCACGCGCCCGGTGCTGTGGCAGGTGCTCGACGACGCGATGGCGCTCACCGGCGCGCTGTACGCGCTGCTGGTGGCGGCCACCACTTTCTCGCTGCTGCTGCGCGGCTTCGGCACCGACGGGCTGGTCGCGCGGCTGATGCTGTCGCTGCAGGGCCATCCGATGCTCGGCCTGATGGCAGTGCTCGCGGTGCTGCTGGCCTTCGCCTTCGTGCTCGACGCCTTCGAGCTGATCTTTTTGATCGTGCCCATCGTGATGCCGCCCGTGCTCGCGCAGCTCGACGATGCGGCCTGGATCGCCACGCTGACGCTGCTGGTGCTGCAGGCGGGCTTCCTGCTGCCGCCGTTCGGCTATGCGCTGGTGCTCGCACGCGGGCAGGTCGCGCCGCGTCCGCCGGTGGCGGCCGTTGCACGCGCGCTGCCCCCCTACCTGGCCGTGCTCGTGGCCGTGACCGCGCTGGTGATGGCGCTCCCCGCCACCACGCGCTGGCTGCGCACCTCGTCCACCACGCTCGCACCCGACAAGCCGATGAGCGAAGAAGCGCTGGACCGGTTGATGCGCGAAATGGCGCCGCCCGGTACGAGCGACACCACGCCCGCGCCCGAAGAAAAATAGCCGCAGGCCGTGCCGCACAATGCGCGGCATATGACGAAGCTCCCCACCGCAATCGCGCTGCTGCTTTGCGCTCTCTCCTTCAACGCCAGCCACGCAGCGGCCACGCTGAAAGACGGCGACATCATCTTCCACACCTCCCGCTCGGCCCAGAGTGTGGCGGTGCAGCGCGCCACCGGCTCGCGCTACAGCCACATGGGCGTCGTGCTGCTGCGGGACGGCAAGCCCTACGTGTTCGAGGCGGTCTCGACCGTGCGCTACACGCCGCTCGCGCAATGGACGGCCCGCGGCAACGGCGGCCACTACGTGGTCAAGCGCCTGCGCGATGCCGACAAGCTGCTGACACCCGGCGCCGTGGCCCGCCTGCATGCACGCACGTCGGACTTCGCGGGCCGGCCCTACGACCTGACCTTCGAATGGTCGGATGGCCGCATCTATTGCTCCGAGCTCGTGTGGAAGCTCTACCAGCGCGCGCTGGGCGTGCGCATCGGCGAGCTGCAGAAGATCCGCGAATTCAATCTCACAGACCCGGCGGTGCGCGCCAAGATGCGCGAGCGCTACGGCGACAAGGTGCCGATGGACGAGCCGGTGATCTCGCCGGTGGCGATGTTCGATTCGCCGTTGCTCGTCACTGTCGAAACACACTGATCCGGAGCCCCTCGGCGGGCGAAACCCCTCCGGCCGCGAGACAATCGTTTCCGTGAGTTCCCCGCCCTCCTCGACAGGCCCGATCCGCCGCATCGCCCACCTCGACATGGACGCCTTCTACGCGTCGGTCGAGCTGCTGCGCTATCCGCAGCTCAAGGGCCTGCCGGTGGTGATCGGCGGCGGGCGCCGCAGCGTCGACGAGGCCATCCGCAACCTGCCCGAGGGCGGCACGCTGGCCGACATTCCGGTCGAATCCTTTCCGCTGCTCAAGGACTACGCGGGCCGCGGCGTGATCACCACCGCCACCTACCCCGCGCGCCAGTTCGGCATCGGCTCGGCCATGGGGCTCATGAAGGCCGCCAAGCTGTGCCCGCAGGCGCTGATATTGCCGGTGGACTTCGACGAATACAGGCGGTATTCGCGCGCCTTCAAGCAGGTGATCCTGGACATCGCGCCGCTCATGGAAGACCGCGGCGTGGACGAGGTGTACATCGACTTCACCGATGTGCCCGGCGGCCAGCGCGACGGCGGGCGCTCGCTCGCGCGGCTGATCCAGAAATCGATCTTCGACGCCACCGGCCTCACCTGCTCCATCGGCGTGGCGCCCAACAAGCTCATCGCCAAGATGGCGAGCGAGTTCAACAAGCCCAACGGCATCTCGGTGGTGTACGAAGGCGACCTGGAGAGCCACATCTGGCCGCTGCCCTGCCGCAAGGTGAACGGCATCGGCCCCAAGGCCGACGAGAAACTCAAGCGCTTCGGCATCGAGACCGTGGGCCAGCTCGCGGCACGCGATCGCGACTGGCTGATCCAGAACTTCGGCAAGGCCACCGGCGCATGGATGCACGAGGTGTCCTGGGGCCGCGACGACCGGCCGGTGGTGACCGAGAGCGAACCCGTCTCGATGAGCCGCGAGACCACCTTCGACCGCGACCTGCACGCGGTGCGCAACCGCGCCGAGCTGGGCGCGATCTTCACGCACCTGTGCGAGAAGCTGGCCGAAGACCTGCAGCGCAAGGGCTACGTGGGCAAGACCATCGGCATCAAGCTGCGCTACGACGATTTCAAGATCGCCACACGCGACCAGACGATCGACCGCTTCACCGACGACGGCAAGACCATCCGGCAGGTCGGCGGGCAGTGCTTGAAGCGCGTGCCGCTGGAGCGTCCGCTGCGCCTGCTGGGCGTGCGCGTGGGGGCGCTGGCGAAGGCCGGCAGCCCGGAGGCGCTGGCACCCACAGGCGCAGTCCGCTCGACGACAGAGCCGGCCTCGACCACCGCATCGCTCTTCTGAAACCATGATCAAACGCTGGCTCCGGCGCATCGCCTTCACGCTGCTGGGGTTCCTGCTTGCGGTGGGGCTGTATGTCGCGGTGGCCTGTGCGCTCGTGCTGTGGCCTGCCAACACGAAGCCGACCGCAGAAGCACCGGCCGTGGAAGCCTGGGTGCTGAGCAACGGCGTGCACACCGATCTCGTGTTCCCGGTGCGCTCGGCCACCATGGATTGGCAGCAGCTCTTTCCGCTTGCCGACTTCAAGGCTGTCCCGCCCGACGCCGAATTCATCGCCATCGGCTGGGGCGACCGCGAGTTCTACCTGCACACGCCCACCTGGGCCGACCTCACTGCCGCACGCGCCTTCGGTGCGCTCGCGGGCGGCAACCGGGCGCTGATGCATGTGACGTACCTGCAGCGGGGGCAGATGCGACGCGGCGCCTACAAGCTGCCACTCTCGCAGGCGCAGTACGCGCAACTCGTGGCCTACGTGCGCGCCGCGCTGCCTTCAGGCCGCGTAACGCCGATCGCCGGTGCGCACTACGACAACCAGGACGCCTTCTACGAAGCCGAAGGCGGCTACAACCTCTTCGAGACCTGCAACACCTGGACCGGCCGCGGCCTCAGAAGCGCGGGCGTCAAGGCCAGCCGCTGGACGCCCTTCGACTTCACGGTGACCTGGCACCTGCAGCCCGCGCAGCCCTGAACCCGTTCAGGGCTTGGGCACACCGGCCTGCCACTGCGGCCAGTTCTTCACGATGTGGTCCACCACGCGCGTACCGACCAGCGCGATGTTCTCCACCGTCTCGGCAAAACCGCCTGCTGTCTCGCCCGGCGCCGGGTCCAGGTGCTGCAGCGTGCTTTCCTTCGGATTGCCCTGGTCGAAGTTGACCGCGCCGCGCAGGCTCATCACGCGATCGGTGCCATGGGTGCGCTTGATCACCAGGGTGATGGCGGCGGCTTCCATCTCGGTGATGACGTAGTCGTCGGCACCGTAGAGCTTCGCGATGTACTGCGCCTGCTTCGACATGCCGGGGCCGTGGAAGAAGGTGTCGCCGGTCATGTGCGTGCCGGTGCCGACGAAGGGCGCGCGGCGCGCGGCCGGGTCGGGGTAGCGCAGGCGGTACTTGCGGGCGGACTCCGAATCCTTCAGCGGCGTGTCGGCCGAGAGCTTCATCGCCCAGCCGACGAGGTCGGGGTTGAGCTTGAAGCGGCGGTAGTCCTCGTAGCCCTTGCGCGGCATGAAGGTCGGCTCGCCGGCCTTGTTCTCCTCTGGCGCCCAGCGGTGGCCGAGGTCGTAGTCCACGAGCCAGGTGGCCCAGCTCACTTCGCCGATGGTGCCGCGCGAGGGCGGCGTGCCGGCCACGCCGGAAATCACGTAGTAGGCCTGCGAGAAGTCGAACTGCGGGTTCAGCAGGATGGCCTGCATCGACGACGACGAATTGACCTTGCCCATGCCGAGCACCGCGCCGCACACACCGTCGGCGTTGCAGTACACGGGTTGCAGCGCACCGGGCACGGCCATGGGTTTGGCGCCTTTCCAGTAGCGCTCGTACCAGTACTGGAACTCGCCGGCGCGGTCGCCGGTGTTCTGGCCGATCTCGAACATGGCGGCAACGAACACCTTGACCTTGACGGGCGCGGCCGTTGCGGCCGCAGCAGCCGGGGCAGGCGAGGGGGAAGCACAGGCCGTGGCGAGCAGCGCCGCGGCGCACAGCGCCGACCAGCGGGCGCAAAGAGAGGTCCAACGAGGAAGCATGATTTTTCCGGCGGAGATAAGTGGAAGGGAGGCACCAACAGCTTGCGGCGTCCTACACCGGGCGATTGTCGGCGCTGGCACAAGCGGATGCATCTCCAGACGCAAACCCCATGCCGGCCTCCACCTCGCCCATCTTCAAGCCGCCTGCCAAGGCACCCTCCAAGCCGACGCCGATTGCGAACGGCCTGGTCTACGTGAACCCCGAGATGCCCGGCATCCGCCGCCTGAAGCACGGCGAGCGCTTCCGCTACCGCGACGCCAAGGGCCGCTGGCTGCGCGACGTGGACGAGATCTCCCGCATCCGCATGCTGGCCATTCCGCCGGCCTACACACAGGTGTGGATTTGCCCGCTGCCCAACGGCCACCTGCAGGCCACCGGCATCGACGCGCGCGGCCGCAAGCAGTACCGCTACCACGCCGACTGGCGCGTGATGAAGGACGAGACCAAGTTCGACCGGCTCGAAGCCTTCGCGCTTGCGCTGCCGCGCATCCGCGCCCGCGTCGCGCGCGACCTGCAACCGGCGAAGGGACAGAAGGTGCCCGGGCGCAGCCAGGTGCTCGCGGCACTGGTGCGCCTGCTCGACACCACGCTGCTGCGCGTGGGCAACGAGGAATACGCGAGCAGCAACGGCTCCTTCGGCCTCACCACGCTGCGCAACCGCCATGCAGCCGTGCAGGGCACGGCGCTCAGGCTGCGCTTCAAGGGCAAGAGCGGCGTGATGCACGAGGCGAAGCTCGAAGACCCGCGCGTGGCGAAGGTGGTGCGCCAGTGCCAGCAGTTGCCGGGGCAGGCGCTTTTTCAGTACGCGGACGAAGAAGGCGAGCTGCGCGGCGTTTCATCCACCGACGTCAACGACTACATCGCCGAAGCCGCGGAAGGTGCCGAAGGCGACCGCTTCACCGCCAAGGACTTCCGCACCTGGCATGGCACGGTGCAGGCGCTGGAACTCACGCGCCTGGCCTGCGAGCCGGGCCGCACCGCAGCGGATGGCAGCCGCTACAGCGCCAAGGACATCCTCGCGGCCGTCGCCAAGCAGCTGGGCAATACGCCGGCCGTCTGCAAGAAGGCCTATGTGCACCCGGCCGTGCTGGCGCTGGGCAGCGCGCTCGCGGACGACGACGAGGATGCAGCCACCGCGTTGTTCGAGAAGATTGCCGGCCGCGCGACGGCCAAGCCTTCGCGCGGGCTGTATGCGGCAGAGCGGCGGCTGCTGGTCTTCCTGCGGACGAATCGGCAAGCGCAGGTCCGCGAACGCCGCGCAGTTACGCAGCGGAAACCTCAGCCGGTCGCGAGCGCGAAGCGCACGCTGTCGCCTTCCAGCGCGATGGCGTAGCCCATGTCTTCGGCGAGGTTCTGCAGCGCGACGGCATCGATGGCCAGCGCGCGCGGCGCACGGTGCGCGTCGAGCACCGGGTTCACGCCACCGGCCTCACGCGGCACCGCGATGAATCGCAGCGCGTCGGTGCCGACCGGCTCGATGCGGATGGCACCGGCTTCGGCCGCGCCGTCGTGCAGGTAGCCCAATGCGCCCAGGAACAGGTAGCGCAACGCGGCGGCGGCGGGCCAGCGGGGTTCATCTTCCTGCGGGTCGAGCGAGGCGTCGACATCGAGCGTCACACCGTGCAGGTCGAAGGCCGAGCGCATCAGGTTCACGCATTGCGCCGCCAGCGCGCTGCGGGTGATGCCGTCGTCGGTGGTGGCCAGTTCCCAGTCGCGCAGCGAGCGGATGGCTTCCACCAACTCCGACACCTGGTTGTCGATCAGGGCCACGCGCTCTTCGCAGGCGGCGGGATCGATGGGGGTGGCAGCCACCTGGCGCTTGAGCATCAGGAGCGCCATGCGCACCACCGAGACAGGTGCTGCCATGTCGTGGCGCAGTGCAGGCAGGGCGCGCGTGAGCAGTTCGTGGCGCACGCCGGCAGCGATCCAGCTGCGCGCTCCAGGCGACGATTTCATTGCGCTGCAGCCCAGGTCGGGGCGCAGCCCATGCGGCGGAGGGCGGCTGGAGGCACGGTCACGGGAAAAATCCTGAAGCGGAAAAGAAGACAACGAGTATCGTGCCCGCCTCCGCGCCCGGATGTAGGAGCGTGCCTACGGCTGCAGCCCCGCAGTTCAGGGTTTTCCGAGGTAGGTGCGGACGTCCTTCGTCTCGACGCCTGCGGCGGCGACCGCCGAGCGCAGTTGCGCCTCGGTCACGCCCAGCGTCTGCGTCCAGTAGCGGACCTCGTGGGATTCATTGACGTTGATGCGGGTTGCATCCTGCGGTCCGCGCTTGCTCAGGTCATCGGCCATGGTGTGGGTTCCTTGTTGAAGGCCACCACGATGCAGCGTCCGCGGGCGACATGCTGGCGGACGGCAGCGCACCTCCTTGCAGGATAAATCCGAGGGGTGTGCTGGAGATGTCCGGAAGCGGCGTGCCCGCACGGCGCGCCGCACCTATCGTCGGCCGCTCCTTCACACCCCACCGAACAAGCAGCATGACACCCGAACAGAACAAGCGCGCCGTGTCCGAGGCCTGGAAGGCCTTCGCGAGCCGCGACCCCCAACGCATCCGCGCCGTGTTCACCGACGACGCCGAATGGCTCGCGCCCAAGGACAACGCCACCGGCGTGGCGCTCGGCTTCACCGACCACATGATCGGCCCCGACACGATCGTGCGCTTCCTGGTCGAGGAGTTTCCGAAGCTCTTCGTCTCGGACGTCTCGGTGCAGTTCTCCCATGTGTACTGCGACGGCGACACCGTGATCCTCGAGGAGCGCATGCAGGCCATGCTCGCCAACGGCAGGCACTACGACAACGACTACTGCTTCATCTTCGAGCTGCTCGAAGGCCGCATCGCCCGGGTACGCGAGTACATGGACACGCAGAAGGGCCGCCGCAGCGTCATCGGCGACCTCCCCGCGGACCTCAGGGCCGCCGGGCCCGCGCCTGCAGTTCCCGCTTGAGGAGCTTGCCGTTGGCGGTGGTGGGCATGGCGTCGATCACCTCGATGCGGGCCGGCCGCTTGTAGGGCGAGAGGTGCTCGGCCAGGTGCGCGCGCAGCGCGGCCTCGTCGAGCGAGGCGCCGGGCTTCAATTCGGTGAAGGCGACGATCTGCTCGTTGCCATCGGCCTCCGGCACGCCGACCACCGCGCACAGGTGCACGCCCTCGAAGCGGCCGATCACCGCCTCGATCTCGGCCGGGTACACGTTGAAGCCCGAGCGGATGATCATTTCCTTCAGCCGCCCCACCACGAACAGCGCGCCGTCGTCGCCGAAGCGCCCGAGATCGCCGGTGGCGTACCAGCCGCCGGGGCGCATCACCTGCTCGGTGGCCGCCGCATCGCGGAAGTAGCCGAGCATCAGGCCGGGGCCGCGCAGCCAGATTTCTCCGGTCTCGCCCTGTGCCACCTCCTGGCCGTCGACGCCCACGATGCGCGCCTCGCCACCCTCCACCGCATGGCCGGCCGCCGTGTCCGCGCGCGGCGCCTCGGTGCGCGTGAGGAACACCGAGCCCGCGTATTCCGACAGGCCATAGCCATAGTGCAGCGGCTGGCCGAACAGGTGCTCCACGCGCTGCTTGAGCCCGAGGTCGAGCGGCGCGGAGCCGGTGTACACGTAGCGCAGCCGCGGAAAGCTTGGCGCCGCGCACTCGGCCTCGATGTGTGCCAGCAGCCGCGCATACATCGTCGGCGGCCCGAGCAGGTTCGACACCTGTTCGTTCGCGAGCGCATCCAGCACATCGGCCGGCGAGAAGCTGCCGCGCAGCACCAGCGACGCACCGCCCCTGAGCGCGGCCATCAGCACCGTGCCGATACCGAAGATGTGCGTCATCGGCAGGAAGGCATAGACGCGGTCGCTCGGGCCGAGTGCACGCACGGCCGCCGATACGCGCCCGAAATGCAGCAGGCCGCGGTGCGACACCATCACGCCCTTGGGCGTGCCCGACGTGCCGGAGGTGAAGATGATTGCAGCCGTATCGGCCAGCGCTGGGTTTAGCTCCGGCTGCGCTTCGGCGCGCACGGCCGAGTACATGACGCCCGGCAGCCCGGCCGGCGCCGCGGTGGCGCGCTCCGCATGCTGGCGCGCGGCCGCCGAGGAGCCGGTCGTGAAGCAGCACAGGCGCGCATCCGCACGCTCGACGATGGCCGCGATCTCGCCCGGCGACATGCGTGCATTCACGCCGCACGACCACGCGCCGACACGGCTGCATGCCATGAGCAACGCGATGTGCGCAGCGCAGTTCTCGGCGACCAGCACCACGCGATCGGTCGGGCGCACGCCGGCGTCCAGCAGGTCCTGCGCGGCCGTGTCGGCCATCGCCTGCAGCGCCGCGTAGGTGGTGGTGCCACCGGGCTCGAAAAGGAAGACGGCTTCCGGCGTGCGAGTCGCGCGCTCTTCCAGCGGGCTGTGAATGCGATGCATCGGCTATTCCGCCTCGATGCCCTTGGACGCGGTCGCCCAGAGCTTGCGATCGGACTGCCCCTTGGTCGCCAGCAGCTCGGCCCCGCCCGACCACACGTCGTAGCCCTGCTCGCGCAACCGACTCGCGATGTCTTCGCGCGCCAGCATCTTGTGCGCCGCCGCATTGATGCGTGCGACCAGCGCCGGGTCCATGCGCGCCGGGCCATAGAGGCCGAACCAGCCGCCCACGTCGTAGTCGGCCACGCCCGATTCGATCATCGTCGGCACGTCGGGCAGCATGCGGTTCCGCTGGCGCGAAGTGACCGCCAGCGCGCGGAGGCGCCCCGACTGGATGAAGGGCCGCGAGGTCGCGATGATGTCGAACATCATCGGCACCGTGCCCGCCATCACGTCGGCGAGCGCGGGCGCGCTGCCCTTGTAGGGCACGTGCGTGAGCTGCACGCCGGTCATCTTCTCCAGCAGCGCGCCGCTCAGGTGGTTGGAGGCGCCCACGCCGGCCGAGCCGTAGAAGAGCTTGCCGGGCTTGGCCTTCGCATAGGCCAGCAGCTCGGCCACGTTGCGCACCGGCAGGTCCTTGTTGACCACGAGCACGTTGGTGTAGTCCACCAGCGGCGCGATGGGCGTCAGGTCCTTCATCGGATCGAACGGCATGTTGCGCTGCACGTTCGGGTTGATGGTGATGGTCGGGCTCGCGCCGAGGAACAGCATGGCGCCATCGGGCGGCGCCTTGGCGACCGCGTTGCCGCCGAGCGAGCCGCCGGCGCCGGGGCGGTTGTCCACGATCACCTGCGTGCCGAGTTCCTGGCCCAGCGCGGGCGCGAGCAGGCGCGCGGCGCCATCGACCGGGCCGCCGGCGGAATAACCGACGACGAGCTTGATGAGCGATGGCAGCGGCTGCTGCTGTTGCTGTTGCGCGAAGACGCGTGCGGGCAGCATGGACAGCAATGTGCTGCCCGCCAGCGCGGCCATGGCATGGCGCCGGGAGAGATCGAAGGATTCCATGAGCGTTGTCTCCTGTTGTGTATTTCTTCGGCGCTCGCACCGCTCAGGCCGGCAGGTCGAGGACCTGCCGCGCGAGGATGTTGCGCTGTATCTCATTGGTGCCGCCGTAGATCATTGCGGCCGTCGAGCCGATCAGCGGCGAGAGCACGTTGAAGGTCTGCCCGTCGAGCACCTGGTCGCCCGCGACCGCGCCCTGCTCTTCGCCGGCCTCGACCAGCAGCGCGCCGATGCGGTGGTAGGTCTCGCTCGCCCAGATCTTCAGCAGCGACACCGAGGCGGGCAGCGGCTTGCCCGCTCGCACGATGTTGGCGAAGCTGGTGTAGGCGGCGGTCAGGTCGGCCACATCGAGCCGGAGCGCCGCGAAGCGCTGCGCGAACACAGGCTCTGCGAACAGGCGCCGCGCCTCCGCGAGCCGCGCGAGCTGGCCCAGCGCGTACTGCGACTGCTTGGGGCTGCCGAGGAAGATGCGCTCGAAACCCAGCAGCGCCTTCGCAATCGTCCAGCCGCCATGCAGCTTGCCGACGAGGTTCTCCGCCGGCACGCGCACGTTGTCGAAGAACACCTCGCAGAACTCCGGCTCGCCCGCCAGCGTGTGGATCGGCCGCACCGTGATGCCCGGCGTGCGCAGGTCGCACAAAAGGAAACTGATGCCCTCCTGCTTGCGCGCTTCCTTGTCGGTGCGCACGAGCATGAAGATATGGTTGGCGTCCTGCGCGAGCGTGGTCCAGATCTTCTGGCCGTTGACGACGAAATGATCGCCCTCGGCATCGCGGCCCGCGATGGCTTCGGTGCGCAGGCCCGCGAGGTCGGAGCCGGCACCGGGCTCCGAATAGCCCTGGCACCAGACGTTTTCGCCGTTCAGGATGCGCGGCAGAAAGCGCCGCTGCTGCTCGGGCGTGCCGTGCTGGATGAGCAGCGGCCCGATCATCACGATGCCTTGGTCGGGCGCACGTGCCACGCCGTATTGCTCCAGTTCCTCGATCCACGCGATGAGCTTGTCGGCCGGCAGGCCCATGCCGCCGTGCGCCTCTGGCCAGGCCGGGGCGATCCAGCCTTGCGCGGACAGTGTCAGATACCAGTCGCGCATCTCGCTCCAGCGCGCGCGATGCGAGAGGTAGCGCAGCTGCTGCGGATAGCGCTGCTGCAGGAAGCAGCGCACCATGCGGCGGAACTCGGTCTCGGGCATGGCGGACCAGTCGGCAGTGCGAGGGAACTCATCGGTCCATGCGGTGGTGTTTGCCGTCGCTTCGCTTTCGCCCGCGAGCAAGCCATGCCGATGTTGATGCGCAGTGACGTTGCCCAGCCACGCCGAGAGGCACAGCACGCGCTTGTAGAACAGGCTCAGGTCGCACTCCTGCGTGTAGCCGATGGCACCGTGCAGTTGCACGGAGGTGCGCGAGGCCTGCAGCGCGGCCGCCGCGCAGCGCGCATTGACGCGGCTCGCCTCGGCTTCGAGCCGATCCACCGGCAGCCCGGCGCCGGCCAGCGCCAGCACCTCGTTCAGCGTGGCCTGCGCCACTTCGAGATGGATGAACATGTCGACGCAGCGGTGCTGCAAGGCCTGGAAGCTGCCGATGGGCTTGCCGAACTGCGAGCGCGTGCGCAGGTAGGCCAGCGTCTGCGCCAGCATTGCCTGCCCCGCGCCGAGCAGCTCGGCGGCCTGCAGGATCTGGCCGGCTGCAAGTGCATGGCGCAATGCGTCTTGTGCGGCGGGTCCTTCGGCCAGCACAGCATCGGACGGCAGCGCGACCTGCTCGAAACGCAGGCTCGACGCCTGCCCGCCATCGACCAGCGGCACCACGGTTTCGCCCACGCCCTCGGTGCCGCGCGGCACCCAGAGGATCACTGCGTCGTCTTCGCCGCGCGCCGACACCAGCCAGCCGCTGGCGGCCGCGCCGGGCAGCACCATGAGCTTTTCGCCTTGCAGCAGCACGCTGCCGGCGCGCCTTTCGCAACCGCAGGCGAGCGGCACCGCGCTCAGGTCGCCCGCGCTCTCCTGCCATGCCAGCGCGGGCAGGCTGCGGCCGGCAATCAGTTCGGTGAGCAATGCACGGGCGGCGGGCGTGTCCAGCCGCGCCAGCAGCAGCGCACTGAGACCGGCCACGGCCAGCAGCGGCTCGGGTGCCGCGTGCTCGCCGGCCGCGCGCAGGATTTCTGCGGCGCCATCCAGTCCCAGCCCCAGGCCGCCCGCGGATTCAGGTGCGAGCATGCCCGTCCAGCCCAGCTCCGCGAGCGCGCTCCAGCCCTGCGCTTCGCCGGCATCTGGCCGCTCCATCAGCGCACGCCGTCGTTGCGTGGCGCGGCTGCGCACGAAGTAGTCGAGCGCCGCTTCGCGCATTGCCGAGAGTGATTCGATATCCATGGCCGCAGCGTGGCAGAAGACCCCGGCAAGCGGCATTTGCATTTGCCGAAGGGAGGGTTTCGCAATCACGGAGCCGCCTCGCGCGGGACGGGACTAGATTCGGCGCATGACCACCAAGATCAAGAAATCCCTGCACACCGAGCTGGGCCACAGCACCCCCGACAGGATCACCGTGCGCGGGCGCGACCTGCCCTCGGAAATCCTCGGCCACCTGAACCTCGGCGACATGGCCTTCCTGGAGCTCACGGGGCGCATCCCGACGCCGCAGGAATCCATCACCTTCAACGCCATCGTCGTGACACTGGTGGAACACGGCGTGACGCCGAGCGCACTGGCCGCGCGCCTCACCTATGCAGGCGCCCCCGAAGCGCTGCAGGCCGCCGTCGCCGCGGGCCTGTGCGGCCTCGGCACCGTGTTCGTCGGCAGCACCGAAGGCGCCGCGAAGATGCTGTACGAGGCGATCCCCTTCGGCGAAAAGCCGACCCGGCCGCTGGCCGACATGGCCAGGGACATCGTGGCCGACCACCGCGCGCGCAAGCAGATCGTGCCGGGCCTGGGCCATCCGCTGCACAAGCCCATCGACCCGCGCACGCCGCGCCTGTTCCAGATCGCGGCCGAGAACGGCCTCTCCACCCACTATGTCGCGCTGATGCAGGCGGTGCAGGGCGAAGCCGAGCGCGTCTCGGGCAAGTCGCTGCCGATCAATGCCACCGGCGCCATCGGTGCGATCGCCGCGGAGTTCGGCTTTCCCTGGAAGATCATCCGCGGCATCGGCGTGATGGCGCGCGCCATCGGCCTGGTGGGCCACATCCTGGAGGAGATCGAGGACCCGATGGCCATCGAGATCTGGCAGCGCGTAGAGAAAGAAGCCGGCGGCCCTCGCCAGGATTGAAGAAAAAGCAACGACCGATGAACAACGCCAACGACAAGAGCTTCCCCGACATCCGCGACGCGGTGCGCGACCTGTGCGCGCAGTTCCCCAACGAATACTTCCGCAAGATCGACGAGGCCCGCGGCTACCCCGCCGACTTCGTCGATGCGCTCACCAAGGCCGGCTGGATGGCCGCGCTGATCCCGCAAGAGTACGGCGGCTCGGGCCTCGGCCTCACCGAAGCGTCGGTGATCATGGAAGAGATCAACCGCTGCGGCGGCAACTCCGGCGCCTGCCACGGCCAGATGTACAACATGGGCACGCTGCTGCGCCATGGCAGCGAGGCACAGAAGCGCGAGTACCTGCCGCGCATCGCCACCGGCGAGCTGCGCCTGCAGTCCATGGGCGTGACAGAGCCCAGCACCGGCACCGACACCACGAAGATCAAGACCACCGCGGTGAAGAAGGGGGACCGCTACGTCATCAACGGCCAGAAGGTGTGGATTTCGCGCATTCAGCACTCGGACCTGATGATCCTGCTGGCGCGCACCACGCCGCTCGCGGACGTGAAGAAGAAGTCCGAGGGCATGTCGATCTTCATCGTCGATTTGCGTGAAGCCATCGGCAAGGGCATGACGGTGCGGCCGATCCTCAACATGGTCAACCACGAGACCAACGAGCTTTTCTTCGAGAACCTGGAGATCCCGGCGGAGAACCTGATCGGCGTGGAAGGCCAGGGTTTCAAGTACATCCTGGACGGCCTCAATGCCGAGCGCACGCTGATCGCGGCCGAATGCATCGGCGATGGCTACTGGTTCATCGACAAGGTGACGGCGTACACGAAGGAGCGCGTCGTCTTCGGCCGCCCCATCGGCCAGAACCAGGGCGTGCAGTTTCCGATTGCCGAGGCCTTCATCGAGATCGAAGCAGCCAACCTCATGCGCTACGAAGCCTGCCGCCTGTTCGATGCGCACGAGCCCTGCGGCGCGCAGGCCAACATGGCGAAGTACCTCGCAGCCAAGGCGAGCTGGGAGGCGGCCAATGCGTGCCTTCAATTCCACGGCGGCTTCGGCTTCGCCTGCGAATACGACATCGAGCGCAAGTTCCGCGAGACGCGGCTCTACCAGGTGGCGCCGATCTCGACGAATCTCATCCTGAGCTATGTGGCCGAACACATGCTCGGCCTGCCTCGCTCGTTCTGAAGAGACCGCACCCATGACCGATTCGAATCACCCGAGCAAGGTGCTCGCCACCTTCGCCGCCGAACTGAAGTTCGCGGACATTCCCGCCCCCGTGCTGCGCCGCACCGAGGACCTGATGCTCGACTGGCTCGGCTCGGTGCTTGCGGCCCGCACCGCGCGGCCGATACGCAGCATCGAGCGCTTCGCGCAGATGATGGGACCGGCGGACGGCCCCAGCGAAATACTGACCTCGCGCCGCACCAGTTCGCCGCTGTTCGCCGCGCTCGTCAATGCCGCGGCCTCGCATTTCGTGGAGCAGGACGATGTGCACAACGGCTCGGTGTTTCACCCGGCGGCCGTGGTCATTGCGCCGGCGCTCGCGGTGGCGCAGAGCATCGGTGCGAGCGGCGCGCAACTGTTGACGGCGGTTGTCGCAGGCTACGAAGTCGGCATCCGCGTCGGCGAATTCCTCGGGCGCTCGCACTACAAGACCTTTCACACCACGGCGACGGCCGGCACGATCGCCGCTGCTGCGGCAGTCGGTCGTCTGCTCGATCTCACGCCGCAGCAGATGCTGCATGCGTTCGGCTCGGCCGGGACGCAATCGGCTGGCGTGTGGGAGTTCCTGCGCGATGCCGCGGACTCCAAGCAGTTGCACTGCGCGCATGCCGCATCGAGCGGGTTGATGTCGGCGTATCTCGCGCAGGATGGCTTCACCGGCGCCGCAAAGATTCTCGAAGGCGCGCAAGGCCTCGGCGTCGGCATGTCGAGCGACGCCGATCCTGCAAAGCTCACCGATGGCCTCGGCACCCGGTGGACGCTGGCCGAGACCTCGTTCAAGTACCACGCCTCCTGCCGCCACACCCACCCCGCCGCCGACGCGCTGCTGCAGGTCATGACGCAGAACAAGCTCAAGCACGGCGACGTAGCGCACGTCACCACGCACGTGCACCAGGGCGCCATCGACGTGCTGGGCCGCGTGACCGTGCCCGCGACGGTGCACCAGGGCAAGTTCTCGATGGGCACGGTGCTCGGCCTGATCGCGGTGCACGGCCGCGCGGGCCTGGGCGAATTCGACCGCGACTTTCTTGCGCCCGAGGTCGCAGGCTTTCGCGACAAGGTGTCGATGCAGCTCGACACCGAAGTCGACACCGCCTACCCCGCCCGATGGATCGGCAAGGTCAGCGTCGAGACCGCCGACGGCCGCACGCTGCAGGGCCGTGTGGACGAGCCCAAGGGCGATCCGGGCAACAGCCTGAGCCGCGCGGAAATCGAGGACAAGATGCAGCGCCTCGCGCACTACGGCGAAGGCGCCACGGCCGACGAGGCCAAGGCGGCGTGCCAGCGCATCTGGCAGCTGGCCGATGCGCCGAAGGTCGGTCGCCTGCTCGGCTGAGTCGCCTCAGTCGAACAGTCGCCCGTGGCCGGGCGAGCGCGCATCGAGCCCGGCCTTGCGCACAAGGTCCCAGAAGCCCGCGGGCGAGCTGGAGACCACGGGCACCTTCAGCAGCGCCTCGACCTCGCGCACCGCATCGAGCGTCACCAGCCCGCCGCAGGAAATGAGGATGCCGTCCGCCCCCGGCTGCGCCTCGAACACCTTGCGGCTCAGGTCCACCAGCACCTGCGTCGGCACCGTGCCGACTTCCTGCACGTCGGAGATCGACAGGCCTTCGAGCGCCAGCGGCTCGAAGTCGTTCTGTTCGAGGTAGTTCCGCAACTGAACGTTGACCTCGTCGATGTAGGCCGTGGCCACCGCCACGCGCCGCACATTCAGGCTGCGAAGCCCGGCGACGATGGCATTGCTCATGGTGGTGCAGGGCAGCCCCGTGGCGCGCGCCATCTCCACTTCCAGTTGCCGGTTGAACGCGGCACCGCGAAAGAAAGTCAGCGACGTGCCCATGAGCGACACGGCGCTCACACCCTCGGCCTTGAGTTCCAGCGCCTTTCCGATCACCGAGTCGATGACCTCGGTGTAGCCGCGCGTGGAGATTTCGCCGAGGCCGAGACCTCTCGCGCTGAAGCGGATGCGGTCGCCGTACAGAAGCGGTCCGTCTACCGGCACTGCGCCGGCTGCGGGGGGAACGATCAAACCGAGATGTTCCACATCAGCCTCCTTCCGCCACGATCCGCTGCTCGGTGATGATGCGTTTCCATCGCACCGTTTCATCGGCCATGTCCTTGCCCAACTGCGCTGGCGTCGAATAGGCCCGCAGCGTGCCCTGCGCAGCCGCCGCGGCGCCGGCCTCCGGCGTGTCGAGCACCGTCTTCACCGCGGCCGAGAGCTTGTCGACGATCTCGTTCGGCGTGCCCGCCGGCGCAAGCACGAAAATGCGCGGCGCCACGTCGAAGCCCGGCAGCGCATCGGCCAGCGGCGCAACGCTTTCCGCGCCTTCGAGCTTCGCGTTGTTCATCAATGCCACCGCGCGCAACTTGCCTGCCTTGGCCTGCGCCATCGCAGCCGTCGCGCTCACCACGCCGATGGGCACCTGCCCACCGATCACGTCGGGCACGATCTGCGCGGCGCCCCGGTACGGCACATGCACCACGAAGCTCCCCGTGGACTGCTTGAGCATCTCGAAGCCCAGGTGCTGCACCGTGCCCACGCCCGATGTGGCGAAGGAGAACCGCCCCGGGTTCGCCTTGAGCTGCGCGACCAGCTCGGCCGGCGTCTTCGCGGGAAAGTCGTTGCCGGTGACGATCATCAGCGGCGAGATGAAGGCCCCCGCCACCGGCTTGAAGCTGGTCAGCGGATCGATCGCGATCTTCGGTTGGAGCAGCTTGGCGATCAGCAAGGCGCTGTCGCCCATCATCAGCGTGTAGCCGTCGGGCGCGGCCTTGGCGACGAGATCGGCGGCGATGAGCCCGGTGGCGCCCGTGCGGTTCTCCACCAACACCTGCTGGCCCAGCACCGTGGACAGGCGCGAACCCAGGAGCCGCGCGACGGCATCGACGCCGCCGCCGGCCGAGTAGCCCACGATCAGGCGAATGGGTTTGTCGGGATATTTCTGCGCCCATGCCGCGGGCACGGCGAGCATGCCCGCGAGGCCAAGGGCCATCGCCGCGCGCAGCGCACGTCGGCGCGCGGGGCGAGTTGCTTGTCTGGTGTTCATCGTGTCTCCGTTTTATTTTTTCTGGAACCGCGCCGGGCTCAGGCCTTGCCCTTGCCGTGCGAGGTCGGCAGCTTCGCCAGCTCGCGCACGCGCTCGGCGTTGGGCGCAAAGCCCAGGCCCGGCGTCTCGGGCAGGGTGAGCCAGCCCTGGTCGGGCACCGGCAGGCCGTCGAAGATCTGCTCGAGCATCTTCACCGCCACGTAGTGGTACTCGACCAGCCCGCCGTTCGACACGCCCGCATGCAGGTGCATGTTGTGGAAGGGCCAGGCGCCGCCGTTGTCGATGGGCACGTTGAAGGCCTGCGCCATGCCCGCGATCTTCAGGCACTGCGAGTAGCCGCCCGAGATGGTCACGTTGGGCTGCAGCACGTCGGCCGCCTGGTTGACCAGCAGGTCGCGAAAACGGAAGGCCAGGCCTTCGTTCTGGCCGCAGGCGAGCGGGATGCTCGTGCGCGCGCGCAGCTGGGCCATCTGGCGGACGTCGTTCTGCGTGAGCGGCTCCTCGAAGAAGCTGATGCCGTACGGCTCGATGCGACGCGCCAGTTCGGTGGCGTGGAACAGGTCGAGGCCGCAGTTGGCATCGACGTACAACTTCACCTCGGGGCCGACAGCCTCGCGCACCGCGGCGACACGGCGCACGTCTTCGGCGATGACTTCGTCGATGGGCCGCGGCTCGTCGCGGCGCGCAAGCGCATGGCCGCCGACTGTCATCTTCAGGCGCTGGAAGCCCTGCGAGACCCAGAGCTTCGCGGCGGCAGCGAGCTGGTCGCGCTCGAAGAAGCCGAAGCCGAAGGTGGCGTACACCGGCACCTTCGAGCGCGCACCGCCCAGCAGGCGCCACAGCGGCTGGGCGAGCGCCTTGGCCTTGAGATCCCACAGCGCGATGTCGAGCGCGGCGATGGCGTGGCTCGCATAGCCGGTCTGGCCGCGCGGCGAGAGCAGCCAATAGAGCTTGTCCCAGAGGCGCTCGGTGGCCATCGGGTCTTCGCCGATCAATGCGGGACCGGCCACCTCGCGCACGGCGGCGGCGATGATTTCCTCCTCGGTGATGGCGGTCATGCCGTGGCCGACAAGGCCGGTGTCGGTTTCGATCTCCGTGAGGCAGAGCGAGAGCGAGGTCTGTTTGTCGAGGCCCAGCACATCGATGGTGACGGGAATGTTCAGCGGCGTGGCGCTGACGCGAACGATCTTCAAGCTTGTCTCCTTCTGGGTGTGCACGCATCTTTGCGCGCGGTCCGCCGGAGAACAATTCGTTTTTGGCGAGTTCGAGCCTTCGCGCGGCGCGAAGGCTCGCGGCTCAGTCGGGCAGGCCCAGATGCGCCAGCACCGAGCGCGCGGCCACGGTCAGCTCCTGCTGCCTGCGCACGCACAGCAGGTGGCGCCGCACGGCCCACGGCGCATCGAGCTTCAGGCAGCGCAGCTTCAGGATCTGCAGTTGCGGCAGGATGGCCGCATAGGGCAGCACGCCGATGCCGACGCCCTGCTCCACCATGCGGCAAACCATGTCGAAGCTGCCCACCTGCATGCGCACCTTGAGCGGCACCTGCGCCTCGAGCGCGGCGCTCAACAGCACGCGGTGCAGGGCAGTGCCTTCGCGTACCACGATATGGTCGTGGCGCAGCACCTCCTCCACGCCAATGCGTTTTCGGCGCCCGAGCGGATGGTCGCGCGCCACCACCACGGCCAGTTCGTCTGTGCGGTACGGCAGGCATTCGAGCGTCTCGGCGGGCGTATTGCCCTCGATCACGCCGATGTCGGCCAGGCCCGCCTGCACCGCTTTCACAACCTCGGTGCTGGCGCGCTCCTGCAGGTCGATCTTGAGCACCGGGTGCAGCCGCAGGAACGAGCCGATCTGCGCCGGAAGAAACTGCGCGATGGTCGACGCATTGGCCGTGATGCTGACCACGCCTGCCACGCCATTCTGGAAGTCATCGAGCTCGGCGCCGAGCCGATCCATGGCCGAGAGCACCGCGCGCGCATGCAGCAGCAGGCCGTGGCCCGCCGAAGTGAGCGTGACGCCGCGCGCATGCCGCACCAGCAGCGGCAGCCGCGCGCGGGCCTCGAGGTCGGAGATGCGCTTGCTCGCAGCAGCGAGCGCGATGTGGCAACGCTTGGCGCCTTCGCTGATGCTGCCGTGGTCGGCAATGGCCACGAAGAGGCGCAGCGATTTCAGGTCGGCCGACATGCCAGCTCAGGGCGCGACGAGGTGGTCGAAGAGTTCGCGCGCCGAGGCCGGCAACTGCTCCCGGTTGCGCGCGATGAGCTTGAGCTCGCGCTCGGCCCACGCATCGCTGAGCGAAACGGTCGCGATCCGCATCGCCATCGACAGCCGCTGCGCCGACGAGGCCGGCAGCACGCCGATGCCCACGCCCGCTTCGATCATCAAACAGATCGCCTCGAAGCTGCTGACCTGGATGCGCGGATTGAAGCCCCGCCCCGCCAGCTCCGCGCGGCGCTGCAGGAAGCGATGGATCGCGCTGCCGTGATGCAGGCCCACGTGCTGCTCGTCGAGCGTGTCGGCAAAGGCCACCGAAGGCGCGCCGGCGAGGTGATGCGTCTTCGGCACCACCAGCACGAGCTGGTTGCTGCCGAAGGCGCGCGCGTCGAAATCGCCGGTGTGCACGTCGCCCGCGAGGATGCCGATGTCGGCCTCGCCATCGGCCACCGCGCGCACGATTTCTTCGCTCAGGTATTCGCGCAGGTCCACCTGCACGGCCGGGTGCTGCGTGAGGAAACCCGCAAGCTTCTGCGGCAGGTATTCGGTGATCGACGTGGTGTTGGCGAACACGCGCACATGGCCCTTGATGCCCTTGCCGAAGTCCTGCATGTCGCAGCGCAGGTGCTCCATCTGCTGCATCACGCGCTTGGCGTGGTACAGCACCGCTTGCCCTGCCGCCGTGAGGCTCACGCCTTGCGCGCTGCGGTGCAGCAGCTTGCCGCCCACGGCCTCCTCCATCTGCTTGATGCGGGTGGAGGCGGCAGCCAGCGAGATGCAGGCCTTCTCCGCGCCGCGCGTGAGGCTGCGCGCGTCCGCCACGTAGACGAACAGTTTCAGGTCGAACAGGTCGAAATGCAGGTTCACCGGGTGGGCATGCAGGAAGCGGGAGGAGCGTGCATTGTCCGGCGAATGGCGCCGCCCGCATCCGCTCGCGGGTTTGTCCTCATGTCCTCAAACTGGGTCCCAGCTGAACACGTCGGCCGAGCGGTCCAGCGGATAGAAGCTCGCACGCATCGCGGGCATGGCGTGCTCGGCAATGCTCTGCGGCGTCCAGCCCTCGGAGCGATGCACCGAACGCACCGGCCGCGGCTGGCTGATGAGCGAGATTTCGTTGTTGCGCACCGAAAAAATCTGTCCATTGACCGCGCTCGCCGCATCGCTTGCGAGGTACACCGCGAGCGGCGCGACCTTGGCCGGCGTCATCTGCTTGATCTTGTCGACGCGGGCGCGCTGCTCGTCGGTGTCCGTGGGAATCGTGCCGATCATGCGACTCCACGCGAAAGGCGCGATGCAGTTGGAGCGCACGTTGAACTTCAGCATGTCGAGCGCGATGGACTTCGACAGCGCCACGATGCCCAGCTTGGCTGCCGCGTAGTTGGCCTGCCCGAAGTTGCCGATGAGGCCCGAGGTCGAGGTCATGTGCACCATCGCGCCGGCGTTCTGCTCCTTGAAGTGCGTCGCGGCCGCGCGGCTCACGTAATAAGCGCCGTAGAGGTGCACCTTGAGGACGGCGTCCCATTCGTCCACCGACATCTTGTGGAAGAAGCGGTCGCGCAGGATGCCGGCGTTGTTGACCACCGCGTCGATGCGGCCGAAGCTTTCGACGGCGCATTCGACGATGCGCGCGGCGCTGGCGGCATCGGCCACGCTGTCGGTGTTGGGCACGGCCTCGCCGCCTGCGGCACGGATCTCGTCGACCACCTGCTGCGCCGGGCCTGCGCTACCCCCTGCGCCATCGAGCGCAGCACCGATGTCGTTGACCACCACTCTTGCACCGTTCTTGGCCATGGCCAGCGCGATGTCGCGCCCGATGCCGCCGCCCGCGCCGGTGACGACGACCACTTTTCCTTCAACCATGTTTGTCTCTGCTCCGACAGGTTCGTTCGACCGCAAGTTCGCGGGCTCGATCCAGAATGCCACAGGGGGCGCGGAGCGGGTTTCTGATTTCCGAAGAGGGGCTTCAGCCCCGGCCGCGCGAACTCAGCAGCGGGCGCTGGCCTTGAAGGCAGTCACTTGCTCCGGCGTCATCCGTTGTTGCGTGGCCTTGTTCACGTAGTTCGATTCCTCGCGAATGACCTGGAACGACCCGTCGGGCTGGCTGTGCCAAACGACGTAGCCGCAATGGATGTCCATGTTCTGGAACTGGCTCACCAGGTCGGCCGCGATGTAGACGCCCGGACGCGGGGCGGACGGCGGGTTGTCGTAGCGCGTGATCTTCCGGATGCGGCGGCTCGTGACCGATCCGGACTGCGCGCTGAACTTTTTCTGGTCACTGCTCCAGCTTTCCCGCGGAGCCGTGGCCTTCATCGAGTCTGCAAAGAAACCATAAGCCTTCGCCAGATCGCCGGAATCCTTGGCCTTCAGGTATTGGTACGTCAGCGCCTCGACCTGCTGCTGGTCTTCTTCAGGTGTCGACGGCGGTTTCATCGACGGGGAGGCAGCGGCGGCCTTCTCCGGGGCGGCCGAGCCGCATCGGATTTCCTGGCGAAGCTTCAGTTCGCCGGGCGCTTTCGACGCCACCGGATCAGCGGCTTCCTGGCGCTCGAAGCTGTAGCGCCCGAAGGTGACGGGCTGGTCGCCACACAGCTTCTGCGCCGTGGGCCTCAATTGCGCTTGTCCTGCAGAAACCTCCAGCGGTTCGCTCGCCTTGAGGGTCAACTCGTACGCGGCATTGCCGAGCCGCTGGACGGCGACCTCTTCGCCCGCGATGACGGAGTGCGCCACTGCGACGAGGAGCAGGGCGCCCGCAACTGCGCGTGGAAACTTCGAGCGCATGGTTCGTCTCCCTGATCCGCGCCGGGTCACTGCCGCGCCGTGCGGATATTCGCCGGCAGCGCCTGCGGCCAGCTCGTGCGAAACGGATTGATGTCGAGCCCGCCGCGCCGCGTGTAGCGCGCATACACAGCGAGCTTGGTCGGTTTGCAGCGGCTCCAGATGTCCGTGAACATCCGCTCGGCGCACGGCTCGTGGAATTCGTTGTGGTTGCGAAAGCTCACGATGTACGCGAGCAGCCCGGCCTGGTCGATCGGCGGGCCGCTGTAGCGGATCTGCACGCTGCCCCAGTCGGGCTGGCCGGTGACGAGGCAGTTGCTTTTCAGCAGCCGGCTGGTGAGGGTTTCGTTCACATGCACCTGCGTGGTGTCGCTCGACAGAAGCTCGGGCGCGGGCTGGTAGTGCGTGCACTCGATGTCGAGCCGGTCGAGATCGAGGCCGTCGATCTCGTGCACCGGCTCGCGGTCGAACAGATCGGGCGTGAGCAGCTTCACGCCGATGCCGGCCGACTGGTCGCTGCCGCGCCATGCGGCTTCGGCCAGGTCGGTGCGCAGGTGCTCGCGCACGGCATCGATGCTCGCGAAGGTGCTGTTGTTGAAGCTGTTGAGGTACAGCTTGAACGACTTGCTCTCGATGATGTTGGGCGTTTCGCAGGGGATGGTGAAGTGCGCGATCGCCAATTGCGGCTTGCCGCGCGGATTGAGCCAGCTCACCTCGAAGGCGGTCCAGAGGTCGGCGCCGAAGAAGGGCAGCGCATCGCTCCGGATGCCCATGGCTTCGCGCTGCGTGGCGCGGGCGATGGGAAAGAGCAGCGACGGGTCGTACTTGTCGGCGTAGGCCGAGGCGCGGCCGAGTTGCGATTGTTCGGGGGTGTTGGGGTTGTCCGGGTGGTTGTCGAGGCTCATGGCGTCTTGTCCTTGGCGTCCGTGGCATGGGCGAACGGCGCGATGTGGTTGGCGAGGATGGTGCAGACCTCGGGCGGGAGGTCATGGCCCATGCCGGGAACTGAAATGAAGGTCGAGCCGGGGATGCGCGCCGCCGAATCCTTGCCGCAGGCGATGGGCACGAGCGCATCGGCTTCGCCGTGCAGCACCAGCGTCGGACGCTGGATGCGCGCGAGCACCTGGGGCCGGTCGTCGTCGGCGCCGATGGCGAGCATCTGCCGCATCAGCCCGGCCGGGTGGTAGGCGCGGCGCATGCTGAAAGTGAGGCGCTCGGCCAGTTCCGCGTCGGTCTGCGGATAGGCCGGGCTCTGGATCAGCCGCAGCAGCTTGATGCTGTGCGCCACCAGCTCGGCCTCGCCCTTGCCCAGGGGCCTGCGCATGAGCATGGCGCCCACTTCGCGGCGCGGACCGGGCAGGCCGCGCGCGCCGCTCGAACTCATGATGCTCACGAGGCTGGCGGTGCGCTCCGGCGCCGTGGCGGCCAGGCGCTGCGCGATCATGCCGCCCATCGAGGCGCCGACGATGTGCGCCCTGGCGATGCCCAGCGCGTCGAGCACGCCGATCGAATCGTGCGTCATGTCCTGCAGCGTGTACGCCGAGCGCACCTTCAGTCCGAGCCGATGGCGGATGGTTTCCCAGACGATGTTGCGCACGCCCGCATGGTCGAAGCCCTGGCTCAGGCCGATGTCGCGGTTGTCGTGGCGTACCACGCGAAAGCCCTTGTCGACCAGCTGCTGCACGAAGGTAGTCGGCCATGCGACCAGCTGCATGCCCAGGCCCATGATGAGCAGGATGACGGGGCGTCCTTCGCCTCCGGTGTCGTCGACTTCGATCTGCAGCCCGTTGGCGGTGACTTTCATCGGTTCCTTGTTGTCATTTGAATTCGCGCTCGCGCAGCCACTTGGTGGCGACCCATTTCTCGCCGGCCAGTACCGGCGCGCCGCCATGCAGCGTGCGGGTGACGGGGTCGGGCCGGTCGTAGCTGAAGAAGACGCCGGTGCCGCGCACGGGCGCCACTTCGAGTCCCACGTCGGGGAAGGTGGTGGCGCCGCCCTGCTCGGGCTCCTGCAGGTACATCACGAGCGTGGCCACGCGCTGGCCGCCGCGTTTCAGGATGGTGGGCGTGCCGGGCTCGTTCGGGTCGAAATAGTCGTAGTGCGGACGGTACTGGGCACCGGGCGCATAGCGCAGGATCTGCAGGCCTTCGCCGTATTCGAGCGGCCAGCGCAGCAGCATGGCCAGGCGCTGCTCCAGGCGCGCGACGATCTCGTTCTCGCCGCGCTCGAAGAACATGCCGTCGCTGGTGCGATCGACGTTGAGCACTTCACCACCGGTGCGTGTCTCGACAGTGAGCGAACGCGCGAGCCGCACGCGCGCCGCGGCGATCAGCCCCTCGCACTCCTCGCCCGACAGCAGGTTGCCGAAGACGATGACGCGCGGATGCCGCATCGTCTGCAGCACCTGGATGCGGCGGTCGCCGGCATCGAGATACAGCGGCGCACCATCGAGATCGGGGCCAGGCATCTCGGTGCGCACCGGCGCCAGCGCCACCTCGACATTGGGGAAGCCGGCCTCCAGTTGGGCCAGCGCCACGTCGGTTGCCGCATCGTGCCAGCCGGCCGCGCGCATCGAGAGGCGCAGCGCAGGCACCGAATGACCGGCCGCCAGTTGGGCCACCAGCCATTCGCGCAGCTCCGGACTGATCGGTTGGGACATCAGACTTTTCTCCTGAACACCAGCCTTTCGGCGGTTGAGACCTCTGGGTCGAAACCATAGCCTTCGAGGTCGAACTTTTCCAGCGCCTTGGGCGTGGCCGCTTTGTGCAGCACGGCCCAGCGCGCGAGCAGGCCGCGGGCGCGCTTGGCGAAGAAGCTCACGATCTTGTACTTGTCGCCCTTCCACTCCTGGAACACGCATTCGACCACGCGCGCCTTGAGCACCTTCTGGTCGACCGACTTGAAGTATTCCTGCGAGGCCACGTTGACGACGACCGGCGTGCGGTCGGCCGCCAGGCGCTCGTTCAGGTGCTCGGCGATGCGCGAGCCCCAGAAGGCGTACAGGTCCTTGCCGTGGCGGTTCGCGAGCTGTGTGCCCGTTTCGAGCCGGTAGGGCTGCAGGCGGTCGAGCGGGCGCAGCAGGCCATAGAGGCCACTCAGGATGCAGACGTGGTCTTGCGCCCAGGCGAGCTGCGCGGGCGTGAAGCTGCGGGCATCGAGGCCGCCGTAGACGTCGCCGTCGAAGGCGAAGGCGGCCTGGCGGGCGTTCTTCGCGGTGCTTTTGGCGGACCAGGCCTCGTAGCGCGCCGCGTTGAGGGCCGAGAGCTTGTCCGACAGGTGCATCAGTTCGGAAATCTCGAGGGGCGACTTCTCGCGCAGGATCTTGATCAGCTCGGTCGAGGGACCGCGGGGGGCTTCGAAATGGGGTTGGGTGGCGGGGACTTCAGGAGGAACCGGAGTGTCGTAGTCGAGCGACTTTGCAGGGGAAAGCAGGAAGAGCATCCCGGAATTATGAGTGGCGCCTGTGTCACCGGGTCGCCCCGGTAAAATCGTGGGCTGTCCCACCTGTCCCCACGCGGCGCCCCCGAAGGCGCCGCCCTGCATTCCCCATGAGCGAACCCACCACCCCTGCCGCCCAACCTGGACTGGAGAGCCTCTCCAAATCGTTCGAACCCGCCGCCATCGAGGCGCACTGGGGCCCCGAATGGGAGAAGCGCGGCTACGCCAAGGCGGGCTTCCGCGGCACGCAGCAGCCCAAGGAAGGCGCCGAGTCGTTCGCGATCCAGCTGCCGCCCCCGAACGTGACCGGCACGCTGCACATGGGCCATGCGTTCAACCACACGATCATGGACAGCCTCACGCGCTACCACCGCATGAAGGGCGACAACACGCTGTGGCTGCCGGGCACCGACCACGCCGGCATCGCCACGCAGATCGTGGTGGAGCGCCAGCTGCAGGAGCAGAAGGTCAGCCGCCACGACCTGGGCCGCAAGAACTTCGTGGCGCGCGTGTGGGAGTGGAAAGAGAAGTCGGGCAACACCATCACCCAGCAGATGCGGCGCCTGGGCGACACGGTGGACTGGAGCCGCGAGTACTTCACGATGGACGACGACCTCTCGGCGGTCGTGACGCAGACCTTCGTGAAGCTGTACGAAGAAGGCCTCATCTACCGCGGCAAGCGCCTGGGCAACTGGGACCCGGTGCTCAAGACCTCGGTGAGCGACCTCGAGGTCGAGAGCGAAGAGGAAGACGGCTCGCTCTGGCACATCGCCTACCCGCTCGAAGATGGCAGCGGCACGCTGACCGTGGCCACCACCCGGCCCGAAACCATGCTCGGCGACACAGCCGTGATGGTTCACCCCGAGGACGATCGCTACAAGCACCTGATCGGCCAGCGCGTGAAGCTGCCGCTGGTGGACAAACTGATCCCGATCATCGCGGACGACTACGTCGACAAGGCATTCGGCACCGGCGTGGTCAAGGTCACGCCGGCCCACGACTACAACGACTATGCCGTCGGCCAGCGCCACAAGCTCGAGATGATCGGCGTGCTCGCGCTCGACGCGACCATCAACGACAACGCACCCGAGAAGTACCGCGGCATGGACCGCTTCGTGGCGCGCAAGGCCATCGTGGCCGACCTCGATGCGCTGGGCCTGCTCATCGAGGTGAAGAAGCACAAGCTGATGGTGCCGCGCTGCGCGCGCTCGGGCGCCATCGTCGAGCCGATGCTCACCGACCAGTGGTACGTGGCCATGACGCGCCCCGGCGCCGACGGGCAATCGATCGCGCAGAAGGCCATCGACGTGGTGAAGTCGGGCGAGGTGCGCTTCGTGCCCGAGAGCTGGGTCAACACCTACAACCACTGGATGGAGAACATCCAGGACTGGACGATTTCGCGGCAGCTCTGGTGGGGCCACCAGATTCCGGCCTGGTATGACGAGGAAGGCAACGTGTACGTGGCCGAGAACGAGGCCGACGCACAGGCCAAGGCACCCGGCAAGAAGCTCACGCGCGACGAGGACGTGCTCGACACCTGGTACTCGGCGGCGCTGGTACCCTTCTCTTCGCTCGGCTGGCCCGACAAGACGCAGGACCTCGACCTGTACCTGCCCTCGCAGGTGCTCGTGACGGGCTACGACATCATCTTCTTCTGGGTCGCCCGGATGATCATGATGACCAAGCACTTCACCGGCAAGGTGCCGTTCAAGGACGTGTACATCCACGGCGTGGTGCGCGATGCCCAGGGCAAGAAGATGAGCAAGTCCGAAGGCAACGTGCTCGACCCGGTCGACCTGATCGACGGCATCCAGCTGCCCGAGCTGCTCGACAAGCGCACGCAGGGCCTGCGCAAGCCCGAGACGGCGCCCGCGGTGCGCAAGAACACGCAGAAGGAGTTTCCGGAGGGCATTCCGGCCTTCGGCGCCGATGCGCTGCGCTTCACCTTCGCATCGCTCGCCTCGCTCGGACGCAGCATCAACTTCGACTCGAAGCGCTGCGAGGGCTATCGCAACTTCTGCAACAAGTTGTGGAACGCCACGCGCTTCGTGCTGATGAACTGCGAAGGCCAGGACTGCGGCCTGATGGAGCACACGAAGGAAGAGTGCAAGGTTGGCGGCCCGGCCCACGGCTACCTGAAGTTCAGCCGCGCGGACTACTGGATCGTCTCGCAGCTGCAGCGCGTGGAGGCCGAAGTGGCCAAGGGCTTCGAGGAGTACCGGCTCGACAACGTGTCCAGCGCGATCTATCAGTTCGCCTGGGACGAGTTCTGCGACTGGTACCTGGAAATCGCGAAGGTGCAGATCCAGACCGGCGACGACTCGCAGAAGCGCGCCACGCGCCGCACGCTGATCCGCACGCTCGAGACGCTGCTGCGCCTGGCGCATCCGGTGATTCCGTTCATCACGGAAGAGCTGTGGCAGAAGGTGTCGAAGGTGGCGGGTCGCGAGGGCGAGTCGATCATGATCGCCGCTTATCCGAAGAGCCAGCCCGAGAAGATCGACGAGGCGGCCGAGGCGCATGTGGCGCGGCTGAAGGCGCTGGTGGATGCATGTCGCACGCTGCGCGGCGAGATGAACGTTTCGCCCGCCACGCGCCTGCCGCTCTACGCGGTGGCCGACGATGCCGAGGGCGCAGCGTTCCTGCGCGAATCGGCGCCGGTGCTGCAGGCGCTCGCCAAGCTCAAGGAAGTGAAGGTCTTCGACGACGAGGCTTCGTGGTCGGCTGCGGCCGAGGCGGCGCCTGTGGCGGTGGTGGGTGCGGCGCGCCTGTGCCTGCACATGGAGATCGACAAGGCCGCCGAGAAGCTTCGCATCGGCAAGGAGATCGCGCGCATCGAAGGCGAGATCGCCAAGGTGCACGGCAAGCTCGGTAACGAAGCGTTCGTCGCGAAGGCGCCTCCGGCGGTGATCGAGCAAGAACGTAAACGTCTGACTGACTTTAGCGCCATGTTGGAGCGACTTCGCGACCAACTTGTACGCCTAGGCTGACAGACGCAGGGCATCGAAGGCGTTTAGGATTCCTGATGCGGCCTCTTGCCGCCCCGCATCCGGAATTTCCCTCCCCCCTTTCAGAAAGACGCTGAACTGCCCATGTCCACTTCCTCGACACGCATCCGCAAGGCCGTATTTCCTGTTGCAGGCTTCGGCACTCGCTTCTTGCCGGCCACCAAGGCACAGCCCAAGGAAATGCTGCCGGTGGTCGACAAGCCGCTGATCCAGTACGCCGTCGAAGAAGCCTATGCCGCAGGCATCCGCGACATGATCTTCGTGACCGGCCGCAACAAGCGCGCCATCGAAGACCACTACGACACCGCCTACGAACTCGAAAGCCAGCTCGAAGCCGCCGGCAAGGATGCGCTGCTGAAGATCGCGCGCTCGGTGATGCCCGACGACATGACCTGCTCGTACGTGCGCCAGCCGCGCATGCTGGGCCTGGGCCATGCCGTGCTGTGCGCCGAGCACCTGGTCGGCAACGAGCCCTTCGCCGTGCTGCTCGCCGACGACTTGATGGTCGGCCCCGAGGGCGGCGAGCCGGTGCTCGCACAGATGACGGCAGCGTTCGCGCGCCTGGGCGGCTCGCTGCTGGCTGTGCAGGAAGTGCCACTGGCGCACGTCAAGCGCTACGGCATCGTGGCCGGCGACCCCATCGAGGAAGGCCTCGTGAAGGTCAACCGCATGGTCGAGAAGCCCAAGCCCGAAGACGCGCCCTCGCGCCTGGGCGTGGCGGGCCGCTACATCCTCACGCCGGGCGTGTTCGACGAGATCCGCAACCAGCCCAAGGGTGCGGGCGGCGAGATCCAGCTGACCGACGGCATCGCGGCGCTGATGAAGAAGGAATCGGTCTACGCGTATGCCTACAAGGGCATCCGCTACGACTGCGGCAGCAAGGAAGGCTTCCTGCAGGCCACCGTGGAACTGGCGCTCGCGCACCCCGAAGTGGGCGAGGAATTCCGCGAATACCTCAAGAGCCTGAAGCTCTGAGGCGCAACGGGAAGCACCAAAGCAAAAGGGGCCGCAGGGCCCCTTTTGCTTTGCGCTCGTGCAGTTGCTAGCGCCGCTTCAACACGTGGATGAAGTCGGTGCCGACGGTCTGCTGCTCCATCAGCTCGTTGCCGGTCTGGCGCGCGAAGGCCTGGAAGTCGCGCACCGAACCCGGGTCGGTCGACACCACCTTGAGCAGTTGCCCGCTCGCCATGTCGTTGAGCGCCTTCTTCGCCTTGAGGATCGGCAACGGGCAGTTCAGCCCGCGCGTGTCGATTTCGCGATCAACCTCCACGCTGGGGCTCCTCGGGCGGCAGGTTCAGGCCGCGGCGGCGTTCTTCGTTCTCGGCGGCGGTGAAGAACACAGGCTCGTGGCCGCGCGTGCGCAGCCAGTCGGCCAGCGCATAGCCCGTGCCCGCGGGCCAGCAGCGAAGGTCCGGCAGGTCGTAGAGGCGGTAGTCCACCAGCTCAGGAGAGAGCTTCACTTCGCCGTCGGCCACCACGTGGTAGGCGATGATGATCTGGTTCATGCGCTGGAAGTCGTAGGCGCCCACGAGCTTCGTGGCGCTCACGTCGAGGTTGGTTTCCTCCTTCACCTCGCGCGCGATGCCTTCCTCGGGCGTCTCGCCGGCTTCCATGAAGCCGGTGATCAGCGCGAACATCTTGCCGGGCCACGCTGCGTTGCGCGCCAGCAGCACTTGGCCGCGGTACTCGACGATGGCCGCGAGCACGGGAGTGGGATTGTTCCAGTGCGTGTGGCCGCAGTTCGGGCAGCGCAGGCGCTCCTTGGGACCGCCGTCTTCCATCAACGCGATCCATTCCAGCGGCGTGGCACAGACCTGGCAAAACTTGGGGTGGGGCATGGGGCTGCTCTTTTTATGGCTTGCAGCGCCCGTCGACCAGGGCTGCAGCGGGGTCTGTTGATTTATGCGGGGAACACGCCGGTGGAGAGATAGCGGTCGCCTCGATCGCACACCACGAACACGATGGTGGCCTTCTCGACCTTCTTGGCGATCTCGAGCGCCGCCCACAGTGCGCCGGCCGCGGAGATGCCGCCGAAGATGCCCTCTTCGCGCGCGAGGCGCCGGCACATTTCCTCGGCGTCGTCCTGGCTCACGCTGATTTCTTCGTCGACCCGGCTCGGGTCGTAGATCTTCGGCAGGTACTCGGTCGGCCACTTGCGGATGCCCGGGATGCGCGAGCCTTCGGCCGGCTGCGCGCCGATGATGCGCACCGCAGGGTTCTTTTCCTTCAGGAAACGCGAGACGCCGGTGATGGTGCCGGTGGTGCCCATGGCGCTCACGAAATGCGTGATCTTGCCCTTGGTGTCGGCCCAGATCTCGGGGCCGGTGGTCTCGTAGTGGATGCGCGGGTTGTCGGGGTTGGCGAACTGGTCGAGCACCCGGCCCTTGCCCTGCGCAACCATCTGCTCGGCAAGGTCTCGGGCGTATTCCATGCCGCCGCTCTTGGGCGTGAGCACGAGCTCGGCGCCGAAGGCCTTCATGGTCTGGGCGCGTTCGACGGAGAGGTCCTCCGGCATGATCAGCACCATGCGGTAGCCCTTGATGGCTGCAGCCATCGCGAGCGCGATGCCGGTGTTGCCCGAGGTGGCTTCGATCAGGGTGTCGCCGGGCTTGATTTCGCCGCGCTCCTCGGCGCGCTTGATCATCGAGAGCGCCGGCCGGTCCTTGACCGAACCCGCGGGATTGTTGCCTTCGAGCTTGCCGAGGATCACGTTGCCGCGCTTGGCATTTTCGGCTGCATCGATGCGTTGCAGGGCGACCAGGGGGGTCTTGCCAATGGCGTCTTCGATCGTCGGATAATTCATGGCAGCCACTGTGCCATAATTTTGGGCTTCGTTCAGAACCCTGCCCGGGTGGTGAAATTGGTAGACGCAGGGGACTCAAAATCCCCCACCGAAAGGTGTGCCGGTTCGATTCCGGCCCCGGGCACCATCGATACCTTGCTGTCGACATGGGGAAAAGGGCTTCTCTTTCATCGACGAGAGGCACACTGACCGTCATGCGAAACCGCTCGCGCCGCATCGTGCGCACCTTCTCCCCGCTTCTCTTGCTCGCCCTGGCCATCGGAGCCAGCTCCGCGGTCGCCACACCCAACTGCACCGTCGCCCTCTGGGGCGATTCGATCCTCTACGGCGGGTTCGGCGCGTCGCTGACGAACCGCATCAAGGAGCCACCGTCGGCCGCGCTCAAGCGCATCCGCCCCGCCTGGACCATTGCCGACTACAGCGTGCCGGGTGACAGCGCCCACAAGCGCCTGCCAACCTTCGTGCTGCAGCCGATGCCCGCTCGCGTCGTGGTGCTGCAATACGGCATCAACGATGCCGGCAACAGCTACCGGTACGAACCGGCCTTGCGCGGAATGGTCGACTACGTCCAGGCCGCCGGCAAGACATCGATCATTACCGGCCTTTCGCAGGTGAAGGCCGACCGCATGCCGCTGCGCGAGGACTACAACGCCACGGCGCGCCGCGTCGCCCAGGAAGAAGGCGTGTTGTTTGCCGACTGGGGCGCCGTGCGTTTCGACCCCGCCGACATGGTGGACGACATCCATCCCCAGCAGCCGTACAGCACGCGCCTTGTGGAGCGGCTTGCGCTGGCGCTCGATCAGGTCGCCCCCGAGTGCGCGCCCCGCGCCAAACGGGGTTAACCAATCGCCTCGGCCGCGATGACGAAACGCATCGCATCCGGCACCGCAGCACGAAGAAAGACCAGTTCCGCCGGCCGATGACTGGCCGCGCGCACCGGTTGCTGCGGCAGCGCCTCCGGGGTCCAGCCCCGTGACTGCCATTGCGCCAGCGGCACCAGCGTGCGCAGCCCACGCGTCGCTGCCTTGCGCATGGCGCTGCCGGTGTTGAACGGTGTCACATGCGCCGCCGCCTCGTAGGCAGTCGCCAGTGCCCTGGCATCGAAGGTCAGCAGCATCTGCGGGCGGTTGCCCAGCGCGGCCCGATGGCGCGTCACGCGATCGGGGTCAAGCCAGAAGAACACGCAACTGTTGAGCAGCGCATACCAGTCGGCCGGCGCCAGGCCCGGGTCGAGGCAACGCGCGAGCGCCTGCGGCGGCATCGGCCGCTGGTCGCGGATGTAGCAACCGTCGGGCAGGGTCACGCCCTGGGGGCGATGGGCGCGCACGGCCGCCTCGACCTCGACGCCGAATGCGCCCCGGCGCAGCAGTTCGTCGGTGCTGCACAGCCCCTGCACCTGCACGGCCGCCCAGTTGGCCCGATCGACAAAATGGAAGGCCTCCGCGGGCAGGCTGGGCATGGCGTGGGTCTTCAGGCCTCGGCGCGCAGGCCGGTGTGCACGGTCGGGTGCGCGAGCCGCACGCGCAATTCGCGCTTGAGCCGCGTGTTGTCAAGCCGGCGCGATTCGCCCATGAAGCTCAGCAACTGCAGCGGCAACTGGCGCTCGGCTTCCTCGCGCGGCACGCGCGGCGGGCGCGGCATGCCGTAGAGATCGGCCGCGAGATCGACGTAGTCGCCCATGCGCAATTCGGTGTCGTCCGCGGCATGGACGATGCGCTGCGGCCGGCCCCGGAATAGCGACGCGATGCAGGCGCGCGCCAGGTCGTCGGCATGGATGTGGCTGGTGTAGACGTCGTCCTCCTGCCGCAGCACCGGCGTGCCGCGCTGCAGACGCGCGCGGGGCGTGCCGTTCTCGCGGTCGGGCGCGTAGATGCCCGGAATGCGCAGGATGCTCGCGCGCACGCCGGCGCTGCGGCCGAGCCAGCGCACGGCGCGCTCGGCATCCACGCGGCGGTGGGAGCGTGGCGTGTCGGGCCGCACGGCGCGCGTTTCGCTCACGCGGGCGCCGCCGCAATCGCCGTACACGCCGCTGGTCGAGCCGTAGACGAGGGCCAGAGGCACCGAGCGCAGCCGCAGCGCGCGCGCCAGGGCCGTGGTCCGCTGGTCACGCCACCAGGCGGCGCCGCCATCGCGCGCAGGCGGCGCCAAGTGCAACACCCGCGTCGCGATGCCCGCCAGCCGGCGCAGCGTGGCCGGCGCGTCCAGGTTGCCCACCAGCGGGCGGATCCCGGCCTCACGCAGCGCAGCGACCCGCTCGGCCGAGGACGTGAGCGCCACCAGCTGCATGCGGCCGCGCAGGTCTCGCGCCACCCGCTGGCCGACATCGCCGCAACCGACGATCAGGAGGCGCTCGCGCCGGAACCGCGCCGGCAGCGCGCCGGAGGGGCTATTGATTGAAGGCAAAATCCTGTTCCCTTTCCGTTTCAGACCCAGGCTGAAAAACAAGCCGAAGAATACAGATGACTGCTGCACCGCCGCACGAAGCCGGCTTTTCCATCACCGTCGAACCCAGCGGGCGCCATTTCGTGGTTCACGGCGACGAAACCATCCTGGCAGCCGGCATCCGTCAAGGCATCGGCCTGCCCTATGGCTGCAAAGACGGCGCCTGCGGCTCCTGCAAGTGCAAGAAGCTCTCGGGCGAAGTCACCCTCGGCCCGCACCAGAGCAAGGCCCTGAGCGCCGAGGAGCAGCTCGCGGGCTATGTGTTGACCTGCTGCGCCCACGCCACCAGCGACGTGGTGCTCGAATCGCGCCAGGTCACCGAGGCCGGTGCGCTGCCGATCCGCAAGATGCCGGTACGGGTGCTGGCCCTCACGCGGCAATCGCACGACGTGATGATGCTGCGCCTGCAACTGCCGGCCGGCGAGCCGCTGCAGTTCCATGCGGGGCAATACGTGGAGTTCATATTGCGCGACGGCGCGCGCCGCAGTTACTCGATGGCCAACGCGCCGCACACGCTGGCCCAGCCGGGCACGGGCATCGAACTGCACCTGCGTCACCTGCCGGGCGGCAAGTTCACCGACCATGTCTTCGGCGTCATGAAGGAAAAGGAAATCCTGCGCATCGAAGGCCCCTTCGGCAGCTTCTTCCTGCGCGAGGACTCCGACAAACCGATGATCCTCCTGGCCTCGGGCACGGGTTTCGCCCCGATCAAGGCGTTGCTGGAGCACATGAAGTTCAAGGGCATCGAGCGGCCCGCCACGCTCTACTGGGGCGGCCGCCGCCCGGAAGACCTGTACATGGACGAGTGGGTGCGCGGCCAATTGGCAGAGATGCCGAACCTGCGTTACGTGCCAGTGATCTCCAACGCCACGCCCGACGACAACTGGACCGGTCGCACCGGCTTCGTCCACCAGGCGGTGTTGGAAGACTTCGCAGACCTGTCGGGCCACCAGGTCTATGCCTGCGGCGCGCCCATCGTGGTCGACTCGGCCAAGCGCGACTACGTGGCGCTGGCGGGCCTGCCCGAAGAAGAATTCTTTGCCGACGCGTTCACCACCGAGGCCGACAAGGCCATGCCCTGAGCTCGCCCAGCCCCGATCCCGCCCCGACCCCGATTCCCCACCCGTAGACAGCCAAGAAAAATGAAGACGAGACGCTTCCTCCTCACCCTGCTCGCAGGCGCCGCAACCCTCGGCGCAGGCCACGCCACGGCCCAGCAGCAGCGCCCCATCCGCCTCGTCGTGCCTTACGCCGCAGGCGGCCCCATCGACGTCACCGCGCGCATGCTGGCCGAGCGCGTCAAGGACGTGCTGGGCCCGGTCATCATCGACAACAAGCCCGGTGCGGGCGGCAACATCGGCGCCGACATCGTGGCCAAGGCGCCGCCGGACGGCCTCACGATCGGCGTCGCGGCCACGGCCACCAACGCGGTCAACCCGTGGCTCTACAGCAAGATCCCGTTCAACGCCGCGACCGACTTCGCGCCGATCACGCAAATGGTCCGCGTGCCCAACGTGCTCGTGATGAACGCCGAGACGGCCAAGCGCCTGAATATCAACTCGGTAGCCGACCTGATCCGCTACGCCAAGGCCAACCCCGCCAAGCTCAACTACGGCAGCGGCGGCAACGGCAGTGCCGGGCACCTGGCGGGCGAGCTCTTCAAGAAGGAAGCGGGCATCTTCGCGCTGCACATTCCGTACAACGGCGGCAACCCGGCGCAGCTGGCGCTGATCTCGGGGCAGGTCGATTTCAACTTCGACAACCTCGCAACCGCAGCGCCGAACATCCGCTCGGGCAAGCTGAAGGCGATTGCGGTGACGACGCTGCAACGCAGCAGCGCGCTGCCCGAGGTGCCGCCGGTGGCCGACACGCTCAAGGGCTTCTCGATCGACACCTGGTGGGGCCTGGTCGCGCCGGCCGGTACGCCGCACGACATGGTCGTGAAGCTCAATCAGGCCTTCGTTGCCGCGCTGAATGCGCCGGAAACGAAGACCCGTTTTGCATCGCTGCTGGCCGAGCCCGTAGGCAATTCGCCTGAGCAGTTCGGCGCTTTCATGAAGACCGAACTCGCGAAGTACGAGAAGGTCGTGAAAGCGACCGGCGCGAAAGTGGACTGAGTTATTCGCCGAGGTACGCGGCCCGCACCCGCGGGTCGCGCAGCAGTTCCTTGGCGTCGCCGTCCATCGTGATGAGCCCCGACTCCATCACGTAGCCACGGTCGGCCAGTTGCAGCGCGCGGTTGGCGTTCTGCTCCACCAGCAGGATCGTGACACCTTGCGAGGCGACGGTCTGCACCACTTCGAAGATCTTGTCGCACATGATCGGCGAAAGGCCCATGGTGGGTTCATCGAGCAGCAGCACCTTGGGGCGCGCCATCAGCGCGCGGCCCATGGCGAGCATCTGCTGCTCGCCGCCCGACATCGTGCCGGCCAGCTGGTCCTTGCGCTCGCGCAGACGCGGGAAGGTGACGAACACACGTTCCATGTCGCTCGCGATGCCCGCCTTGTCGGTGCGGATGTAGGCGCCGATCTGCAGGTTCTCGGTGATTGTCATGCGCGTGAAGACGCCGCGGCCTTCGGGCACCATCACGAGGCCTTCGCCCACGAGGTCCCAGGCGCCGCGGCCCTTGATGCTGCGGCCGAGGAACTCGATGTTGCCCGCACCAGCCGGCAGCGTGCCGGTGATGGCCTTCATGGTGGTCGTCTTGCCGGCGCCGTTGGAGCCGATCAGCGAGACCAGCTCGCCCTCGCGCACCTCGAAGTCCACGCCCTTGACGGCCTGGATGCCGCCATAGCCGACCTTCAGGCCGCTGACCTTGAGCAGCGTCTTGCCGGCCGCCTTGGCCTGCACCGCGGTGGCGCGGGTTTCTTCTTCGCTCGTCATCGTTGCTGTGCTCATTTCAGTGCCCCCCCGTTCCGAGGTAAGCCTCGATCACTTTTTCGTTCTTCTGCACGTCGACCGGCGTGCCCTCGGCAATCTGCTTGCCGTAGTCGAGCACGGTGACGCGGTCGCACAGGCCCATGATGAGCTTGACGTCGTGTTCGATGATCAGGATGGTGCGGTCGTCGCGGCGGATGCGGTCGATCAGCTCGCGCAGCAGCACCTTCTCGGTCGAATTCATGCCGGCCGCCGGCTCGTCGAGCGCGATGAGCTGCGGGTCGGTGGCCAGCGCACGGGCGATCTCGAGGCGGCGCTGGTCGCCGTAGCTCAGCGTGCGCGCCTTGTAGTCGGCGAACTTGCCGATGCCCACGTAGTCGAGCAACTCGTGCGCACGGTCGGCAATGGCTTTTTCCTCGGCCTTGAAGCTGCCGGTGCGCAGCATCGCGCCGAACACACCCGAATGGGTACGGATGTGGCGGCCGACCATCACGTTCTCCAGCGCCGTCATTTCGGCGAAGAGGCGGATGTTCTGGAAGGTGCGCGCGATGCCGGCCTTGGCCACTTCGTGCACCGCCGTCGGCTGGTAGGGCTTGCCGGCCAGCTCGAAGGTGCCGCTGTCGGGCGTGTAGAGCCCGGTGATCACGTTGAAGAAGGTGGTCTTGCCGGCGCCGTTGGGGCCGATCAGGCCATAGACCTGGCCACGCTTGATGGTGATGCCGACGTCGGAAAGCGCCTGCAGGCCGCCGAAGCGCTTGGAGATGCCGCGAACGTCGAGGATGGTGTCTGTGGTTGTCGTCATGTCTGTTTCTCCTCGGCTCACGGATTGATCGACATGGGACGCTCGGCACCGCCGGGCAATTCGTCGGCGGGTGTATCGATGCCCGGGGCGTGGGTCTGCAACGAACCGGGCGCAACGGCGGCATGGGTCGGGTCGACGGGCACGCCGCCCTTCTTGGTCAGCGTCTTGCCGTGCTCGGGCGACGGCCAGAGGCCGCGCGGTCGCACCAGCATGATGACGATCATGGCGAGCGCGATGAAGAGCTGGCGCAGGATGGACGCATCGAGGCGGCCGTCGGTCAGCGATTGCAGCGGGCCGGCCACATAGCGCAGCACTTCGGGCAATGCAGCCAGCAGCACCGCGCCGAGGATGACGCCGGGCAGGTGCCCGATGCCGCCCAGCACCACCATGGCCACGATCATCACCGACTCCATCAGGCTGAAGGACTCGGGCGAGACGAAGCCCTGGAAGGCCGCGAACATCGCGCCCGAGACGCCGCCGAAGCTCGCGCCCATGCCGAAGGCCAGGAGCTTCATGTTGCGGGTGTTGATGCCCATCGCCTTGGCGGCGATCTCGTCTTCGCGAATCGCCATCCAGGCGCGCCCGATGCGCGAGACCTGCAGGCGGTGCGAAATGATGATGGTGGCGATCACGAGCGCCAGGAAGAGGTAGTAGTACAGCGACACCGAGGAGATGGTGAAGCCGTCGAACTTCCAGGCCTTGCCGAGGTCGAGGCCCCAGAACTTGATCGAGTCGATCGCCGTGATGCCCTTGGGACCGTTGGTGATGTTCACCGGCTGGTCCAGGTTGTTCAGGAACACGCGGATGATTTCGCCGAAGCCGAGCGTCACGATCGCCAGGTAGTCGCCGCGCAGCTTGAGCGTGGGCGCGCCGAGCAGCACGCCGAGCACGCCGGCCACCACGAGCGCGAGCGGTATCACGATCAGCAGCGAGGTGTGCAGCCCGTTCGGGAACATCTGCGCGAACCACGGGAAGGTCTCGGTCAGGTGCGAGGAACCCATGAGCGCGAAGAGGTAGGCCCCCACCGCGAAGAAGGCGACATAGCCCAGGTCGAGCAGGCCGGCATAGCCAACCACGATGTTGAGGCCCAGGGCCAGCAGCACGTAGAGCAAGGCGATGTCGGCGATGCGCACCCAGGCGTTGCCCTGCATCTGCAGCAGCAGGGGCAGCGCAAGCACCGCGATGGCGCCGATGACGTAGAGAGCGAGGTTTTTTCTGTTCTTCATGATGCGTCGCTCCTCAGGCACGGTCCGCCACGCGTTCGCCGAGCAGGCCCGACGGTCGCAGGGTGAGCATGACGATCAGCACGATGAACGCGAAGATGTCGCTGTAGTTGCTGCCCAGCACGCCACCCGTGAGGGTGCCGATGTAGCCGGAGCCGATGGCCTCGATGAGGCCGAGCAGGATGCCGCCGACCACCGCGCCCGCGAGGTTGCCGATGCCGCCGAACACGGCTGCGGTGAAGGCCTTCAGGCCGGGCAGGAAGCCCATCGCGTGCTGCGCGATGCCGTAGTTCGATGCATACATCACGCCGGCGATGGCCGCGAGCACAGCGCCGATGATGAAGGTGGCCGAGATGACCATGTCGGGGCGGATGCCCATGAGCGCGGCGACGCGCGGGTTCTCCGCGGTGGCGCGCATGGCGCGCCCGAGCTTGGTGTAGTTGACCAGCCACATCAGCACCACGAGCGAAAACGCCGTGACGCTCAGGATCATGACCTGCGTGGGCGAGATCACGGCGCCGCCCACGTGGATGGGGTCGGTCGGCAGCAGGTTGGGGTAGGCCTTGTTGGTCGGCTTCCAGATGATCATGGCCAGCGTCTGCAGCAGGATCGACATGCCGATGGCCGTGATGAGCGGCGCGAGCTTGGGGCTGTTGCGCAACGGCCGGTAGGCCACCTTCTCGATCACGAAATTGAGCGTGGCCGCGACGATGCAGGCAATGATCAATGCGATGAGAAGGATCAGCCAGCCCGGCGTGTTGGGCATGCCGTCCTTCATGAGGCCGATGATGGTCCAGCTTGTGAGAGCCCCCACCATCAGCACTTCTCCGTGCGCGAAATTGATGAGGTTGATGATGCCGTACACCATGGTGTAGCCCAAGGCTATCAAGGCATACATGCTGCCGAGTACCAGACCGTTGATGATCTGCTGCAGCAATATTTCCATAACGCGATTCCCTATGTGTTGCACCGTTGCGGGGTGCCATTCACCCACCGTGGCACCGGTTTGGCGCCCTTGGCTGGACAAGCAAAAAACCAGCCAGCATGTGTCGCAGGCGGATTTGTGGGCGGGATTGTAAGCACGCACCAGCGCTGATTTGGTGCGCAGCGACCGGGGTTTACCCGCTCACGCCATGCTGTATGGGCGTAAGTTCATGCGCGGCACGCGCAGGGCGCGCAAGAGGGTATCAGTCGCCTTTTCCAGCGTTCAGGCGGCGCAGTTCGCGCAGCTTTTCGCCGATGCGGATTTCGAGGCCGCGGTCCACGGGCTCGTAGAAAACCTGGCCTTCCAGGCCCTCGGGCAGGTAGTTTTCGCCGGCGGCGAAACCGCCCTCCTCGTCGTGCGCATAGCGGTAGCCCTTGCCGTAGTCGAGCTCCTTCATGAGCTTGGTGGGCGCATTGCGCAGGTGCATGGGCACCGGGCGCGTGCTGTCCTTCTTGATGAGGGCGCGCACGGCGTTGTAGGCCTTGTAGACCGCGTTCGACTTGGGTGCGATCGCAAGGTACACGACGCATTCGGCCAGCGCGAGCTCGCCCTCGGGCGTGCCCAGGCGCTCGTAGACCTCGGCCGCATCGAGCGCCAGGCGCAGCGCGCGGGGGTCGGCCAGGCCGATGTCCTCGCTGGCCATGCGCACGAGGCGCCGTGCCATGTAGCGGGGATCGGCACCGCCGTCGAGCATGCGCACGAACCAATAGAGCGCGGCATCTGGATCGCTGCCGCGCACCGATTTGTGCAGCGCGCTGATGGTGTCGTAGAACTGCTCGCCGCCCTTGTCGTAGCGCCGCATGCGCTCGCCGAGCACGCGCAGCAGCCATTCATCGCCGATGTTTTCCAGCTTCTCGGCGCGGGCCGCGACGGCAAGCGTTTCGAGCGTGTTGAGCAGGCGGCGCGCGTCGCCGTCGGCATAGGCCACGAGGCGGTCGATGGCCGCCTCGTCGATGGCCGGGACCGCCTGAATCGATTGCGCCTTGGCGACGATCTGCTTGAGATCGCCTTCGTTGAGCGACTGCAGCACGTACACCGCCGCCCGCGACAACAAGGCCGAGTTGACCTCGAACGAGGGGTTCTCGGTGGTCGCGCCGATGAAGGTGAAAAGCCCCGATTCCACATGCGGCAGGAACGCGTCCTGCTGGCTCTTGTTGAAGCGGTGCACCTCGTCGACGAAGACGATGGTGCGCTGCTGCTCCAGGCCGTCCCGCGCGGCCGTGGCGCGCTCGACCGCCTCGCGGATGTCCTTCACGCCGCCCAGGACCGCGCTGATGCTCAGGAACTGTGCGTCGAAGGCGTCGGCCATCAGCCGCGCGATGGTGGTCTTGCCGGTGCCCGGCGGCCCCCAGAGGATGCAGGAATGCGGCTGGCCCGACTCGAAGGCGATGCGCAGCGACATGCCCGGGCCGAGCAGGTGCTGCTGGCCGATCACTTCGCCGAGCGTCTTCGGACGAAGACGCTCGGCAAGGGGTTGGTGGGAACTGGTGGCCAAACCTTGTGGCGATTACTGCTTGACGACGTCGGCGCCTGCGGGCGCCTTGAAGTCGAACACGCTGGCCGAGAGCGAAGGATTCACTTCGACCTTACTGAACTTGAGCACCGAGCGCTGGCCGAAGCTGTCGAGGATTTCGAGCGCCGCGAGGGCCTCGCCCTGGAAGCCGACCAGCACGCTTTGCAACTGGCCGTCCTTGTTCTTCGGGGTGGCCTTGACCCATTCGAGGCCGTCGCGTTCGGGCGCGGCTTCGAGCGCGAAATCGGCCTGCAGCGCACGAAGGTCGGGCGCCGCGGCGATCAGCGCCGCCGGGGTGGAGCCCAACGCCTGCGCCTGGGCCCGCTGCGTGACCTGGTTCAGGTCGGCGTCGTAAAGCCACAGTGTCTTGCCATCGGCCACGATGCTCTGGGCAAAAGGCTTGCGGTAATCGAACTTGAATTTGCCGGGACGCTGGAATTCGAAGGTGCCAGTCGATGTCTTGACGCGGCCGGGCTGGCCTTCGCGCGAGGGCGCGGTCACGGTCTGGGTGAATTCGGCGCGGCCGGATTTGACCGTCTTCACGAAGGTCTCGAGGCTTTCAAGGCCTCCAGCCCAGGCATTGGCGGAGCAGAGAAGGCCAATCAGTAACCAATGGCGGATTTTCAATTTGGATTCCTCGAAAAAGCTCGGAAAAGCTATTGCACAGGGCATCGACCCTAACTGCCGCGAATTGCGGCAGGTGTAGGTCTTCATGAAGATTTGCAATGCCCGCGAGCGCTTCTGCAAATTGCCTTTCAGCACGTAACCGGAATTGAGAGCCGCTGCCGCACCAATCAATTATTCGGTGCGCGCGGGCACCAGGATTTCGCGCTGGCCGCTGCCGCTCATGGCACTGACCAAACCTGCCTTTTCCATGTCTTCGACAAGGCGCGCGGCGCGGTTGTAGCCGATCTTCAAATGGCGCTGCACCAGCGAGATGCTGGCCTTGCGGTTCTTGAGCACGACTTCGACCGCCTGGTCGTACATCGGGTCCTTCTCGGCATCGCCACCGCCCAGCAGGTCGCCGTCACCGTCGCCATCGACCGTGCCGCCTTCGAGCACGCCCTCGATGTAGTCGGGTTCGCCCTGGCTCTTGAGGTAGGCCACCACGCGGTGCACTTCCTCGTCGCTCACGAAGGCACCGTGCACGCGGATCGGCAGGCCGCTGCCGCTGGCCATGTAGAGCATATCGCCCATGCCCAGCAGCGCCTCGGCGCCCATCTGGTCGAGGATGGTGCGGCTGTCGATCTTGGAGCCCACCGAGAACGCGATGCGCGTGGGGATGTTGGCCTTGATGAGGCCGGTGATCACGTCGACGCTGGGGCGCTGCGTGGCCAGGATGAGGTGGATGCCGGCGGCGCGCGCCTTCTGCGCGAGGCGGGCGATCAACTCTTCGATCTTCTTGCCCACCACCATCATCAGGTCGGCCAGCTCGTCGATGATCACCACGATGTGCGGCTCGCGCTTGAGCGGCTCCGGATCGTCCGGCGTGAGGCTGAAGGGGTTGTAGATGAATTCCTCGCGCACCTTGGCTTCGTCGATCTTGGTGTTGTAGCCGGCCAGGTTGCGCACACCGAGCTTGCTCATGAGCTTGTAGCGGCGCTCCATCTCGGCCACGCACCAGTTCAGGCCGTGCGCGGCCTGGCGCATGTCGGTGACCACGGGCGCCAGCAGGTGCGGAATGCCTTCGTAGACCGACATTTCGAGCATCTTCGGGTCGATCATCAAGAGCCGCACGTCGCGTGCCTCGGCCTTGTAGAGCAGCGACAGGATCATGGCGTTGATACCCACCGACTTGCCCGAACCGGTGGTACCGGCCACCAGCACGTGCGGCATCTTCGCGAGGTCGGCCACCACGGGGTTACCGATGATGTCCTTGCCCAGGCCCATGGTGAGCATGGACTTGCCTTCGTTGTAGATCTGCGAGCCCAGGATTTCGCTGAGCTTGATCGACTGACGCTTGGCGTTCGGCAGTTCGAGCGCCATGTAGTTCTTGCCGGGAATGGTCTCGACCACGCGGATCGACACCAGCGAGAGCGAACGCGCGAGGTCCTTGGCAAGGCCCAGGATCTGCGATCCCTTGACGCCGGTGGCGGGCTCGATCTCGTAGCGGGTGATCACCGGGCCCGGCGAGGCGAGCACCACGCGCACTTCGACGCCGAAGTCCTTGAGCTTCTTCTCGATCATGCGCGAGGTCATCTCGAGCGTGTCGGCGGAGACGGTTTCCTGGCGCGCCAACGCAGCATCGAGCAGGTCGACCTGCGGCAGCTTGCTGTCGGGAAGTTCCTTGAAGAGGGGCTTCTGGCGCTCCTTGACGACGCGATCGCTTCGGGGCACCTCGGTCATCGCGGGTTCGATCTGCACCGGTGGCGACGGCGGGCGGCGCTTGGGGCGCGGCTCGATGAGGATTTCCTCGTCGTCGGGGAAATCGGTCGTCATGGTCGGCTCGCCGCCCTTGCTGCCCGAATCGCCGCGCGTGAATGCAGGCTCGTCGGCTTCGGCGCGCTCGCGGGCCGCCTGCTTGCCCATGGCGATGTCGGCGGCCATCTCGCGCTTCTCGCGGCGCGACTCGAAGAGCGAATAGGCGCGGGCACCGATGCGCTCGGCAATCAGGCTCCACGAGAAACGGAAGACCAGCGCCGAGCCGATCACGCCGCCGGCAATGGCCACCAGCGCCGAGCCGGTGAAGCCCATCCAGCGCACGCTGGCCGGTCCCACGAGATAACCGAGCGCACCGCCACCCGAACCCGGCAGGTGCGATTCGAGCCGGTACAGGCGCGACCATTCGAGCATGGTGCTCGCGCACAACAGCAGGATCAGGCCGAACCAGAACGCGAGGCGGCTGCGATTGAAGCGGCCGCGCGGGGGCTGCTCGGCCGGTGCGGCTTCACCGCCACGGAGCCAATTGGCCAGCGAAGACAGCCAGGCACGCAAGCCGGCCGCGAGGCACCACCAGACGGAATAGCCGGCCGCGTAGTAGCTGCCATCGGCCAGCCAGGCGCCGATGCGGCCGCCCCAGTTCTTGATGTCGCCGCCGGTGCCCGATGTCGACCAGGCAGCGTCGGAGGGCGTGAAGCTCAGCATCGCGAGCAGCCAGAACAACAGCGCTGCGAATCCGGCGATCAACGTGATTTCGTGGGCGAAGCGCATGGCGCGCACGCGCACGGGTTGCCCATCGGCAGCAGAAGAAGATTGAAGCGTATTGAGCGAATAGGTCATGAAAAACACGGCACCCGGCCCTGGAAATCGGGGGCCGGACGCCCGAACACTACAACAAAAGGCCGGCGCCGCCAGAAGCGACCGGCCCGAACGCTCAGGTGAGCGTCAGGAGCCGTTCCTTGACGATCATCGAGCCATCGTCCAGGGTCTGAACGAAGCCGCGCTCTTCCAGATCCTTCATCACGCGGCTCACCATTTCTCGCGAGGCACCGACCATCTTGGCCAGGTCCTGGCGGGAGATCTTGTCGCGCACCTTGAGGTTGCCAGCGCCGTCGTCGACCGCGAATTCGAGCAGCGAGCGGGCCACGCGGCCGTAGACGTCCATCAGCGCCAGGGACTCGATCTTCCGGTCGGCATGGCGCAGGCGCTGCACCAAGCCGCGCATGATGTTGTAGGCCATTGAGGAGTTCTCGGGCAGGCAGCGCGCAAACGCATCGCGGCCGAGCATGAGGACGTCGCACTGGATCTCGGTGCGCACCGTGGCCGAGTGCGGCTCGTCGTCGATCAGGCTCATTTCGCCGAGGTAGTCGCCGGGGTGCAGCGTGGCCAGGATGACCTCGCGGCCCCGGCTGTCGGCACTGGTCACCCGGGCTCTCCCGGTGAGGATGATGTAGAGCGCATCGGACTTCTTGCCCTGCTCCACGACAACTTCGGCGCGCTTGAAGCGCTTCTTGATGATCGCATCCGCGATGCTTGCGGACTGCGTGGCCGTCAACGACGCGAACAAAGGAACGCGCCGAAGCAATTCAAGGTTGGACAGCATCGACATTTATCAATCCCTGAGACAGCACGCGGAGTTGGTCCAGAAGGCAAGCCAATGGATTACTACAATCGCGCGCATTGAAAACACCGTGCACCCGGTGTTGAACCGGGCGGTGATACTCCATATATATCGCTACCACCCTGAAAATGTACACGCTGACGCAGCGTATATCCTAGGTTTTCTATTCATGTCTGCTCCCCAACACGCCAAGGTTTTGATTCTCGGCTCCGGCCCCGCCGGCTATACCGCGGCCGTCTACGCGGCCCGCGCAAACCTGCAGCCTTTGCTCATCACGGGCATCGCCCAGGGCGGCCAGTTGATGACCACCACCGAGGTCGACAACTGGCCGGCCGATGTGCATGGCGTGCAGGGGCCGGAGCTCATGCAGCGTTTTCTCGAACACGCCGAACGCTTCAAGACGCAGATCGTTTTCGACCACATCAACAAGGTCGACCTGAGCAAGCGCCCGTTCATTCTGACCGGCGACAGCGGCACCTACACCTGCGATTCGCTGATCATCGCCACGGGTGCATCCGCCAAGTACCTGGGCCTCGATTCCGAAGAGAAGTTCATGGGCCGCGGCGTCTCCGCCTGCGCGACCTGCGACGGCTTCTTCTATCGCGAGCAGGAAGTCTGCGTAATCGGCGGCGGCAACACGGCCGTCGAGGAAGCGCTGTACCTTTCCAACATCGCGAACAAGGTCACGCTGGTGCATCGCCGCGACAAGTTCCGCGCCGAGCCGATCCTGATCGACAAGGTCAAGGAGAAGGTTGCCGAAGGCAAGATCGTTCTGAAGCTGCACAACGAACTCGACGAGGTGCTGGGAGACGGCACCGGCGTGACCGGCATCCGGATCAAGAACACGCAGACCGGCGAGACCGAGCAGATCGATCTCAAGGGTTGCTTCATCGCCATCGGACACCATCCCAACACCGACATCTTCCAGGGCCAGCTGGAAATGAAGGACAACTACATCCTGACCCGCTCGGGCCTGCAGGGCTTCGCCACGATGACCAGCATTCCGGGCGTCTTCGCCGCCGGCGACGTGCAGGACAACGTGTACCGCCAGGCCATCACAAGCGCCGGCACGGGCTGCATGGCTGCGCTGGATGCACAGCGCTTCCTGGAGCAGGACGGCACCCTCTAAATTCGGGCGCAACCCAAAAGGGCTATAATCCGAGGCTTTGCCGAAACAGGGCCCTCTCTCGGGGGCTCGCTGCGTTCAGGCAAAGCCGGGGTACCGCCACCCGTTTCTGGCGAGGTCAAGCTGCAAAACACCTGCAATCACCACGATTGCGCCGGTGCCAGCTGTTCAAGAAAGAGTGTCCACATGGCACGCGTATGCGACGTAACGGGCAAAGGCCCGATGGTCGGAAACAACGTTTCCCACGCCAACAACAAAACCAAGCGCCGGTTCCTGCCGAACCTGCAATACCGCCGTTTCTGGGTCGAGACTGAAAACCGCTGGGTTCGCCTGCGCGTTTCGAGCGCTGCACTGCGCCTGATCGACAAGAACGGTATCGACGCCGTGCTCGCAGACCTGCGCGCACGCGGCCAAGCTTAAGGAGCTGAATCATGGCAACGAGCAAAGGCGGACGCGAAAAGATCAAGCTGGAATCCACCGCGGGTACCGGCCACTTCTACACGACCAGCAAGAACAAGAAGACGATGCCTGAAAAGATGTCGATCATGAAGTTCGACCCGAAGGCACGCAAGCACGTCGAATACAAGGAAATCAAGCTGAAGTAATTCAGCCCTGGTTTGCCAAACGAAAAACCCGCTGCTTACCCAGCGGGTTTTTTGTTGCCTGTCGATTTGTGTTGGCCCCTCCGGCGATACCAATGCACAAATACGGCAGACACAAAAAAGCCGACCCGAGGTCGGCTTTCTTATTGAAAGGCCAAGCCTCTCAGGCGCGTGCAGCGCGCAGGCGCGTCGAGAACTCGCGCAAACCCGCAATGCCGCTGGCTTCAGCACGATGGCACCAGGCCGCCAGATCGGCCGCCAGTTGCTCGCGCGATTGCGAGGTATTGAGCCAGAGCTGACGCAGCTCTTCGCGCATCGTCACCATCTTGTCGAGCACCGGGTGGGCTGCACGTGCCTGCACGATGTGCGTGCGGGCCGAGGCGGGCACCTTGTCGTCGTCGCGGTGCAGCCAGCGCTTGGCAGCCTTGAGCACCGACAGGTCGGCGCCCTTGGTCTTCAAGAGGGCCAGCTCTTCGCTGGTCGCGCGGCGCATTTCGCGGGCATAGCCGGCCATGACTTCGTAGCGATTGGCGATAACGGCCTCGAGCGTCTTCTCGTTGGCCACGGGCTGGATGTCGCCCATCTGCATCTTCGGCGGCACCTTCTTGACCTTGGCCCAGCCGATGGCCTGCATCGCCTGGATGTAGATCCAGCCGATGTCGAACTCGTACTTCTTGACCGAGAACTTGGCCGATGTCGGGTAGGTGTGGTGGTTGTTGTGCAACTCTTCGCCGCCGATGATCAGGCCCCAGGGCATGATGTTGCGGCTGGCGTCGGGCGCTTCGAAGTTGCGGTAGCCCCAGTAGTGGCCGATGCCGTTGATGATGCCGGCGGCGGTGATCGGGATCCAGAGCATCTGGACTGCCCACACGGCCATGCCGAGCGTGCCGAACAGCGCCAGGTTGATCACCAGCATCAGGCCCACGCCTTGCCAGCTGTAGCGCGAATACAGGTTGCGTTCGATCCAGTCATCGGGCGTGCCGTGGCCGTAGCGATCGATCGTGTCCTTGTTCTTCGATTCCTTGCGATACAGCTCTGCGCCGCGCCAGAACACTTCGTCGATGCCCTTGACCTGCGGGCTGTGCGGGTCTTCCTGCGTTTCGCACTTGGCGTGGTGCTTGCGGTGAATGGCAACCCATTCCTTGGTCACCATGCCGGTGCCGAGCCACAGCCAGAGGCGGAAGAAATGCGAAGGGATCGGGCCCAGATCCATGGCCCGGTGCGTTTGCGTGCGGTGCAGGAAGATCGTGACCGCAGCAATCGTGATGTGCGTGGTGACGAGCGTGTACAGCACGACTTGCCACCATGTGAGGTCCCACAAGCCGTGTCCGAGCCATTGGATGGCCGCGTTGAGAACGGCAGAGTCAGGAAGCAACATTGAGTCAGGTACTCCATAGCCACACGAAGGTGCAGCCTTAAGCTAACCGGCGATTTTAAGGCGACAGGGCCAAAACGAGGCCGTTTACCCTTCAGGAAAAGCGCTGATTAACCCTAGTTTGGAGTCCCGCCCCTATTTGCGGTTCCACACGGCCGCGAAGAAACCGTCGGTTGAATGGCGGTGCGGCCACAGTCGCAGGTAGCGCCTGCCGTCCGCCCCACCGGCACAAAGCGCCTCGAAACCCTCCACTTTGAGCCCCTGCAGCAGTTCCGCGGCGTCAAGCGGCTCGAAATCGGGGTTGGCGGCGCCGAAAGCCTCCGCAATGGCTTCGTTTTCCTCCGGCAGCACGCTGCAGGTGGCGTAAACCAGCCGACCGCCAGACTTCACGAGTCGGGCCGCGCTTTGCAGGATCGCGGTCTGCTTGACCGTCAGTTCCTCCACCGACTTGGGCGACTGGCGCCATTTCAGGTCGGGATTGCGGCGCAGTGTCCCGAGCCCCGAGCACGGCGCGTCGACCAGAACGCGGTCGATCTTGCCCGCCAGGCGCTTGATCCGGTCGTCCCGCTCATGCGCGATGGCAGCCGGGTGAACATTCGAGAGCTTGCTGCGCGCCAGCCGCGGCTTGAGCGCATCGAGCCGGTGCGCCGACGTATCGAAGGCGTAGAGGCGGCCCGTATTCCGCATCGTGGCACCGATGGCCAGCGTCTTGCCGCCCGCGCCGGCGCAGAAATCGACCACCATCTCGCCGCGCTTGGCATCCAGCAGCAGCGCGAGCAGTTGGGAGCCTTCGTCCTGCACCTCGACGGCGCCGCGGGCGAACGCATCCAGCTTGGTCAACGCCGGCTTGCCTTCGATGCGCAGGCCCCAGGGCGAGAACGGTGTTGCTTCGGATTTAATAGCAGCCTTCGCAAGCTCCGCCTTCACTTCCGCCCGCTTGTCGGTCAGCGCATTGACGCGCAGGTCGAGCGGTGCCGACTGCTGCAGGCTTTCGACCAGCGGCCAGAATCCGTCGCCGAGTTGCGCCTTGAGCGGCGTGACCAGCCATTCCGGCAGGTTGTGACGGTGGCGCTCCAGCAGGTCGTCCGGCTTGACGGCATCGCAGTTGTCGAGCCAGCGCTTCTCGGTGTCGTTGAGCGCGCTCTTCAAAAAATCGCGCGGGCCGTGAAAGCCGAGGATCGCCATGCGGCGCTCCTTTGACCCGCTGCCCGAAGGCGAGAGGTGGTCGAACAAAAGCTTCTTGCGAAGGACGGTGTAGACGGTCTCGGCCAGTGTAGCGCGCTCTCGCGGGCCGAACTCGCGGTGGTCGCGAAAGAAGCGGGAAACGACCTGGTCGGCCGGGTGATCGAATTTCAGGACAAGGCCCACCAGATCGGCGGTGGCCTCCAACAGGGCTTTGGGGTGCATCCCCCGATTGTCTCAGGCGGTCGCCGTGCTACCCCTCGCGCGTCCAGGCCACCCCGAAAGCGTGCTGCTCGATGTCCGCCAGCGTGGGCGAATCGCCGGCCCAGAGCACCAGCGCCGCACCTGGCAGGGTCAGCGTCTGCTCCAGCTGGCGGCACAGCTGCCAGCGGTCGCCGTCATCGAGCCCCGGCAGTTCGACGAACACGATGTACGCACGGCGCCAAGGGAATTCGCGCAGGTTCTTGCGCACCAGCCAGGCCCGCGACACAGGGAGACAGCGAACGAGATCCGCCTTCAATTCACCCAACTCGTGGTCGTTCAGGTCGTGTCGCCCGATCTGGCTGAAGAACGGCGTCTCGGTGATTTCCTCCCAGGCGCGCGCCTCGGCTTCCTCCGCCTCCTTGAGCCGGCCGCGCCACAGCTTCAACGCTTCCTCGTCGTGGGGCCCGGCGTCAGGGTCTTCCAGCGAAGCGACGGCGCTCTTGGCGGCCCACCAGCGGCTGGCGGCGCCCGACTGGTGCAGCCGCTCGAGCACCGCGAGACGGCCGGCGCGGTCGCTCACGGGCAGCATCTGGACCAGCCCGCGCAACGCCCCCGGGTGCTCCGGCGCGATGCGCAGTGCGCTCTCGTAACGAACGCGCACCAGCGCTGCCGGATCGAGCCGGCGCTCGGAATCGGCCCACTCGACCATCTCGTCGGGTGTGTTGCGCTCGCCACGCGCGGCCAGCACCGCGATGCGCTCGCGGATGCGCGCGCGGTGCGCATGGTGCTGCTTCCAGTCGCTGGCGTGGGCGCGGCGCCATTGGTTGTCGAAATGCCCGATCCATTTCGCGCTGTCGGCCAGCAGGTCGAGTGCCGGCCGCTCCGACCATGGCGGCAGAACCGCCTTCTGCCCCAGCGCTTCCAGCCGGTCGCGCAGCACCGGATGGGTGTCGTCCAGGTCGCTGACGCGGCGCATCGCCTCGCGCAGCGCCTGGCGGGCGAAATCGTCGCTCGGCGGCGTGTGGGCAAGCTTGCGCAGCGCCGCGAAGGGTCCCGGGGCTTGCGGCTCCAGCTCGGCGCGAGCCCAGTGCGAGGGCCAGAACTCGTTGGCGTACCAGTTGCCCTTGATCGCGATCTCGGTCAGCGCGGCGGCCGCCACCGCGGTGCCCAGCAGCCGGCCCGAGATGCGGTCGGCCTCGTATTCGTCCTGCCGGGCCAGCGCGAAAGTCTTCGCTGCGAAGCGCGGGAAATACCAACGGAAAAAGGCCTGCGACACCAGCGCCATCACGCCTTCGTCGCTCTGCAGGCTCGCGTCCAGCTTGAGCCAGGAGAGCCGCGTACGGTAGATCCAGGCACTCAGCTTCCCGTGGTTGCCGCGCAGGTGGCCGTACTCGTGCGCCAGCACCGACAGCAGCCGCTGCCGGTTCAGCATCATCAAAAGAGGCAGGCCGATGCTCAGGGAATTGACTGCGCCCCCGAAGAGGCCGAAGCGCGGCACCTGCCGGATGCTGGCGTTGAAGTCGTCGTCCAGATAGACGCGATGGACCGGCGGCCCCTTGATCTTGCCGCGGATGCGGTCCAGCGCCTCGAAGAGCGCCGGCGCATCGGCGCGCGAGAGCTCCTTGCCCTCCGGCTCGTCGAAGCGCACCCAGAGCGCACGCACCGTGGCCCAGAGCAGCCCCACGGAAAAAGCCAGCAGCCAGCCGTGCGACACGCTGAAGCGTTCACGCCCGAGCGACGAAACCACCCAGGCGATGATGCCCACCGAGAGTCCGAGACAGCCCAGCACCCAGAGGTAGCCGAGCGCAGCGAATGCCGCGACACTGCGCCGGTAGCGTGCGCTGTTGTCGGCACTGGCATGCTCGCTCAGTCGAACCAGGTGAACAAAATCCGCGCGATCCATTCGACTCCCGTCAAATCAAGCACCGACCGTTTTTGAAGAAAGAAGCCCCCGTTGAACGACGACGACCTGCCACCCCTGATCGAAACGCCTCCAGGCCGCTACCGCCACTACAAGGGCGGCGAATACGAAGTCCTGGGCACCGTGCGCCACAGCGAAACCCTGGAGCCCATGACGCTGTACCGCGCGCTTTATGGGGCCCACGGCCTCTGGGTACGCCCCGCCACAATGTTTGGCGAAACGATCGAGATCGACGGCGTGATGCGGCGCAGGTTCACGCCGATCTAGCCGGGCTGGCGCAGGCACGCGTCAACCGCAGCCGACATCGGTCACGCGGTTGCGCGCATCGACATGGAGGTTGAGCCGACCGCCGTTGAATTCCATCGTGACGGCCTCGCCCGGCTTCAGCGCGCGGACGATCCCTGCACCGGACCGGGCCCGGGCCGCGGCCTCGAGCTGCGGCGTCAGAGGCTGGCCGACGGCGAACTTCGCACCATCGGCATTGCATTGGTAGACGGGCTCCGTCCGCGCAGCGGGCGCCGGGGCGGGAGCAGGTGCAGGCGCCGGTGTCGACGCTGCACAGCCCGCCACGAGAGCGGCTCCAGCAACAGTCACCAGCAGGTTTGGGTATCTATTTCTCACTTCGAACTCCCCCGAAAACCTGCCAATATAAACAAAATTAACGAATGTGACTTGATGTATCCGAAAGCCATCCGGCAATGGCGCGTGGATACAACTGATGCTCCTGCGCCAGCACCCTGCCCGCCAAGGTGGCGGCGGTGTCGTCGGGCAGCACGGGCACCACGGCCTGCGCGAGGATCGGCCCATGGTCGAGTTCGGTGGTGACCTGGTGCACGGTCACGCCGGCCACCTTGCAGCCCGCATCGATGGCGCGCTGATGGGTATGGAGCCCCGGAAAGGCCGGCAGCAGCGAAGGATGGATGTTCACCAGCCGGCCCGCATAGCGCTCGACGAAGCCCGGCGTCAGGATGCGCATGAACCCCGCCAGCACCACCAGCGCCGGCGAATGCGCGTCGACGACCTTCGCCAGCGCCTGGTCGAAAGCCTCCCGGGTCGGGAATTCCTTGTGCGGCACAACTTCGGTGGCAATGCCATGCGCCTTGGCGAACGCAAGCCCGCCGGCTTCGGCCTTGTTGCTCACAACGGCCGCAATGCGCGCGCCGAAGCGCTCGGTCCAGCGGTCGCTCTCGGCCGCACGCACGATGGCGGCCATGTTGGAGCCGCCGCCGGAAATCAGGATCACGATGTTCTTCATGGGAGGGCGGGATTATCCGTGGGCCGCTTGTCGCAACGCGGACACCAGATCACAGCACGACCGTGCTAAAACTCGAAGCTCCGGAGACACACCGCGTCGGCGGTGACCGATCAACACAGCGAGGCACGCATGGATTTGAGCTTCACGCCCGAAGAACAGAAGTTCCGCGAAGAGATTCGCGCATGGGTCAAGGACAACCTCCCCAAAGAGATTTCGCACAAGGTGCACAACGCGCTCGAACTCACGCGCGACGATCTTCAGAGCTGGGCCAAGATCCTCGGCAAGAAGGGCTGGCTGGGCTACGGATGGCCCACCGAATTCGGCGGCCCCGGCTGGACCGCCGTGCAGCGCCACCTCTTCGAGGAAGAAACCGCCCTCGCCGGCGCACCGCGCATCGTTCCGTTCGGCCCCGTGATGGTCGCCCCGGTGATCATGGCCTTCGGCAACGCCGAGCAGCAAAAGCGCTTCCTCCCCGGCATCGCGAGCGGCGAAGTCTGGTGGAGCCAGGGCTACAGCGAACCGGGCTCGGGCTCCGACCTCGCCTCGGTCAAGACCAAGGCAGAGCGCAAGGGCGACAAGTACATCGTCAACGGCCAGAAGACCTGGACCACGCTCGGCCAGTACGGCGACTGGATGTTCAACCTCGTGCGCACCAGCAACGAAGGCAAGCCGCAAACGGGCATCAGCTTCCTGCTGCTCGACATGAAGTCGCCCGGCGTCACCGTGCGCCCGATCAAGCTGCTGGACGGCGGCCATGAAGTCAACGAAGTGTTCTTCGACAACGTCGAGGTGCCCGCCGAAAACCTGATCGGCGAAGAGAACAAGGGCTGGACCTACGCCAAGCACCTGCTCTCGCACGAGCGCACCAACATCGCCGACGTGAACCGCGCCAAGCGCGAGCTCGAGCGCCTGAAACGCATCGCCAAGAGCGAAGGCGTCTACGAAGACACGCGCTTCCGCGACGAGATCGCCAAGCTCGAAGTCGACATTGTCGCGCTCGAGATGATGGTGCTGCGCGTGCTCTCGGCCGCCACCTCGGGCAAGAACTCGCTCGACGTGGCGGGCCTGCTCAAGATCCGCGGCAGCGAGATCCAGCAGCGCTACAGCGAACTGATGATGCTGGCCGGCGGCCCCTATTCGCTGCCGCTGATCCGCGAGGCGATGGAAGCCGGCTGGCAAGGCAACTTCCCCGGCGGCAACCCGGCGATCGCGCCGCTGTCGTCGACCTTCTTCAACATGCGCAAGACCACGATCTACGGCGGCTCGAACGAAGTGCAACGCAACATCGTCGCGCAGACGGTTCTGGGCTGAGGAGACAAGAACATGGATTTCAATTTCACCGACGACCAGGAACAACTGCGCGACGCCGTTCGCAAATGGGTCGACAAGGGCTATGACTTCGAACGCCGCCGCGGCATCGAGGCCAAGGGCGGTTTCTCGCGCGAAGCCTGGGACGAACTGGCCGAGCTGGGCCTGGGCGGTCTTTATATCGCCGAGGACGACGGCGGCCTGGGCATGGGCCCGGTGGCCGGCATGGTCGTGATGGAAGAACTGGGCCGCGGCATCGTGCTGGAACCGTTCGCGCAGACGCTGATCGCCGGCGCCGTGCTCAGCGGCTATGCCGACGCAGGCACCAAGGACAACTGGCTGCCGCGCATCGCCGGTGGCCAGGCCATCGTGGTGCTGGCCTACCAGGAGCGCAAGGCGCGTTATCGCCTCGACGTGTGCGACGCCCATGCCGCCAAGGCCGGCGACGGCTGGTCGCTGAACGGCGCCAAGAGCGTGGTGCCGGTCGGCGACGAAGCCGACGCGTACATCGTCCCGGCCAAGGTCGACGGCAAGATCGCCCTCTTCCTGGTCGAGCGCAGCGCAAGCGGCGTCGAGGCCCGCGGCTACGGCACGCAGGACGGCGGCCGCGCAGCCGAAGTCGTGTTCGACAAGGCCGACGCCACGCTGATCACGGCGGACGGCCTGGCCGCGCTGGAATACGCAGTCGATGTCGGCATTGCCGCCACCTGTGCCGAAGCGGTCGGCGTGATGGACAAGACCGTCGCCCTCACCGTCGAGTACATGAACCAGCGCAAGCAGTTCGGCGTGACCATCTCCACCTTCCAGGCGCTGCGCCACCGCGTCGCCGACATGAAGATGCAGCTGGAACTCGCACGCTCGATGAGCTACTACGCGACGCTCAAGCTCAACGCCCCCGCCGAGGAACGGCGCCAGGCGCTGGCGCGCGCCAAGTACCAGCTGGGCACGTCGATGCGCTACGTGGCCGCCAACTCGGTGCAGTTGCATGGCGGCATCGGGGTGACCGACGAATACATCGGCAGCCACTACTTCCGCAAGCTCACGCAGCTCGAGATGACCTTCGGCGACACGCTGCACCATCTGGGCGAAGTCTCCGCGCGCATGCAGGACACTGCGGGCGTCTTCGCCTGACAGCAGTTTTCCCATAGCATCCAACGCCCGCCCGCCTTGCGCCGGCGGGCGTTTTCACTTGGAACCCAGCCAGGACAGAAACATGCCATCCCGCCGCACCCTCCTCGCCCTTGGGCTAGCCTCGACCGCCATGCTGACCGCCTGCGCCACCGCGCCGACGCCCTCCTCCACCGAACGCCCGCCGATCGTCTTCATGCATGGCAACGGCGATTCGGCGGCGCTGTGGCAGACCACGATCTGGCGCTTCGAGTCGAACGGCTGGCCGCGCGACCGGCTCTTTGCGGTCGACCAGCCGAACCCGGTCGCCCGCGACGATGACGCAATCGCCCAGCCCGGCCGCAGTTCGACCACCGATTCGGCTGTCTTCCTGAAGGCCGAGGTCGACAAGGTGCTCAAGGCCACGGGCGCGAGCAAGGTCGTGCTGATCGGCAACTCGCGCGGCGGCAACACGATCCGCAACTACGTGCAGAACGGCGGCGGCGCGGCCGTGGTGAGCCATGTGGTGCTTGGCGGCAACCCGGCGCACGGCATCTGGGCCGTGAAGGGCTTTCGCGAGAACAACGAGTTCTCGGGCCTGTCGGGCTTCATGACGCAACTCAATGCGCCCAAGGGCACGAATGGCGACGAGGTCACGCCCGGCGTGAAGTGGCTCACCTTGCGCTCGGACAACAACGACAAGTACGCCCAGCTCGACGGCGTGTGGATCGGCACGCCCGGCAAGCCGACCAACATCGGCTTCGACGGGCCGGCGCTCAAGGGCGCGACGAATGTCGTGCTGCCGCGCGCGGATCACCGCGAGACCTCGTTCTCGCCCGCCGCGTTTGCGGCGACATGGCAGTTCCTGACGGGCCAGGCGCCGCGCAGTACTGCGGTGGCGGCCGAGACGAACGTCGTGCTCAACGGCCGTGCGATCGGCGCGGAGAACCTCTCGCTGAACGGCGGGCAACTGCGCATCTACGCGGTCGACCCGGTCACGGGCGTGCGGCAGGGCGATGCGGTGCACAGCAAGAACATCGGCGCCGACGGCCGCTGGGGACCTTTCAGTGCGCAAGCCGGCACGGCGTACGAGTTTGTGCTGAGCGCGGCCGGCTACGGCACCACGCACATCTACCGCAGCCCGTTCCCGCGCAGCAGCGGCGTCGTGAACCTGCGGCCCGAGCGCATCACGCCCGGCGATGGCAGCGCCAACGTGGTCGTGGTCTTCACGCGGCCGCGCGGGTACTTCGATGCGGAGCGCGACACGATGCGCTTCGACGGGCAAAGCCTGCCGGCCGGCGTGCCGCCCAAGGGCTCGGGCGTGTCGAGTTCCAGATTGAGGATTGCCGCGAGCGAACAGCAGCGTGCGGTCACCGGTGAATTCAACGGCGAGCGCATCACCGGCCTGACATGGCCGGCGGTGAAGGAGCATGTGACGGTGCTCGAACTGACTTACTGAGCGAGGACAACGGACATGAGCGACATCAGTTCCCCTTTCGTGCTGAACACACGCGATGCGCGCGGCGTGGTCACGCTGACGCTGAACCGGCCGGCCTCCTTCAACGCCCTCTCGGAGGGCATGCTCGGTGCGCTGGAAACGGCACTGGGCGACATCGCAGCCGACGAAACCGTGCGCGCCGTCGTCATTGCGGCCGAGGGCAAGGCTTTTTGCGCGGGCCATGACCTGAAGGAAATGCGCGCGGAGCCCTCGCTCGGCTACTACCAGCAGCTCTTCGAGCGTTGCGGCGCGATGATGCTGTCGATCCAGCGGCTGCCCGTGCCGGTGATCGCGCGCGTGCACGGCATCGCGACCGCTGCCGGGTGCCAGCTGGTGGCTGTGTGCGACCTGGCCGTGGCGTCGAGCGATGCGCGCTTTGCGGTCAGCGGTGTGAACGTGGGGCTGTTCTGCGCCACGCCGAGCGTCACGCTGTCGCGCAACCTCGGACGCAAGGAAGCCTTCGAGATGCTGGTGACCGGTGAATTCATCAGCGCGCGGGAAGCGCGGGAGAAGGGGCTGGTCAACCGGGTGGCGGTGCCCACCGAACTCGACGCCGCGGTCGAAGCGCTGGTCGCCAGCATCGTCGCCAAGCCCCGCAAGGCGCTCGCGCTCGGCAAGGCCCTGTTCTACCGCCAGCTGGAAACCGGCATCGAAGCCGCACTGGCCGACGCCAGCCAGACCATGGCCTGCAACATGATGGACGAGAGCGCGCTCGAAGGCGTTCAGGCCTTCATCGAGAAGCGCCCGCCGGACTGGAAGCGCTGAAGAAGCTAGCTGTCGTGCAGCCGCGAGCTCTGCGGCAGGTGCGCCATCAGGAATTCCATCTGGTCCGCCAGGATGCGGCGGTTTCGCAGAATGAAATCTTCCCAGAGGCTGGGCACGTAGGGGGCGTACAGCAGTGGCATGTTCGCCTGCTCGGGCGTGCGGCTGCTCTTGCGGTGGTTGCAAGGCTTGCAGGCCGTGACCACGTTCATCCAGGTGTCGATGCCCTTCTGGGCGAACGGAATGATGTGTTCGCGCGTGAGCTCGTCTTCGTGGAAATGCCCGCCGCAGTAGGCGCAGACATTGCGGTCCCGCGAGAACAGCTTGCTATTGGTGAGCCCCGGGCGCTGGGTGAAGGGATTGATGCGCGGCACGCCCTTGGTGCCGATGATGCTGTTGATCGCAATCTGCGACTGCTCGCCCGTGACGGCGTTGTGGCCGCCGCGAAACACCGCCACCTGCGCGCCCACTTCCCAGCGAACTTCGTCCGCCGCGTAGTGGATCACCGCCTGTTCGAGCGATATCCATGACTGGGGCAGCCCTTGGGCCGACAGCTTCAAGACCTTCACACACGCCTCCTCAAGAAAGGGAGAGAACACGGAAAGACCAGGGACACGGAGCGCATCGGAGACCCACGCCAAGCGACGCACTGCGTCACAATATACCGGCTTTGTGACAAAACGGCCTGATTCGCCCATTCGACGGGCGAAAGGCGCTATCAAAAAGATACTCACCGATGCAGGTTTTTCGCGGCTTCCGGCACCCGGGCGTAGCCCCCGCCTGCGCCCTCACCATTGGCAATTTCGACGGCGTGCACCGTGGCCACCAGGCCATGCTCGCGCTGTTGCAGACCGAGGCCCGCCAGCGCGGGTTGCCCAGCTGCGTGCTGACTTTCGAGCCGCACCCGCGCGACTATTTCGCTGCACTGACCAAAAAGCCCGATCTGGCGCCGGCCCGCATCGGCACGCTGCGCGACAAGCTGAGCGAGCTTGCGGCCTGCGGCGTCGCGCAGACCATCGTGCTGCCCTTCGACGGCCGGCTGGCCTCCCAGTCGCCCGAGGAGTTCATCCAGAACGTGCTGGTCGACGGCCTGGGCGCGCGCTACGTGCTGGTGGGCGACGATTTCCGCTTCGGCGCCAAGCGGGCCGGCGACTACGCCATGCTGGATGCAGCCGGCGATGCGCGCGGCTTCGACGTGGCGCGCATGAACAGTTACGAGGTGCACGGCCTGCGCGTGTCCAGCTCCGCGGTGCGCGAGGCGCTGGCCGAGGGTCGCATGGCCGATGCGCAGACGCTGCTCGGGCGGCCCTACACGATCTCAGGTCATGTGGTCCATGGCCGCAAGCTCGGCCGCGCGCTGGGCGCCTCGGCGCCGGGCCAGGACGACGGTTTCCGCACCCTCAACCTGCGCTTCAAGCACTGGAAACCGGCCGCCAGCGGCATCTTCGCGGTGCTGGTGCATGGCCTCGCGGACAAGCCGCTGCCGGGCGTGGCCAACCTCGGCGTGCGCCCCTCGCTGGACGCCAACGACGTCAACGGCGGCCGGGTGCTGCTGGAGACCCATTGCCTGGAGTGGCCCTCGCATCTGGGGTCCGAAGGGGCCTACGGTAAAATCGTCCGCGTGGAACTCCTGCACAAACTGCACGACGAATTGCGCTACACCAGCCTCGAGGCCCTCACTGCGGGCATCGCCAAGGATGGGCGCGACGCACGCGCGTTCTTTGCATCCACCCACGCCGAAACCCACCGCCAGACCACGCGCGACCGAATTTAGCCCTGCACGCCCCGTGCTGCCGCCCTTCGACAAGCTCAGGGCGAACGGCTATATCTTCCGCACCGACCGCTCTATGCAGTTCGGGCTGAGCCTGTCGAAGCCCCTCTGTTTCGCACCCCAACATGTCTGACGCTGCTTCCCCCACCGATTACCGTTCCACGCTGAACCTGCCCGACACCCCCTTCCCGATGCGCGGCGACCTGCCCAAGCGCGAACCGGGCTGGGTGAAGGAATGGAACGACGAAGGCCGCTACCACCGCCTGCGCGACGCCCGCCACGGCGCGCCCAAGTTCATCCTGCACGACGGCCCCCCGTACGCCAACGGCCAGATCCACATGGGCCACGCGGTGAACAAGATCCTGAAGGACATGATCACCAAGGCGCGCCAGCTCGAAGGCTTCGACGCGCTCTACGTGCCCGGCTGGGACTGCCACGGCCTGCCGATCGAGAACGCCATCGAAAAGCAGTTCGGCCGCAACCTGAGCCGCGACGAGATGCAGGCCAAGAGCCGCGCCTTCGCCACCGAGCAGATCGCGCAGCAGATGGTCGATTTCCAGCGCCTGGGCGTGCTGGGCGAATGGGACCATCCCTACAAGACGATGGACTTCGCCAACGAAGCCGGCGAGCTGCGCGCATTCAAGCGCGTGATCGAGCGCGGTTTCGTCTACCGGGGCCTCAAGCCCGTGTACTGGTGCTTCGACTGCGGTTCGTCGCTTGCCGAGTTCGAAATCGAATACGCCGACAAGAAGAGCCAGACCATCGACGTGGCCTTCAAGGCGCACGAGCGCGAGAAGGTGCTCAAGGCCTTCGGCACCGACCACACGATCCTGGGCGACATCTTTGCCGTGATCTGGACCACCACCGCGTGGACGATCCCCGCCAACCAGGCGATCAACCTCAACCCCGAGATCGAGTACTCGCTGGTCGATACCGAGCGTGGCCTCCTGATCCTGGCCAACTCGCTGGTCGAGATGTGCATGACGCGCTATGCGCTCGACGGCAAGGTGCTCGCCACGGTCAAGGGCGAGGCGCTCGGCGGGCTCGAATTCGAGCATCCGCTGTACGACGTGGATGCCGGCTACAAGCGCCTGTCGCCCGTGTACCTCGCCGACTACGCCACCGCCACCGACGGCACCGGTCTCGTGCACTCCTCGCCCGCCTACGGCGTGGACGACTTCAACTCCTGCATCGCCCACGGCGTGGCGTACGACGACATCCTGAACCCGGTGCAGGGCAACGGCAGCTACGCGCCCGACTTCCCGCTCTTCGGCGGCCAGAACATCTGGAAGGCCGTGCCGGTGATCATCGCCGCGCTGCGCGACGCCAACCGCCTGCTGACCACCGAGACCATCACCCACAGCTACCCGCACTGCTGGCGCCACAAGACGCCGGTGATCTACCGCGCGGCCGCCCAGTGGTTCATCCGCATGGATGAGGGCGAAGGCGTGTTCACCAAGGACAAGGCGCCCAAGACGCTGCGCCAGACCGCGCTCGACGCGATCGAAGAGACCAGCTTCTATCCCGAGAACGGCAAGGCGCGCCTGCACGACATGATCGCCGGCCGGCCCGACTGGTGCATCAGCCGCCAGCGCAGCTGGGGCGTGCCGATCCCGTTCTTCCTGCACAAGGATTCGGGCGAACTGCATCCGCGCACGATGGAAATCCTCGACCAGGCCGCCGACATCGTCGAGAAGGGCGGCATCGAGGCCTGGAGCCGCGTGACGGTCGAAGAGATCCTGGGCGCCGAAGACGCGCCGAGCTACACCAAGAGCACCGACATCCTGGAGGTGTGGTTCGACTCGGGCTCGACCTTCTATCACGTGCTGCGTGGCACGCACCCCACCGTGCACCACGAGGCGGGCCCCGAAGCCGACCTGTACCTCGAAGGCCATGACCAGCATCGCGGATGGTTCCACTCGTCGCTCTTGATCGCCTGTGCGCTGGAAGACCGCGCGCCATACCGCGGCTTGCTCACGCACGGCTTCACCGTCGATGCCAAGGGCATCAAGATGAGCAAGTCGCTCAAGAACGGCATCGACCCGCAGGAAATCAGCAGCAAGCTGGGCGCGGAAATCATCCGCCTCTGGGTGGCCGCGAGCGACTACTCGGGCGACATCGCGGGCGACGACAAGATCCTCGCGCGCGTGGTCGACTCGTACCGCCGCATCCGCAACACGCTGCGCTTCTTGATGGCCAACACCAGCGACTTCGACATCCAGAAGGATGCGGTGCCGCTCGACCAGCTGTTCGAGATCGACCGCTACGCGCTCGCGCGCGCCTCGCAGTTCCAGGCCGAGATCCTTGCGCACTACAAGGTGTACGAGTTCCATCCGGTAGTGTCCAAGCTGCAGATCTACTGCTCGGAAGACCTGGGCGGCTTCTACCTCGACATCCTGAAGGACCGCCTCTACACGAGCGCCCCCGGCTCGCTCGCGCGCCGCAGCGCACAGACCGCGCTCTGGCACATCTCGCAAGCCATGCTGCGCTGGATGGCGCCGTTCCTGAGCTTCACGGCCGAAGAAGCCTGGAAGTTCGTGAGCACCGGCAAGCCGGGCGAATCGATCTTCGCCGAGACCTACAGCAAGTTCGCAGCGCCCGACGAAGCGCTGCTGGCGAAGTGGGGCCGCATCCGCGAAATCCGCGATGTGGTCAACAAGGACATCGAGGCCGTGCGCGCCGAGGGCAAGGTCGGCTCGTCGCTGCAGGCTGACCTGCAACTGAGCGCACCGGCCGACGACTTCGCGCTCTTGAGCACGCTGGGCGACGACCTGAAGTTCGTCTTCATCACCTCGGCCATCGCGCTGGCAGCGGGCGAAACTCTGGCGACCACCGTGGCACCGAGCACCGCGCAGAAGTGCGAGCGCTGCTGGCACTACCGTGAAGACGTGGGCCACGACCCGGCGCATCCGACGATCTGCGGCCGTTGCACGAGCAACCTGTTCGGCGCTGGCGAATCGCGGGGCTTTGCCTGATGGCCGCCGCACGCTCCGCATCGGCATCGCGTTCGCGCGGTGGCAGCCTCGGCATCTGGCCCTGGCTCGGGCTGGCGGTGATCATCGTGATCATCGACCAGTTCACCAAGACGCTGATCCTGGGCTACTACAAGCTCGGCGACGCGACCTATGTGACGAGCTTCTTCAACGTCGTGCGGGCGCACAACACGGGGGCTGCGTTCTCGTTCCTGGCCGACCACTCGGGCTGGCAGCGCTGGTTCTTCACGGCGATCGGCGTGGCGGCGGCGATTTTCATCGTCTGGATGCTGAGGTCGCACGCGGGGCAGAAGCTCTTTTCGTTCGCGATGGCCTGCATCCTGGGTGGCGCCATCGGCAACGTGGTCGACCGCATGATGCACGGCTACGTCGTCGACTTCCTGAGCTTTCACGCGGGCAACTGGTACTTCCCGGCGTTCAATGCGGCGGACAGCGCGATCACGCTCGGGGCTATCTGCCTGATCGTGGATGAGATCCGGCGGGTTCGCCGAGGCAAGTAAAGCAGTTACTCAAAGGGCCCTCGGGCCTTTTTTCTTTGGCTCGCTCCGCGCTCGCCGGCGCGCCGAGGGTTTCTCCCCGCTTTCGCGCGATGTCATGACGAAGTCATACTGCCGCGGTTCAATGTAATCGATTACATGAACACCGCACGATGAGCATCCAAGCCGTAGCCGCCAAAGCCAAGGTCTCCGTGGCCACCGTGTCGCGGGCCTTCAATTTCCCCGACAAGGTCACACCCGCCACGCGCGAATTGGTGGAGCGCGTCGCGCGCGAACTGCACTACGTGCCCAACGCCAGCGCACGCACCTTGCGCACCCAGCGCAGCCGCACGCTGGGCGTGGTGCTGCCCACGCTGCTGAATCCGACCTTCGCCGAATGCTTGCAGGGCATTGCACGCGCGGCCATCGCCGGTGGCTACGCGATCCTCCCCGTCACCACGGGCTATCGGCTCGATGAGGAAGAGCGCGCGGTCCAGTTGCTGCTCGCCGGCAATGTCGACGGACTGATCCTCGTGGTTTCCAACCCGTCCACCTCGAAGGCGCTCGCGCGGCTGCGCAGCACCGGCACGCCCTATGTGCTCGCCTACAACCGGCACGCGGACCACCCCTGTGTCACCGTCGACAGCGAAGCTGCCGTGGCCGACGCGGTCGCACGGCTCGTGCTGCTCGGCCATCGCCGCATCGCGATGGTCAGCGGCACGCTCGCCGCATCCGACCGCGCGCAGCAGCGCTATCGCGGTTACCAAAAGGGCATGACGGATGCGGGGCTCAAGGCGCCGCCGCTGATCGAAGTGCCCTTCGTCGAAAGCGCCGTCGATGCGCTCGCCCACGTGCTGCAGGCCGACAACCGCCCCACCGCGCTCGTCTGCTCGAACGACCTGCTCGCCATCCGCAGCATCCGCGCCGCGCATTTGAGCGGGCTCTCGGTGCCCGACGACCTCAGCGTGATCGGCTTCGACGGCATCGCGCTCGGCGAAGACCTGACGCCGGCCCTCACCACCATCGCGCAGCCCAACAGCGACATCGGCCGCCACAGCGTCGAGCTGCTGGTCCAGGCGATGGCCGGCGGCACCACGCTGCAGGCCGACGCGAGCCTGCTTCTTCCCCACACCTTCCGCGACGGCGAGTCGTGCGCATCCGCATGCGACATCGCCGCCCATTGATCCCCCGTCACCACCCACATCCATCCAGGAGCTTCTTCATGTCCCTCCGCTTTTCCCGCATCGCCCGCCTCGGGCTGATCGCCGCCACCTTCGTTGCCGCCGGCAGCGTCATGGCCCAGACCGCCATTTGCTACAACTGCCCGACCGAATGGGCCGACTGGGGCACGCAGCTCAAGGCCATCAAGGCCAAGACCGGTGTCACCGTGCCGCCCGACAACAAGAACTCGGGCCAATCGCTCGCACAAATGTCTGCCGAGAAGGCAAGCCCCGTGGCCGACGTCACCTACTTGGGCGTGACCTTCGCGGTGCAGGCCGCCAAGGACGGCCTGGTCGAGCCCTACAAGCCGGCCGCATGGAAAGACATTCCCGAGGGCCTCAAGGACCCGGCCGGCAACTGGTTCACCATCCACTCGGGCACGCTCGGCTTCATGGTCAACGTCGATGCGCTCAAGGGCAAGCCGGTGCCCAAGTCGTGGGCCGACCTGCTCAAGCCCGAATACAAGGGCCTCATCGGCTACCTGGACCCCGCCTCGGCCTTCGTCGGCTACGTGGGCGCGGTGGCGGTGAACCAGGCGCGCGGCGGCACGCTGGACAACTTCACGCCGGGCATCGACTACTTCAAGGCCCTGCAGAAGAACGAGCCCATCGTGCCGAAGCAGACCTCGTACGCGCGCGTGCTCTCGGGCGAAATCGCGATCCTGCTGGACTACGACTTCAACGCCTACCGCGCGAAGTACAAGGACAAGGCCAACGTCGCCTTCGTCATCCCGAGCGAAGGCACGCTGGTCGTGCCCTATGTGATGAGCCTGGTCGCCAAGGCGCCGCACGCGGCCGACGCGAAGAAGGTGCTCGACTTCACGCTGTCCGATGAAGGCCAGGCGATCTGGGCCCAGGCCTACCTGCGCCCGGTGCGCGCGAACGCGATGCCCAAGGAGATCGAAGCGCAGTTCCTGCCGGCAAGCGAATACGCGCGCGCCAAGAGCGTGGATTACGGCCGCATGGCAGAGGCGCAGCGCGCGTTCTCCGACCGCTACCTCAAAGAGGTTCGCTGAGTCCGTCTCGAGATGAAGTCCGCCAACGCCTGGAACCCACGCTGGCGGCTGCTCGCCTGCGTGGCACCCGCAGCCGCCTTCTTCACGGCCTTCTGGCTGCTGCCGGTGGTGCGCCTGCTCGCGCTCCCGGCAGATAAAGGCTGGGCCACCTACTTCGCAGTGCTGACCGACTCGCGCTACCTGCAGAGCATGGCCAACACCGTCGTGCTGTCGGTGGCGGTGACGCTGGCGACGCTGGTGCTGGGCGCGGCGGTGGGCATCTACCTCGCGCGCCATGCCTTCATCGGCAAGCGCGTGCTGCTGTCGCTGCTGACGCTGCCGCTGTCGTTCCCGGGAGTGATCATCGGTTTCTTCGTGATCCTGCTGGGCGGGCGGCAAGGGCTGGTGGCCGACGTGAGCGATGCCCTGATCGGCGAACGCATCACCTTCGCGTACGGGCTGCTCGGCCTGTTCCTCGCGTACCTGTATTTCTCGTTGCCGCGCGCCATCGCGACTTATGCGGCGGCGGCCGAAGCGATGAACGTGCAGCTCGAGGAAGCCGCCCGCTCGCTCGGCGCCTCGCGCCTTCGCGTGGCGCGCGACGTGTGGATGCCCGAGCTCGCGCCCACCACGCTGGCCTGCGGCGCGATCCTCTTCGCGACCTCGATGGGCGCCTTCGGCACGGCCTTCACGCTGGCCAGCAAGTTCGAGGTGATCCCGATCACCATCTACAACGAGTTCACCAACTACGCCAACTTCGCGCTCGCCGCGTCGCTGTCGATTTCGCTGGGCCTCGTGACCTGGCTGGTGCTGTTCGTCGCGCGGCGCTTCGGGGCCAACCCGGTCGCGCGCTGAAGGAGACGCAGGCATGCGCAAGAACACGCAACCCAGGGCGCCCTTGCTGCTCGCAATCACCGTGCTGGTGAGCCTCTTCATGATCGCGCCGATGCTGCTGTCGGTGATGGCGGGGCTGGTCAACAACTACAGCGCGGGCCTCAAAAGCGGCCTCACGCTGCGCTGGCTCGGCGAGGTGTGGGAGAACTACGGCGGCACCGTCGGCTGGTCGATCGGGCTGGCGGTCGCATGCGTGATGTGCACCGTGCTGCTCGGCGTTCCATGCGCCTATGCACTGGCGCGCAGCCGCTCGCGGGCCGCGCGCATCTTCGAGGAACTGCTGACGCTGCCCGTCGCCGTGCCGGGCCTTGCCACGGCGCTCGCGTTGATCCTCGCCTACGGCCAACTCACCGCCTTCCGCCAGAGCTTCGCCTTCATCCTCGTGGGCCACATCATCTTCACGCTGCCCTTCATGGTCCGCACCGTGAGCTCGGCCTTCCAACGCGACGACCTGCTCGCGCTCGAAGAGGCCGCGCGCTCGCTGGGTGCGAACTTTCGCCAGCGCTTCATGGGCATCCTCGTGCCCGCAGTGTTCCCGGCCATCGTCGCCGGCAGCCTGATGGTGTTCACGCTCTCGGTGGGCGAATTCAACCTCACCTGGATGCTGCACACGCCGCTCACCCGCACCCTGCCCGTGGGGCTGGCCGATAGCTACGCCTCGATGCGCATTGAGGTCGGATCGGCCTACACGCTGGTCTTCTTCGCCGTCATTCTTCCGGTGCTGTGGGGCCTGCAGTACCTTGCCAACCTGATGCAGAAACGCCATGGAACTTGAACGCATCCCCATCGACATCGCGAACTGTGCGAAGACCTACGCAGACGGCACGCGCGGCCTGCAGCCGACGAATCTGCACGTCGAGCCGGGTGAAGTGCTCGCGCTGCTCGGCCCTTCGGGCTGCGGCAAGACCACGCTGCTGCGCCTGATTGCAGGGCTGGAAGCGCCCGACGAAGGCAGCCGTATCGTCTTCGGGGACCAGGACGTGACGCAACGCCCGGTCGAGCACCGCGGCGTGGGCATGGTGTTCCAGAGCTACGCGCTCTTTCCGCAGATGACGGTGGCGGCCAACATCGGCTACGGCCTTCGCATCCGCGGCGTGTCGCCCGAAGAAGAGAAGTGCGCCGTCGGCGAACTGGTCGACCTTGTGCGCCTGGGCGGGCTGGAGAACAAGCGCCCCGCCGAGCTCTCCGGCGGCCAACGCCAGCGCGTGGCCCTCGCGCGCGCCGTGGCCGTGCGCCCCCGCGTGCTGCTGCTCGACGAGCCGCTGGCCGCGCTCGACGCCAAGCTCAAGGAGTCGCTGCGCGACGAGCTCGCCGAACTGCTGCGCCGCCTGCACATCACCGCCATCCACGTGACGCACGACCAGCAGGAAGCGCTCGCCATCGCCGACCGGCTCGCCGTGATGCGCGCCGGCCGCATCGTGCAGGTCGGCCGCGGCGAAGACCTGTACCGCGCGCCCGCGCATCCCTTCGTTGCGGAGTTCCTCGGCCGGGTCAATCGTCTGGAGCGCGCGCCCGAGGCCATCGCGCAAGGCGTTGTCCGACTCGGCGGAAGCACGCTGCCTTGCCCGCCTGCCTGGCAGAGCCATGCGATGCTCTTGGTGCGACCCGAAGACGTCGAAGTGAGTGCGCCCCAGCCCGACTGGGGCACCGCCACCGTCGAACGCCGCACCTTTCTCGGCGACCGCGTGCAGCTTCAACTGCGCGTGCAGGACCAGCCCCTGCTGGTGGCCGACGTGGGGCGCGACAACCCCTTCGGTCCGGGCGATCCGGTGAGCCTTCGCGTCCACCCCGACCGCCTGATGACGTCGCAGGAAACCAGCGCATGACGACAACGAACCCAGACACCTTCCTGGTCCAGCTGACCGACCTTCACATCCGCGAGCCGGGCCGGCTGGCCTACGGCCGCATCGACACCGCGCCGTATCTCCAGCAAGCGGTGCAGTCGGTGCTCGCGCTGCCGCAGCAGCCCGATGCGGTCGTGATCACCGGCGACCTGACCGACTTCGGCCGCGCCGCCGAGTACGAACACCTCGCGCGCCTGCTGGCCCCGCTGACCATGCCGGTCTACCTGCTGCCCGGCAACCACGACGACCGCGACCAGTTGCGCCGGAGCTTTCCCGGCCATGCATACCTCGGCACGGGCAGCGACACGGCCGGCTTCATCCAGTATTCGGTGCGCGTCGGTGGGCTGCGACTGCTGACGCTCGACACCTGCGTACCGGGCGAGAGCCATGGCACGCTGTGCGAGAAGCGCCTGGGCTGGCTCGAAGCCCAGCTCGACGCCTGCCGCGACGAGCCTGTCGTGGTCGCCATGCACCACCCGCCCTTCACGACGTTGATCGGCCACATGGACGAGATCGGCCTGCTGCAAGGCGCCGACGCGCTCGAGACATTGATCGCTCGCTACAAGAACGTCGAGCGCGTGATCTGCGGCCACCTGCACCGCGCCATCGATGTGCGCTTCGGCGGCACCATCGCCTCGACTTCGCCGGCGCCCGCGCACCAGGTCTGCCTCGATCTGGCACCCGGCGCAGCCTCGGCATGGACGCTCGAACCGCCCGGTTTCCGCGTTCATGCATGGTCCGCGCGCAGCGGCCGCCTCGTCACCCATCTGGCGGCCTCCGGCCGCTTCGAAGGCCCCTTTCCCTTCCACGACAACGGGGCGCTGATCGACTGAATCGCCACTTGTGGAAAATGGGGTCGAAACGAACCAAAACGAAAAGGACAGAACCCGACACCCATGAAGCATCTCCTGAATCTGCTCGCGGCAGTCGCACTGCTGGTGTGGGGCACCCATCTGGTTCGCACCGGGGTGCTGCGCGTGTTCGGCGCCAACCTGCGCAAGATCCTCGTGCAGAGCATGCGCAACCGCTTCACGGCCGCCCTCTCGGGCATCGGCGTGACGGCGCTGGTGCAGTCGAGCACCGCCACCTCGCTCATGACCTCGTCCTTCGTCGGGCAGGGCCTGGTCACGCTGCCGGCGGCGCTGGCGGTGATGCGGGGGGCCGACGTGGGCACGGCGCTGATCTCGGTGCTGTTCTCGGCGGACCTCTCATGGCTCTCGCCGATGTTCATCTTCGTGGGGGTGGTGCTGTTCATCACGCGCTCGGCCACCGTGGCGGGGCGTGTCGGGCGGGTGCTGATCGGGCTGGGGCTGATGCTGCTGGCGCTGCAGCTGGTGGTCGAAGCCACCGAGCCGCTGTTCTCAGCCCCTGCGATGCGTGCGGTGCTGGCCTCGATCAACAGCGATGTGCTGCTGGAAATCACCATCGGCTCGGTGCTGGCCATCGTGGCCTATTCGAGCCTGGCGGTGGTGCTGCTGGTGGCGGCCATGGCCACGTCGAACGTGGTGCCGCTGGATGTGGCGCTCGGCCTCGTGCTCGGCGCCAACCTCGGCAGCGGCCTGCTCGCGGTGCTGACCACGGCGAAGTCGGCGGTGTCGGTGCGGCAGGTGACGGTGGGCAACTTGCTCTTCAAGGCGCTGGGCGTGGCGATCGTCGCGCCCTTCATCGGCTTGTGGATCCGCTATGTGCAGCCCGAGCTGCCGAACCAGACGCATGGTGTTGTGCTGTTCCACCTGGCCTTCAACGTCATCATCAGCGTCGGCTTCATCGGGCTCACGCAGTGGGTCGCCAAGCTCGTGACACGGATGCTCCCGACGCCGCAGGCCTCCAGCACCAGCCGCCCGCACCACCTGGACCCCTCGGCGCTATCGACGCCTTCTCTGGCGATCTCGAACGCCGCGCGCGAGGCGCTGCACCAGGCCGACATCGTGGAGACCATGCTGATCGGCGTGCTCGACGTGATCCGCAACAACGACACGCGGCTGTCGCAGGAACTGCGGCAGCTGGACGACACGGTGGACGAGCTGTACTCGGCCATCAAGTACTACATGACGCGCATCTCGCGCGAGGCGTTGGGCGAAGAGGAAAGCCGGCGCTGGACGGACATCATCAGCTTCACGATCAACATGGAGCAGATCGGCGACATCATCGAGCGGGTGATCATCGATGTGGAAGACAAGAAGATCAAACCGCAGCGCAATTTCTCGGAAGCCGGGATGGCGGAGATCGTCGAGCTGCATGGGCGGCTGGTTGCCAACCTGCGGTTGAGCATGAGCGTGTTCTTGAACGGGAATGTTCGGGATGCGCAGAAGCTTCTGGAAGAGAAGGCTCGGTTTCGGGATCTGGAGCGGGCTTATGCGACGACTCATCTGGATCGGTTGTCGGATCGGACGACTCTCAGCATCGAGACCAGTTCGCTGCATATCGACTTGATCAGCGATTTGAAGCGGATCAATTCGCATATTTGTTCTATTGCTTATCCGATTCTGGAGTCGGCTGGGGCTTTGGCGCCTAGCCGGTTGCGGGAGTCTCGGCTTGGGAAGATTGAGAGTTAGTCTTTTTTAGGGCGGAGGCCGGGTCTCGGCCCGGCGGCCGACCTACTTTTCTTTGCTTCGCCAAAGAAAAGTAGGCAAAAGAAAGGCGACCCTGCTGTCTGCGTCCCTTCGCTTCGCTGCGGGCAACCTGCGGTGCTCACGTTTCGCGGGGTCTCGCCCAAACTCGCTTCGCTCAAACAAGGGCGAGCCCTGATCCGCGAAACGCTCCGCTCCTCGGCGCATACAGAAGGGATTTGGGGACCGACGCGCCATCGCTGCGCTCGGCCAGCTCTCGGGCCTTCGCTTTGCTCGGCTTGGGTTGGGTCGGCTCCCTCTGCGACGATGAGCCTCTGCGCTGCGCTGCTCTGCTGGGCTCGGATTGGCTCCCTCTCCCTCTGGGAGAGGGCTGGGGGTGAGGGCACGGCGGCCGAGCGAAGCAAAGGCCCGTGTGGTCTCCACCCCCTCTGGCTGCGCCGAGGAGCGCAGCGTTTCGCGGATCAGGGCTCGCAGCTGTTTGAGCCGAAGGCGAGTTCTGCGAGACCCCGCGAAACGCGAGCACCGCAGGTTGCCCGTAGCGTAGCGAAGGGTCGCAGACAGTGGGGTCGCCTTTTCTTTGCTTACTTTCTTTTGGCGAAGCAAAAGAAAGTAGCTCGCCCGCCGGGGCGAGACCCGGCCCCGGAAAAAAACTACTCCGCCGTTTTCAAAACAGAAGCAACACGCCCTCTACGCGCATACCGCTGAGCCAACACAGCACAAACCATCAACTGCATCTGATGAAACAGCATCAAAGGCAGCACGATGGCCCCCACAGCATGCGAAGGAAACAGCACCTTCGCCATAGGAATCCCACTGGCCAGACTCTTCTTCGAGCCGCAGAAGACGATGGTGATCTCATCCTCCCTATCGAACCCCAGCTTGCGCGCCATCAAAGTCGTAAGCCCCAGTGCAAGCCCCAGCACCACCGCACAAGCCACGAGCAACCCAACGAGCGCATGCGCAGGCACCTGCCGCCAAAGCCCCTCGATCACAGCCGCGCTGAACGCCGTATAGACCACCAGCAGAATCGACCCCTGGTCCACGAACTTCAGCACCGCCGCCCGCCGCTGGATCCATTTGCCGATCCAGGGACGCGAGAGATGCCCGACGAGAAACGGCACCATCAACTGCAGCAAGATCCGCCCGATCGACCCCAGCGACGAACTCGCATGCCCCCCATTCGGCAGCACCACGAGATTGACCAACAAAGGCGTGATGAACACCCCCAGCAACGTGGACGCCGACGCACTGCAGATTGCAGCCGGCAGATTCCCCCGCGCCATCGCCGTGAACGCGATCGCCGACTGCACCGTCGCAGGCAGCACGCAGAGGTACAGCACCCCGGTGTAGAGCTCGGGCGTCATCAGCGGCAGGAGCAGCGGCTTGAGTGCCAGCCCCAGCAGCGGAAACAGCAGGAAGGTGCTGCAGAACACCAGCAGGTGCAGCCGCCAGTGCGTGATGCCGTTCATGATCGCCTCGCGCGACAGCTTGGCGCCATGCAGGAAGAACAGCAGGCCGATGGCCACCGTCGTCAGACGTTCGAAGAGGTGTGCCACTTCGCCGCTCGCGGGCAGCAGGCTGGCCAGGGAGACGACCGAGAGAAGGGCGAAGGTGAAGTTGTCGGGAAGAAAGCGGGAGCGGGACATGACGGGAAGGAGCGCCCCACGGACGCGACCCGTGCGGCAGACTCAGCGGCAGAAAAATGAGTGATTTCCGCGCATGAATCTCGTCGCCAATTTGCGGAGCCCGGCGCGTGCTCCTCGCGCCTTGAAGGGGTGATTTTCGACGAAGACCCGCATCGCTTGCAGGCCGGCCGCCGAATGCCCGACCTCAGTGTGCAGTCTGCGAGTTGAATCGCTCCTGGCGGTGGCGCTGGCAGTAGTCGATCAGGTCATCGATCTCGGTGGCCTTGTCGAACACTGCATCGGCGCCCAGGTGCGCGCACTTGCGCCGGATCTCGGGCGTGGCGTAGTTGCTGAGCACCACGATCTTCTGCGCCGGGTTGCGTTGGCGGCACGCTTCAAGCACCCGGAAACCGGTGCCGTCCTTCAGGAACAGGTCGACGATGGCCAGGTCCCACAGCGCGAGATTGCGCGTGAGCCAGCGCGAACCTTCGGCCTCCGTCTCGGCCTCGCCGACCGGATCGACGCGCGCCACCTCGCGCAACGTGCCCACGAGGCTCTCGCGGATGGTGGGGTTGTCTTCGACGATGAAGGTGCGGATGGTGTTCATGACTTCTTGCCTCTGCTTTTGCCTCTGCGCTTGGGTCACAGGCTACAAAGTGCACCCGCCACAAGTCGAAGGCATGACACCCCACCGCGGGTAGGACAAGACTGGCTGCACCGGCCCCATCCTCCCGCCGGTGCGTCAGAGCGTGAGGATCGTGCAGCCCGTGGTCTTGCGTGCTTCCAGGTCGCGATGCGCCTGCTGCACATCGGCCAGGGCGTAGCGCTGGTCGATAGGGATCTTCACCGCGCCGCTTTCGACCACCGCGAACAGGTCGTCCGCCATCGCCTGCGTGGCTTCGCGCGTGGCGATGTGGGTGAACAACGTGGGCCGCGTCACATAGAGCGAGCCCTTGGAGGCCAGCGTGCCCAGGCTGATCGGCGGCACCGGGCCCGAGCCATTGCCGAAGATCGCGAGCAGGCCGAAGGGGCGCAGGCAATCGATGGACCCCTCATAGGTGTCTTTGCCCACCGAGTCGTACACCACCTTCACGCCCTTGCCGCCGGTGATCTCTTTCACGCGGGCCGCGAAGTTCTCGGTGCTGTAGTTGATGGCGTGCGCCGCGCCGTATTCGAGCGCCAGCTTGCACTTGGCGTCGCTGCCCGCGGTGCCGATCAGCTGCAGGCCCAGCGCCTTGGCCCATTGGCAGGCGATGAGGCCGACGCCGCCGGCCGCCGCATGGAAAAGGATGAAGTCGCCGGGCTGCAGGCCTTCGGCGGGCAGCGTCTTCTTGAGCAGGTACTGCGTGGTCAGGCCCTTGAGCATCATGGCCGCGCCGGTCTCGAAAGAGATGGCGTCGGGCAGCTTGCAGACGTTCTTGGCCGGCATGACGCGCGCCTCGCAGTAAGCACCGGGCGGCTGGCTCGCATAGGCGGCGCGGTCGCCTGCCTTCAGATGCGTCACGCCCTCGCCCACCGCCTCGACCACGCCCGAGGCTTCCATGCCCAACTGCAGCGGCATCTGGAACGGATAGAGCCCGCTGCGCTGGTAGGTGTCGATGAAGTTCAGGCCCACGGCCTTGTGGCGGATGCGGATCTCGCCGGGACCGGGGTCGCCGACTTCCACGTCGACGATCTTCAGTTCTTCGGGGCCGCCATGGCGGTCGATACGGACAGCTTTGCTCATAGAGTGATTCTCGGAAAGGAGGGTGGAGCGGACAGTAACGAAAAACCCGGCCCGGGTCTCAGGCAGGGATTTTCAGCGCATCGTTCAGGAAGTCACGGTACCGGTCGGCCAGGTCGACGCGCGTCCGGGCCAGGACGAGATGAAGAAAGTCGATGGTGCTCTCCAATGTGAGCCAGTCGTTGTTCAGGACGACCGTGGTCAGTTGCTGCAGGACCTCGCCCTCGATGCCGAGCGCCGGCAGGTCGCTCTGCCGAAGCCGCGCGATAGCGATCCTGATGTTCGTCTCGAACATGAACTGGGCGCAGGCCTGCCGCCCTCCGGCGTCCGACAGAGGCGAATATCTGCCGAGGAAGAAGCAGGCCCCCTCGGCCGCGGTGAACAGCAGTTGCAGATGGCTCACGATCGGCGGCAAGCCCAGCGCCGCGTAGTGGGCGACCGAGTCGTTGCCGCCCATCTCGTGGGTCCCTTCCGCCGCATACAGTATCTGGCCCACCGCGGCGTTGCGCACGCTGCCGCCGCAGACCATCGCGTAGCTGAACCACCAGTCGTGAAAAGGCGCCTCGATCGGGCAGGCATTCAGGAAAGCGACCGTGCCTTCGAGGCTGCGCTTCCTGAAGACCGAATAGAACAACAGGTTGTAGCCCCCCCAGCAGTTGTGGTTCTCGACCAGCCGCTCGACGGGCGAGGCCTGGTCGAGCTGCGGCGCCGTCTGGGGCACCGTGAGGATGGAGCCGCCCTTGCTCACGATGTACGAGGTGTAGGCTGCGGAGACGCCGGGGTCCTGTTGCAGGATCTCGTGCGCGCGCACCATGTAGTCGTCCGAGATGTAGTCGTCGTCCGCATGGAACATCAGGATTCCGGAGGCCGATTTCCCGAACAGGTCCAGCAGGTTCATCTGCCCGGAGATGCGCTGCGGCCGGCAATGGATGTCGATCAGGCCGGGGCTCCATTCGGCCAGGCGCCAGAGGAATTCATGCTTCTGCGGGTTCTGGCTGTTGTCGCCGACGATCAGGCACATGCGCCCTTCGCTGGCGGCCACCAGGGCGGCCAGCCCGGCCAGCACGCGGCGGGCCTTCGCGTCGTTGCGGTAGGTGGGCACCAGGATGGTCAGCGCATCGGACATCATCCGCGGATCGTGCCACGTTTGGTGCCGGCCGAAGCACGCCCGCGATGCCCGTTAGAGTCGGCGTCCATGCAGACACAGCGCCTCACGCCCCTCACCGTTCTCCTGTTGACCGTGCCACCGCTGCTGTGGGCCAGCAATGCCGTCGTCGGCCGGCTGGTGCGCGAGCTGGTGTCGCCGCTGACGCTGAACTTCGTGCGTTGGGTGATCGCGTTCGTGCTGCTGCTGCCGTTCGCGGCCTCGGTGCTACGCAGCGACAGCGCGCTCTGGGCGCACTGGAAGCGCTATGCACTGCTCGGGCTGCTGGGCATCGGCCTGTACAACGCCTTCCAGTATCTGGCGCTGCAGACCTCCACACCGATCAACGTCACGCTGGTGGGCTCCAGCCTGCCGTTGTGGATGCTCGCGACGGGCACGCTGTTCTTCGGCGCGCGCGTGAGCGGGCGCGAAATCGCGGGTGCGTTGCTGTCGATGCTCGGCGTGCTGCTGGTGTTGAGCCGCGGCGAGTGGCGCCAGCTGCTCGGGCTGCGGCTGGTGCCGGGCGACCTGTACATGATCGCCGGCACCATCGCCTGGGCCTTCTACAGCTGGCTGCTGGCGCGCACGCACGAGCCGAAGCAGGTGCGCCAGGACTGGGCCGCCTTCCTGATGGCGCAGCTGGTGTTCGGCCTTGCGTGGTCGGGCGCGCTGGCTGCCGGCGAGTGGACGCTGACCGATGCCCACATCGACCTGGGCTGGCCGCTCGTCGCCGCGATGGTGTTCATCGGCATCGGCCCCGCGGTGGTGGCCTACCGCTGCTGGGGCACGGGCGTGCAGCGCGCGGGCCCACAGGCGGCGAGCGTCTTCATGAACCTCACGCCGCTGTTCGCCGCGCTGCTGTCGGCGGCGTTCCTGCGCGAGGCGCCGCACTGGTACCACGGGGTGGCGTTCGTGCTGATCGTGGGCGGGATCGTGGTGGCGTCGCGGCGCTAACGTGCCGGCGCAAACAGATGTGCCAGCTCAGGCTGGCCGGCCAACCACTGCGGCGCCTCGTCGCGTCCGACCAGTCGCCAGGAATAGCCTGGCCGGTCGTAAAGATCCTTGCCCGAGGCCAGCAGCGCCGGAATGTCGATGGCGGCCAGGAACTCCGGCGCGTTGTATTCCTGGTGCGCGAAGCCACGGATCTTGGCGCGCACCGCAGCCTCGTCCATCGCAAGGTACGAGAGATGCCAGCCGGCCTCCGCAAGGATCAGCGCGGGCTGCGCGCCGGTACGCACCCGCATGCGCAACTGGTCGGGCGTGAGCACATCGAGTTGCGCGCGCGTCGCTGCGACCGTCCAGACCGACGAAGCCTCCGGCCCCTCGACGTTGCGGTAGTTCGCGTAGAAATAATAGAAGGCCAGGCACAGCCCGAAGATAGCGTGCCGGCGGTCGTCGCGCATCGCGCGCACCACCGACGCGCGCGGAATCTCGTCGGCATCGGAGATCAGGATCAGGTCGTCGGGCGCGGCGTCGTGCAGGCCGCGCGCGATCTGGTTGCGCTGGAACTTCTCGCGAATCCAGAAACCGGACTTCGGCGTGTCGGAGAGCCAGTCGCCGACCACGGGCACCGCATCCGCCGCTTCATCGACGATCGGCATGTCGTGCACCGCGACGTAGCGGATGCGCGGCAGGAATGCGGCAATACGCGGGTCGGCGGCATCGAAGCGCAGCGCCTTGGGCTCGCCGCTGAAGGTGCGATCGGCTTCGACGATGACGAAGCAATCGACCACCTCCGACAGCTCATGCAGCCGCGCCGCGAGGATGTCGGCCTCGCCGTTGTAGGTGATGCAGTCGTAGACCTTGCGCGGCGCGGCATTCGACGCCACGGGCTCCGGCGCGAACTCGATGCGGTAGCCATTGCGCTCGAACATCTGCAGGATGTCGCGCTCGCCGTACCAGGCATCGAGCTGCGACGGCGGGATCAACGAACGCAGCGTGAGCGGCGAAAGACTCGCCAGTTGCCGCACCTTCGCGTGGTGCCCGAACAGCAGCAGCGCGTTGTAGCCGTGGTGCAGTTGCGGCCCCGCGTGCTCGATGGAAAAACTGCGTGCCAGCTCCAGCGGCGCGAAGCGCATGCCGACGGCTTCGAGCGCGGGACGCAACACGCCGCTGAGCTGCACGTCTTCGAGCAGCGCGTTGTGCTGCCAGTGCATCTGCAGCGGATCGCCCTCCACCGCATCGGGCGGCGGAATCTCGACGCGGATGTGCGGGTGATCGACCAGCGCGCGCATGAAGCGGCGGCTCCGCAGGCTGAAGCCGCCGTTCTGGATGGGCGTGACGACGTGGCCGGGCTTGTGCAGCTCATCGGCCCACTCGAAGCGGTTGCGCCAGTACGTGCCTTCGGGCGTATCGATCTTCGCGAGATGGATCGGCGCACCGATGTAGTCGAAGTCCAGGAACTCGTCGCGCCAGTTGTCCGCATTGACGACCCAGCCGTCTTCCTGCACCACCAGCGCGAACTCGGTCTGCACCACGCGCCAGAGCGCGAACATCATGAACCAGCCGTACTCGTGGTAGTTCAGCGGCGCGATGGCCACATGCTGGATGCCCGGTGCCAGGTGGGCGGGCGCCTGCGGGCTGCAAAGGAGCGCACGGGCGCCGGGCATCTGCGCCTGGCTGTGCTGCAGGGCCATCGCCGCGCCCCGCGCGTCGGGCAGCCCGGTGACCGACACCAGCGTTATTTTTTTGAAAGACCTGTTGTTGCTGTTGCTCACGATGCGCCTCCCCTCGCCCGTGAGCCGACTCAGTAGGTGCCGGGGTAGGCGCCGCCGTCCGCCAGCACGTTCTGCCCGGTCATGTAGCCGGCCTGCTGGCTGCAGAGAAAGGCGCAGATGGCGCCGAACTCGGCCGGCGTGCCGAAGCGCTTGGCGGGAATGTTCTTCTTGCGGGCTTCCCACACGGTGTCGAAGTCCTGGCCGGTCTTCTGCGCCGCGCCGGCCATCGTGCCCTTGAGGCGGTCGGTGTCGAAGGAGCCGGGCAGCAGGTTGTTGATGGTCACGCCCTGCGCCGCGATGGGGGTGCGCGCCACGCCGGCCACGAAGCCGGTGAGGCCGCTGCGCGCGCCGTTCGAAAGGCCCAGGATGTCGATGGGCGACTTCACCGAGCTGGAGGTGATGTTCACGATGCGGCCGAACCCGCGCTTGGCCATGCCGTCCACGGTGGCCTTGATGAGCTCGATGGGCGTGAGCATGTTCGCGTCGACCGCCTTGATCCACGCCTCGCGGTCCCAGTTGCGGAAGTCGCCGGGCGGCGGTCCGCCGGCGTTGGTGACGACGATGTCGAAGTCGTGGCCCAGCGCGAACACGGCCGCGCGGCCGGCCTCGGTGGTGATATCGGCCGCCACATGCTTGACGAAGGGGTTGCCCGATGCGCCTGCCGCTTCGGTCAGTTTCTTCGCAGCCGCTTCGAGCGCCTCGGCGCCGCGCGCCACGATCACCACGTTGACGCCTTCGCGCACCAGCGCCTCGGCGCAGCCGTAGCCCAGCCCCTTGCTCGCGCCGCACACCAGCGCGGTCTTCCCTGCAATGCCCAAATCCATGTTTGTTGCTCCTAACGTGCAGGGGCTTCGCGCCCCTTGCGTGTGAAAACGAAGATGCCCGCAATGACGAGCACCGTGCCGGCCGCGATCCACGCGGTGAACGGCTCATCGAGTATGACCACCCCCATGAGGATGGTCGACAGGGGTCCGATCATGCCGGTTTGCGCCGCCACCGCGGGGCCGATGCGCTCGATGGCCATCATGACCATCAGGACAGGCACCGCCGTGCACACCGTGGCGTTGAGCACCGAGAGCCAGATGACCTCGGGCGCGAGCTGCATCGCCACGCTGATCGGCCGCGTCAGCACGAACTGCAGGATGCACAGCACGCACGCCACCGTGGTGGCCAGGCCCACAAGCCTGAGCGAGCCGAGCCGCTTGACGAACTCGCCGCTGTAGACGAGGTAACCCGCATAGCTCACCGCGCTCAGGAACACGAGGAACGCGCCCCAGGCCGCGGCGCCGCCGCCCTTGCCGCCGCCGCCGGTCCAGAGCTCGTGGCCGAACACCAGCAGCACGCCGGCATAGCTCACGACCATGCCCAGCACCTGCGGGCGCGTGGCGCGCCGCCGGTACAGGAGCCAGCCGAACAGCAGCACCAGTGTCGGGTTGAGATAAAGGATCAGCCGCTCGAAGCTCGCCGAGATGTACGCGAGCCCCGCGAAGTCGAGAAAGCTCGCGAGGTAGTAGCCCGAGAAGCCCAGGCCGACGACGCCGAGCCAGTCGCGAAAGGTGAGCGCCGGCTTGCCGCGCCCCGCCCACCACGCCATCACCGCAAACAGCGGCAGCGCAAAGAGCATGCGCAGCATGATGAGCGTGATGGCATCGACGCCGTAGCGGTAGGCCAGCTTGACGATGATCGCCTTGCCGCTGAACGCGATGGCGCCCAGCGAGGCGAGGATGAGGCCGGGCGCAATGCTCCTTGCGCCGTCTGGGGAGGAATGGAGGATGCCGGTCTGTGCGGCGGTCTTGGTCATCCCCCGATCATCGCGCGCTCGTTAAAACCCTGCCGCCACGCCGTCGCGGCGCGGGTCGCTCGCGGCCACGTAGCCTTCGACCGACGGATCGCCCGCGCGCCAGATGAACTGGCCGGCGCCGAAGTCCTGGTAGGAGTCGTTGATCACATCCAGGTGGTGGCCCAGGTCGCGCAGGCCCTGCACGGTGTCGGGGTTCATCGCGGCCTCGACGTTGATTTCCAGGCCCGCGTTGAAGCGCCAGCGCGGCGCATCGCAGGCGGCCTGCGGGTTCTGCTTGTAGTCGAGCATGCGCACCAGCGTCTGCATGTGGCCCTGGGGCTGCATGTTGCCGCCCATCACGCCGAAGCTCATGACCGGCTGGCCGTCCTTGGTGAGGAAGGCCGGGATGATCGTGTGGAACGGCCGCTTGCCCGGCGCCACCACGTTGGGGCTCTCGGCCTTCAGGCTGAAGCCGTGGCCGCGGTTCTGGAGGCTGATGCCGAATTCGGGCTCCACGCAGCCCGAGCCGAAGCCCATGTAGTTGCTCTGGATGAAGCTCACCATCATGCCGCTCTCGTCCGCCGCGGTGAGGTAGATGGTGCCGCCCTTGACGGGGTTGCCGGCCTTGAAGTCCTGTGCCTTCTTCACGTCGATGAGGCGGGCGCGAGAGGCGAGGTAGGCGTCGTCGAGCATCTGCTCGGTGGTGACTTCCATCGTCTTGCGTTCCGACACGTAGCGGTACACATCGGCAAAGGCCAGCTTCATCGCTTCGATCTGCAGATGCTGCGATTGCACCGAGTCGACCGGCAGCGACGCGATGTCGAACTTCTCGAGGATGCCGAGCGCGATCAGCGCGGCAATGCCCTGCCCGTTCGGCGGAATCTCGTGCAGCGTGTGGCCGCGGTAGTCGCGCGAGATGGGCTTGACCCATTCGGGCTGGTAGGCCGCGAGGTCGGCCACGGTGAGCGAACCGCCCTGCTCCTTCGAGAACTTCGCGAGCGCCTCGGCGATCTCGCCGGTGTAGTAGGCCTCGCCCTTGGTGCGGGCGATGGCCTTGAGCGCGCGCGCCGCGGCCGTGAAGCGGAACAGCTCGCCCACTTCGGGCGCGCGGCCCCAGGGCAGGAAGGTCTGCGCAAAGCCGGGTTGCGAACCCAGCAGCGGCGTGGCCGCGGCCCACTTGCCCTGCACCACCGGCGGCACGAGGTAGCCGCGCTCGGCGATGTCGATGGCCGGCGCCAGCAGGTCGGCGAAGGGCAGCTTGCCGAAGCGTTCGCTCATCGCGACCCAGCCGCGCACCGCGCCCGGCACGGTGACCGAGTCGATGCCGCGCATCGGTGGCGTGGCGGCGTCGGCGCCGTACTTGGCCTTGAAGTATTCGGGCGTCCATGCCTTGGGTGCGGGGCCCGAGGCGTTCAGGCCGTGCAACTCCTTGCCGTCCCACAGGATGCAGAAGGCATCGCTGCCGAGGCCATTGCTCACCGGCTCGACCAACGTCATCACGGCCGCGGTGGCGATGGCCGCATCGACGGCATTGCCGCCCTGCTGCAGGATGCGCAGGCCCGCCTGCGAGGCGAGCGGGTGCGAGGTCGACACCACGTTGCGCGCGAAGATCGGGATGCGGGTCGAGAGATAGGGGTTGTTGAAGTCGAAGTTCATGTCGGCGATCTCGTTATTCGTTGGTGATCTTGCGGTCCACGACGATCTTTTTCCATTTGGCGGCGTCGATGGCCACCATCTTCGCGAACTGCTCGGGCGTGCCGGCCACGGCAGGCTCGATGCCCAGCCGCGCGAGCTTGTCCTTCACTTCTGAATCGGCAAGCGCTTCATTGGCCGCCTTGTTGACGCGCGCCACGATGTCGGCCGGCAGGTTCTTCGGACCGTAGAAGCCGAACCAGGTGTTCGACTCGTAGCCCGGCAGCGTGTCGGCAATCGGCGGCAGCTCGGGCGCAAGCGGCGAGCGCTTGAGCGTGGTGACGCCCAGGGCACGCAACCGGCCATCGCGCACATGGGGCATGCCGGTGGGGAGCGAATCGAACAGCACGTCGATCTTGCCGCTGATCAGGTCGGGAATGGCCAGCGCCGTGCCCTTGTAGGGAATGTGCGTCACGAACACACCGGCCTGCGCCTTGAAGAGTTCCGCCGTGAGCTGCACGATGGTGCCGTTGCCGCTCGATGCATAGTTGAGCTTGCCGGGGTTCTTCTTGGCGTAGTCGATCCACTCGCGCACCGTCTTGGCAGGCGAGGTGACCGGCACCAGCATGATGCTGGGCGCATCGCCCACATGGCCGATGGGCGTGAAGTCGCGCACCGTGTCGTAGGGCAGCTTCGGCATCACGGCCGGGCCGATCGAATGCGTGCTGGTGGTGGCCAGCAGCAGCGTGTAGCCGTCGGGCGGGGCCTTCGCCGCCTGGTCGGAGCCGATCGCACCGCCGGCGCCGGGCTTGTTGTCGATGATCAGCTGGGTGCCGAGCTTCTCGCCCATCTTCTGCCCGAGCGTGCGGGCGAAGAGGTCGGTGGCGCCGCCCGCGGGAAAGGGCACGATGAGCCGGATCGGCTTGTTCGGGTAGCCCTGCGCCAGGCTGGCAGACGAGGCGGCCATGCACAGCAGCGCAACGGCGGCCCCTTGAAGGAACTGGATTCTTTTCATGGTGCTTGGATTCTGGCCCGGAGGGGAAACCTCCCATGCTATGCAGCCGCCACGCATCAAGCCAGATAATTCCGCTTATTCAACTATGAGCGCTGCTTATGACAAAGAACGCCACGGAAGAGGTCTCGCTGCAGCAGCTGCGGGCGCTGGCGGCGGTGGCCGAATCGGGCAGCTTCACGCTCGCGGCCGAGAGCTTGCAGCTGACGCAGCCGGCCATCAGCCATCTGGTCAAGCGCATGGAGGAGCAGCTCGGGCAGCCGCTCATCGTGCGCGGCCGCCGCATCCAGCTCACGAGCGCGGGCCAGGTGATGGTCGAGACGGCCGTGCGGGCGCTGCGGCTGATCGATGAATCGGTCGGCGCCTGCCGCTCGCAGTCGCAGTTGCGCGAAGGGCGCGTGGTGCTGGCCGTGGGCCATCTCACGGCAGGCGCCCTGCTGCCGCCGATGCTCGGGCGCTTCTCGCAGAAGCACCCGACGCTCGCGACCACGCTGCTCGACAGCACGGCCGAGCAGATGATCTCGCGCATCCTTTCGCAGGAGGCTGATCTCGGCTTCGGCTCGGACATCGGGCAGAAGCACTCCGAACTCGCGACCGAGCCCCTGTTCACCGAGCGCATGGCCCTCTTCGTGCGCGACGACCATCCGCTCGCGCAGCGCGTGGTGGTCGATGCGAAGCACCTGGACGGGCTGCCCTTCATCCACGTCAACCCCGACGCCAACATCTGGCGCGCGGTGAGCCGCCAGCTGTCGAGCGTGGCGAACGTGTACCCGCAGGTGGTGCATCACGTGTCGATGCTGTCGACGGCCTTCGGTCTCATCCAGGCGGGCGCGGGCGTGGCGCTGCTGCCGCGCTATGTGGAGGTGCTGATGCCCGGCAACCTGCGCGCGGTGGCGGTGACGCGGCCCACGCTCGAATACCCGGTGGTCGCCGTGCGGCTGGCCAAGCATCCGCTCAGCCCGGCGGCCCTGGCCTTCCTGGCGATGGCGCGGCAGCACATGAAACCGCCGCGCACCGGCAAATAAAAACGGCGCCCGAAGGCGCCGTTAGTACAGAGCGAGAAGCAGTCGTCAGTCTTCGACGAAGGCTTCCTCGCGCTTGGATTTCACCGCAGGCAGCAGCACGATCACCAGCAGCAGCGCTGCGGCAGCCAGCAGGCTTGCGGAGATCGGACGCGTGACGAACACGCTCCAGTCGCCACGCGACAGCAGCAGCGAGCGGCGCAGGTTTTCTTCCATCATCGGCCCGAGGATGAAGCCCAGCAGCAACGGTGCAGGCTCGCAACCCAGCTTGAAGAAGGTGTAGCCCACCAGACCGAAGATGCCCACCATCCAGATGTCGAAGGTGTTGTTGTTGGTCGAGTACACGCCGATCGCACAGAACAGCACGATGGCGGGGAACAGGAACTTGTACGGCACCGACAGCAGCTTGATCCACATGCCGATCAGCGGCAGGTTCAGGATGATCAGCATCGCGTTGCCCAGCCACATCGAGGCGATCAGGCCCCAGAACAGCTCGGGGTTGCTGGTCATCACCTGCGGGCCCGGCTGGATGTTGTGGATGGTCATCGCGCCCACCATCAGCGCCATCACCGCGTTGGGCGGAATGCCCAGCGTCAGCAGCGGGATGAAGGAGGTTTGCGCACCGGCGTTGTTGGCCGACTCGGGAGCTGCCACGCCGCGGATGTTGCCCTTGCCGAAGGGCACTTCGCCCGGCTGCAGCTTGGTCTTCTTCTCGATCGTGTAGGCCGCGAAAGCCGCCAGCAGCGCACCGCCGCCGGGCAGGATGCCCAGTGCAGAACCGAGCGCGGTACCACGCAGCACGGCGGGGATCATGCGCTTGAAGTCTTCCTTGGTCGGGAACAGGCCCGAGACCTTGGCGGTGAACACTTCGCGTTCGTCGTCCGGACGCGAGAGGTTGGCAATGATTTCGCCGTAGCCGAACACGCCCATGGCGATGGCCACGAAGCCGATGCCGTCGGTGAGTTCGGGGATGTCGAAGCTGTAGCGTGCGACACCCGAGTTCACGTCGGTACCGACCAGGCCCAGCAAGAGGCCCAGCACGATCATCGCGATGGCCTTGAGCAGCGAGCCCGAAGCCAGCACCACGGCGCCGATCAGGCCCAGGATCATCAGCGAGAAGTACTCGGCCGGGCCGAACTTGAAGGCCAGTTCGGTCAGCGGCGGCGCGAAGGCAGCCAGGATCAGCGTGCCGACGCAACCCGCGAAGAACGAGCCGAGGCCCGCAGCCGCGAGCGCCGGACCCGCACGGCCCTTGCGCGCCATCTGGTAGCCGTCGATCACGGTCACCACCGAGGACGATTCGCCCGGCAGGTTCACAAGAATCGCGGTGGTCGAACCGCCGTATTGCGCGCCGTAATAGATACCGGCCAGCATGATCAGCGCCGACACGGGCGGCAGTGCATACGTGGCGGGCAGCAGCATCGCGATGGTCGCGACCGGGCCGATGCCCGGGAGCACGCCGATCAGCGTGCCCAGGATGCAGCCGACCAGGCAGTACAGCAGGTTCGTGAAGGTAAAGGCAACGCCAAAACCCAGGGAAAGGTTATTGATCAGGTCCATTTTTTTCTCAGCCCGTGATGAAGGTCGGCCAGACCTGGATCTGCAGCTTGAGTGCCCAGATGAATGCGACATAGCTGCCGACGGCCAGGACGGTGGCCAGGATCAGCACGGTGGGCAGCTTGAATTCCTGCCCCGCGAGGCTGGAGATGATCACGAGCGCGTAGATCGCGATGATCATGCCCATGGCCGGCACACCCAGGCTCGGCAGGCCGCCGAGCAGGATGCCGAACGCGAGGTTGGCGCCCAGGATGAACACCACCTGCTTCCAGGCCCATTTGCCGATCTTTTCGCCGTCGGTCGTTTCAACGGTAAGGCCGCTGAACATGATCCCGAGGCCGATCAGGGACATCAGGATGCCAAGCATCAACGGGAAGTAACCGGGACCCATGCGGGCGCCGCTGCCCACGCTGTAGGTGGTGGCGCCCCAGGCGAACCCCACACCCACGATGGTGAACATCAGTCCCGAGAAAAAGTCTTTCTGACTTTTGATTTTCACGAACAGTCTCCTCGAACAAGTTTCGATGCGGGATTGTCCAGTCAGCTTGCGGTCAGGCGGATGTGGATTTCACTAACCGAACGGTTAGGGTTAACCCAAATGGCAACACTTCACTCCAGGGGTGGCGTGGCGCTCAGCACCTCTTCGATGGTGGTCACGCCCTCGGCCACGCGCAACGCTCCGGCCAGCCGCAAAGGCCGCATGCCGTCGATCACGGCCTGGCGCCGAAGGCCCGTGAGGTTGGGCTCCTTGGTGACCTTGTCCTTGAAGGCCTCGGTCACGCTCAGCAGTTCGTAGAGGCCCATGCGGCCCATGTAGCCGGTCATGCGGCAGTCGACGCAACCCACCGGCTTGTAGGCACGCACCGAGCCGGTGATCTGCCAGGGCTTGACGATGGCCTCGAGGCTTTCGCGCGTGACCGTGTCGTCGGGCTGCTTGCAATGCGGGCACAGCGTGCGCACCAGGCGCTGCGCGAGCACGCCGAGCATCACGGCGGTGATGAGGTACGAGGGCACGCCCAGCTCCATCATCCGCGTGATGGCGCTCGGCGCGTCGTTGGTGTGCAGCGTGCTGAACACCAGGTGGCCGGTGAGCGCGGCCTGCACCGCCATCTCGGCGGTGGCGAGGTCGCGGATTTCGCCGACCATGATGATGTCCGGGTCCTGCCGCATCAGCGCGCGCAGGCCCTCGGTGAAACCGAAGTCCAGCTGCGGCTGCACCTGCGTCTGGTTGAACGAGGGCTCGATCATTTCGATCGGGTCTTCCACCGTGCTCACATTGACCTCTTCGGTCGCCACGCGCTTGAGCGTGGAGTACAGCGTGGTGGTCTTGCCCGAGCCCGTCGGGCCGGTCACCAGGATGATGCCGTTGGGCCGCGTCACCAGCTGTTCCCAACGCTGCGCATCGTGTTGGGCAAAGCCCAGCGCGTCGAGGTCTTTCACCGCGGTGTCGGGATCGAAGATCCGCATCACCATCTTCTCGCCGAAGGCAGTCGGCAAGGTCGAGAGGCGCATTTCGACTTCGTCGCCGCGCATGTTGCGGGTCTTGATGCGGCCGTCGAGCGGCCTGCGCTTCTCGACCACGTCCATGCGGCCCAGCAGCTTGATGCGCGCGACCATCGCGTTCATCACGCCCATCGGCATCTGGTAGGCAGGATGCAGGATGCCGTCGATGCGAAAGCGGATCACGCCCTGCTCGCGGCGCGGCTCCAGGTGGATGTCGCTCGCGCGCTGGTCGAAGGCGTACTGCCAGAGCCAGTCGACCACCTGCACCACGCTCTGGTCGTTGGCGTCGAGCTGCTTGTTGCTCTTGCCCAGCTCCACCAGCTGCTCGAAGCTCGCGCCGCCGGTGTTGCCGCCGGCCTTCTGCGCGGCGCGCACCGATTTCGCGAGCGCGAAGAACTCGGCCGTGTAGCGCTGGATGTCGGCCGGATTGGCCACCACGCGCCGCACGGTGCGCTTGGACTGACGCTCGACCTCGGAGATCCAGTCGGTGAGAAACGGCTCAGCCGTGGCCACCACCACCTCGTTGGGCAGCACCTGCACAGGCAGCACCTTGTGACGCTCGGCGTAGGCCGCGCTCATGGTGTCGGCGACCTTGCCCACGTCGACCTTGAGCGGATCGATGCGCAGGTAGGAAAGGCCCGCACGGCCAGCGAGCCATTGCGTGAGCGCCTCGAGGTCGAGCGGCTTGTTGTCGCTCTCGCGCGTCATCGCCACATTGGCCAGGCGAACCAGCGGTGCCTGGCGGCTCTCGGCCTGGGCGCAGCGTGCGATGGTGCGCTTGGCTTCGACGGGGGAAATCACGCCGTCGGTGGCCAGCCATTCGATCAGGCGGCGCAGGTCGAGCGGGCCTTCGTGGCGGGCGGCCAGGGGTGCGGGGGCGGAAACGGCGGGAACAGCGCTCATGAGCCGGCAGGTCGGGTGATGGAAGTATTCAGGGGCTTGAACACCCGCAGCCACTTCGGCGCGGGCAGACTCCAGCGAGTCTGGATCGTTTGCGCGCGCTCGGCAAGCACCTCGCGCTTCGGGCGGCTCGGCGTGCGCTGCGCCAGCACCACCGTGTTGCCTTCGCGCGTCGGCTTGAAGGCCCAGACGGTATCGGCGCCGAACGCGGCGGCGATCTTCTCCAGGCTGCGCTCGTAGCTCGACGAGCGGCCGAAGAGGTTGACCGTCATGCAGCCGTCTTCGGTGAGCAGCGCGCGGCAGTCGGCGTAGAAGTCTTCGCTGTCGAGCACCGGCGCCGCTGCTTCATGGTCGTACAGGTCGACCTGCAACGCATCGACCGTGCCCTGCCACTCGGGCTTGCGGATCTCCACCGCCGCATCGGCGATCACCACGCGCAGCTTCGGGTCGTCCGCCGGCAGCTTGAACCAGCCGCGGCAGGCCGACACCACCTGCGGGTTGAGCTCGACCGCCGTGGTGCGCATGCGCAGCGTCTTGCGGCAGAACTTGGTGAGCGTGGCCGCGCCAAGGCCCAGCTGCATCGCATGGCGACTGGCGACGGTCTTGCCGTCGATGAACAGCAGCCAGGCCATCATGCGCTGCACGTATTCGAGCTCGATCTCGAACGGTGCATCGAGCTTCATCGAGCCCTGGACCCATTCGGTGCCCAGGTGCAGATAGCGGATGTCGCCCCAGTCGGAGAAATTGACTTCGGGAAGAACGGGGGTGGTGCGCGTGGCCATCAGATGAGTTTGTGGGCGTCGAAGACCTCGCGCCAGGCCGCGAGCTTGCGCTCGAAGCTCCACGACGCATTGGCGGGGCTGGTGGAAGGCAGTTGGTAAACCGGCACGCCGAGGGTGCGCGTGTGGCGCGCATGCTTGAAGCTCTCGCCGCCGTTGTGCGCGATGGCGGCGAGCTTCGGCAGCTCGAGGCCGGCGATGTCGTTCACGACGGGTGCGCGAATCGCCGAATCGAGGCTGCCTTCGCGTTCGCACGCCGCATACACGTCCCACACGCCCAGGCCGCGCTCGAGCAGCCACGCCTTCTTCTTCGCGTAGCTGTCTGCGCCGGTCGGCAGCGGGTGGTCGGGCCAGACGGCTTGCAAGATCTTCCAGAACTGGTTTTGGGGATGCGCATAGTACTGCTGCTGTTCGAGCGACCGCACGCCCGGAAAGCTGCCGAGGATCAGCACGACGGTGGCGGGCGAGACGATGGGCGCGAGGCCTGTGAGCACCAGGGTGTCGGGGTCGGGTGCGGCGGATGGATTCATGGGGCTGCATCTTGGCACTGTCGCCGTCCACCGTCAGGGGCTGCGGCCTTTGCCCGTGCCGGGCGTCGAAGCGAGAGCCGGAAACAGGGACCGAATCGTCACGGGCAAGCCATGCCCGTCAGTTATTCTCCCCCGCTTCACAGACACACCGTGGCGGAGGGAACAACATGACCATCTCGGACCGTACCGAGACATTTTTCGGCAAAAGTGTTCAGGACTATCAAGGTGGCGAGGTGGCCGGCGGTCCCGGCATCGTTCACCGCCTGTGCCTCGACTACGACGACGACAAGTCGATGGGCGCATTGCTCGAGGAGTACCTCTCCAAGATCGACAAGTCCGCGCTCGACGCCCTGATCCTCGGGCCGTGGTCCGAGCCCCACGACACCGGCCCCGGCGACGCGTTCGAAGTCCTGATCGAACACGCGTCTGAACTGAAGAATCTCAAGGCGCTGTTCGTCGGCGACATGACCTTCGAGGACTGCGAGATTTCCTGGATCATCCAGGGCAACTATCAAGCCCTGCTGCAGGCCTTTCCTCAACTCGAGGTGCTGCGCATCCGCGGCGCGACCTCGCTGCAGTTGCCTGCGTTCAGCCACGCCGCGCTGCGCGAGCTCGTCATCGAATCCGGCGGCCTGCCGCGCGAGATCAGCGAGGGCCTGGCGCAATCCACGCTGCCGTCGCTCGAGCACCTCGAACTGTGGCTGGGCACCGACGAATACGGCTTCGACGGCGACGTCGACCTGTTCCGCGGCGTGTTGCAGAAACTTCGCTCGCCCAAGCTGCGCCACCTCGGCCTTCGCGATTCGGAGATCGCCGACCAGGTGGCCGCATGGCTGGCGACCGAAGGCTGGGTTGCGGAGCTCGACACCCTCGACCTGTCGCTCGGCACGCTCGGCGACGAAGGCGCCAAGGCCCTGCTTGCAAGCCCTCACGTCACGAAGCTGAAGCGCCTCGACCTGTCGCACCACTACATCAGCGCGCCGGTTCAGGCGCAACTGCACGCGGCCATCCCCGGCGTGGTGCTCGACGATCCGCAGGAGCCCGACGAAGGGAATCGGTACGTGGCGGTGGGCGAGTAGGCGTCCGGCGATGCTCCCTTGGGTGGTGCTGGGCGTTGCGACGAGCAAGCGCACGAAAGGCCTGCTGGCCGCCGCCCGGGAGACGAGGGCATCCGTGCGGCTCGTCGAATGGCGCGAGTGGCTCGCCGACGCGCATGCGCTCGAAGACCGGCTCCAGCAGCCCTGCCGCTTCAAGATAGAACCGCCCGGTGACGACGCCCGGGTGCACATGGCGCTCGTGCACATGGGGTGCGAGTACCTGGGCCGTGCGCCCTGCGCGCCGATCGAACGCGGCGAGCTGGCGCAAGCGGACGCATGGTTCGAGGGCTTCCGCATCGCAATGAAACGCCTCGAGCGCACGCTCGCTGCGATGCCCCATGCACGGGTCGTCAACGCGCCCGCGGAGATCCTGGCGATGACCGACAAGCTGGATTGCCAGCAGCAACTGCAGTCCAGCGCCGTGCCCACCGCGCCACTGCTGGGGCTCGTGCGTGACTACGAGCATCTTGTGGCACTGCTCGATCGCAGCGGCCTTGACCGCGTTTTCCTCAAGGCCCGCTATGGCTCGTCCGCGTCCGGCGTGATCGCATTCCGGCGCAATCGCCGCGGGCAGCAACAGGCGGCCACGACCGCGCAGCTTCACGAGGGCGGGCGACTGTTCAACGTCAAGCGCGTGTCCTGCTACACGCGGCACGACGAGGTGCGCCGCGTGGTCGACCTGGTGAGCGCCCAGGGCGCGTACGCGGAGGCATGGATACCCAAGCCGCGCCATGGCGCGGGCCATTTCGACCTGCGCGCGGTGACTTTCGGCGGCCGCGTCGCGCACCGCATCGCGCGCCTCGGACAACGACCGATGACCAACCTTCATCTGGACAGCGAACGCGTCGATCCCGACCGTGTGCTCGCGTCCGAAGACCAGGCGGCGCTCGCCTCGACGGCCGAACTTGCCGCAGGCGTTTTCCCGCGCAGCAACGTCGTCGGCTTCGACCTCGTGGTGCGCCAGGGAAAAGCCCATGTGCTGGAGGCCAACGCCTTCGGCGATCTGCTGCCGGGTTGGCTGTGGCAGGGCAAGGACACCTACGCCACCGCCTTCGGCGACGGCGCGATGCGATGAACGAGCCCGTCGACATGAACCGGGTGGTCGGCACCCATGACATCGTGCTGATCACGCTCGACACCTTGCGCTATGACGTGGCGCAAACGGCGTTCGAGCGCGGCGAGCTGCCGGTGCTCTCGCGGCACCTGCCCGCGCAAGGCTGGGAGAAACGCCACACGCCGGGCAACTTCACCTATGCGGCCCACCACGCGTTCTTCGCCGGCTACCTGCCGACACCGGCCAGGCCGGGCGCGCATCCCCGGCTCTTCGCCACCGCTTTTCGCGGCAGCGAGACCACGGCGCGCACCACCTTCGTCTTCGATGAAGAGAACATTCCCAAGGGCCTGGGCGCACGCGGATACCGCACCGTCTGCATCGGCGGCGTGGGTTTCTTCAACAAGCAGAACGCGCTGGGCCAGGTGTTTCCCGGAATGTTTGCGGAAAGTCATTGGCATCCCACGTTGGGCGTGGGACATCGCCGCTCCACGGAACGCCAGGTGGACCTGGCCATGCAGCGGCTGCATGCCGATGCGCAGCGCGTGTTTCTCTTCATCAACGTGTCCTCGATCCACACACCGAATCGCGCCTACCTTCCCGGTCATACCGAGGACTCCATCGAAACCCATGCCGCCGCGTTGCGCTACGTGGACGGGGCACTGGGGCCCCTGTTCGATGCGTGCGCGTCGCGCGGGCCCACCTTTGTGATCGTCTGCTCCGACCACGGCACGGCGTATGGCGACGACGGGTACCACGGCCACCGCATCGGCCACGATTGCGTGTGGACCGTTCCGTATGCGCACTTCTTCCTGGGGGCGCCATGCTGAAAGCCCCATCGCTCGCCGAATGGCTTCAGCAAGGGCCCTACCAGGCCTACTCGTACAGCTACCCGCACAAGAGCGCCTACCGGCCGCTGCCCGCCCGCTCGCTGCGCGAAGCGTGGGCCACGGAAGATCGCTCGGCGCTCTTCGCCTACATCCACGTGCCCTTCTGCACGATGCGGTGCGGCTTCTGCAATCTCTTCGCGATGGCGCAGCCTGCGGAGGCGCTTGTCGAGTCCTACGTCGATGCCGTTGTGCGGCAGATGCGGGCCATGGACCGCGTTCTCGGCGAGCGCCGGTTTGCACGGCTGGCGGTGGGCGGCGGCACGCCCAGCTACCTTCCGGCGGCGCTGCTCGAGCGGCTGTACATTGCAGCCGACCGCATCCTCGGCATCGACCTGCAGGCCACGCCGTCGGGCATCGAGGTCTCGCCTGAAACCGTGACGCCCGAGCGGATGCGCGTGTGCCGCGCGATGGGCGTGCAGCGCGTGAGCATGGGCATCCAGAGCTTTGCGCAGCACGAGGTTCGCGCACTGGCGCGTCCGCAGCAGAACGCCGTGGTCATCGAGGCCATCGGCCAGATCCGCGAGGCGGGCTTTCCGGTCATGAACCTCGACCTGATCTACGGCATCGATGGCCAGACGGTGGAAAGCTGGCTGTCCTCCATCGAGAGTGCGCTGGCGTTCGGGCCGGAAGAGCTCTACCTCTATCCGCTCTACGTGCGCGAGCAGACGGGGCTCGGAAAGATGGCGATCCGCAAGGCCGAGCAGGGCGCGGATTTCCGCCAGGCACTGTATGCCGCGGCACGTGCGCGCCTGCTGGAGGCGGGCTACGCGCAAGTCTCGATGCGCATGTTTCGCGCACCGCACGCGCCCCGGGACAGCGGTCCGGTCTACTGCTGCCAGGACGACGGCATGGTGGGGTTCGGCGCAGGTGCGCGTTCGTACACCCGCAGCTTTCACTATTCCTCCAGCTATGCCGTGCAACGCAGCGCGACGCGCAGCATCATCGAGGACTTCATCGCCTGCGACGAGGACCAGTTTGCAGAGGCCCGCTACGGGTTCGAACTCGACGGCGACGAGCAGCGCCGGCGCTTCGTGATCCAGTCGCTCTTGACGGACCCCGGCCTTTCGCACGCTGCCTACGAGCAGCGCTTCGGCGCCCCGCTGCTGGACGATCTGCCGCAACTGCGGGAACTCGCGGCCCTGGAACTTGCGACAGACGAGGCAGGCCTTTTCCAGCTGAACGCGCGGGGCGTTTCCTATTCGGACACCATCGGCCCCTGGCTCGCGTCGGACTCCGTGCGCCGCCTGATGCCGGACGCGCCATGCTGACGGTCCTCTATCGGGGAAGCCTGTCGAGCTGCAACTACAGCTGCAGTTATTGCCCCTTCGCCAAGCGGCGAGACAGTCGCGCCGCGCTGGCGCAGGATGCCGCCGAGGTGGCCCGCTTCGTCGATTGGACGGGCAGGCAGACCCGGCCCCTGCGAATCCTCTTCACGCCCTGGGGCGAAGCCATGGTGCGGCGCCACTATCGCCACGCGATGCTGGCCCTCGCCGCCATGCCGCACGTGTCCCAGGTGGCGCTGCAGACCAACCTCGCGGGGCCGCTGTCGTGGCTTGCCGACGCACCGGCCGGGAAGATATCCCTGTGGTGCACCTATCACCCCGACCAGACGCGGCTCGAGCGATTCATCGAGCGGACCCGACAGCTGTCCGCGCTGGGTATCGGCCACTCTGTCGGCGTCGTGGCCATGCAGGAGCACTACGAGGCCATTCGCGCCCTGAAGTCGGCGCTCCCTGAAACGACGCCCTTCTGGCTCAACGCCTACGACCGGCGCGGCCCGGGTTACTACACGGCCCAGGACCTGCAGTGGCTCGACGCGCTGGACCCGCGGTTCGTGCACGAGCATTCGCCCGGGCCGTCGCGCGGGAAAGCCTGCCGCGCGGGCTCCGAAGCCATCGTTGTCGATGGCGACGGCGAGGTCCAGCGGTGCCACTTCATTCCGCGGCGCCTGGGCAACCTCTACGCCGACGACCTCGACGGCATGCTGACGGAACAGCCCTGCAGCCGATTCAAGTGCGACTGCTTCATCGGCTACGTACATCGGCGCGACCTGGACTTCTACCCGGCCTACGGCGACGGCGTGCTCGCCCGCATTCCGCTGCAGACATGAACGACCGGACGCCCTGCGTCGTCTGGCTCACCGGAATCTCCGGCGCGGGCAAGACGACCATCGCGCGCAAGGTCGAGACCCGGCTTCGCGCGCTGGGCAGGCACACAGTGCTGCTGGACGGCGACGACATGCGGCTCGGGCTGAATCGCGACCTCGGCTTCAGCGATGCGGATCGCGTGGAGAGCACCCGGCGGGTTGCGGAGGTCGCGAAACTGATGCACGCCGCCGACCTGACCGTCATCGTGGCGCTGATCTCGCCGTTTCGCGGGGCCCGCGCGATGGCCCGCTCGCGCTTTCCGGCAGGCGCGTTCTTCGAGATCCATGTCGACACGCCGATCGAGATTGCGGAAGCGCGCGATCCGAAATCCCTGTATCGGAAGGCGAGGCGGGGCGAGATCGCGGACTTCACGGGCATCGACTCCCCCTACGAAGCGCCTGAACAGCCGGAGCTGCGCCTTGATGGAACCCATCCATCTCCCGACGCCCTCGCGGACCAGGTGATCGAACTGCTCAACGGCGCCTGATCCGCCCATGAAAAAACCCGCCGAAGCGGGTTTTTCGAGAGCGCGCGGACCGAAGCCCAGGTTTACTTCTTTGCGGCTTCGTTCTCGGCGGTGCCGGGGATCTTCTCGCCGATGGCTGCACCGGTGCTGCGCATGCCGTCGGCCGTCTTGTGGCCGGCGGTTTCAACGGCGTCGCCAGTCTTCACGGCCGCGTTCTTGGTGGCGGTGGTGGCCTTCTTGGTGGTTTTCTTGGTCGCGTTCCAAGCCTTCTTGGTGCCGCGCTCGGTCGCGTTCGCGGCCTTCTTGGTGGTGCTCTTGGTGGCGTCCCAGGCCTTCTCGGCACCGTTTTCGGTGGCGTTCACGGCCTTCTTGGTCGTGCGCTTGGTCGCGTCCACGGCGTCCTTGCCGGCTTCCTTCACCTTCTCGGTGGTGGTGGGCTCGGCGGTTGCGGGGGCCGCGGTCTGTGCCACGGCGGACACACCGATGGAGGCGAGCGCCAGGGCGAGCACGACAGGCATGGTGCGAACAAAAGATGTGGTCATGGAAGACTCCTTTTTGAGTGAAGTGTTGGAGTGACGGACTTGCCACTGTGCAAGCAACGTCGCTTCGAACCTCAAGGATGACAGCAAAAAGTCGGGCGCTACCCTCGTGCGCGCAACTCGGGACATTGGCCTACGCGGGGTGCGGCGCGCGTTCCGACAAGGCCATCAGACTTTCGAGCTTCGGCAGCGTTTCGACCGCATTCCGGGTGGTGGCTACCGCCAGCGCATCGATGCCGATGCCGCGCAATCCGGCCACCACTTCGGCGATGCGCGGCAGCTCGCCCGGCTCGTTGCGGCCCTGCGCTTCGCCGGCGTCGCGCTGCGCCTGGGTACGGTAGAGCCAGTGCGGCTGGATGTCGGGGGCATCCGTCTCCATCACGATCGCGTCGAGCGGCAAGGTGGTCGCGAGCCGCCGCAGCTGCAGCGCGCGCTCGAAAGTCACCGCCCCGCCGAAGCCGAGCTTGAGCCCGAGTTCGATGCAGGCATTGGCCTGCTGCTCGCTGCCGTTGAACGCATGCGCGATGCCCTGCCATGGCCGCCCGGCCGCCGTCTGCCGCAAATGCTTGAGCACCTTGTCGACCGAGCGCCGCACGTGGATGAGCACGGGTAACCCGTGCTTGCGTGCCAGTTGCAACTGAGTGTGAAAAAAACGCTCCTGCTTCGGACCGTCAAGGCCTTCGACGAAGTAGTCCAGGCCGATCTCGCCGACCGCCACGAGCCGCGGGTCGTCGCGTCGCGCAGTCAACTCCGCGTCGAGCACTTCGAGGTCTGCGTCTTCCGCCTGGCCCGTGCAAAGTGGGTGGATACCCAGCGCGTAGGCATCGCCCTGCCTGTGCGCCAGCTCGCGCACGGTGTCGAAATTGAAGACGGCCACCGCCGGAATCACGCACAGGGAAACCCCTTGCGCCGCGGCGCGGGCGCGGATCTGCGGCATCTCCGCACCGAATTCGGGCGCGTCCAGGTGGCAGTGGGTATCGACAAACGAAGCCATCGCGCCATGATGCCCGAAGGGATGCGCAGGCGCGGAAAGCGTGCTACTGTGAACTCCTTCACGCGTCTTTTTTGCCGGAGGTTCTCCGATGCGCAGGCCTGCTTTCTACAGCCGTTCGCCCCGCACGCCGCCGCCGGCCGCAGAACAAGCGGCCGATCCGACGGATGCCGCGGCATCGCCGGACACGGCAGGCGCAGGTGGCGCCGTGCAGCCACCGGCCGCCCGCACCGGCTGGCAGCCGGGACGCAAGAGCTTCGCCCTCCTCCTCGTGCTGTGCGCGGCGCTGGTCACCGGCGGCACCGTGTGGTGGCCGCGCCAGGGCAAGGCGATCACGCAGAAGGACATCGACGCGGCCGTGCTGCGCACGATGCAGACCGCCACCCTCCCCTCGCCGGCCGCCAGAGCGGCCGACATCATCCGGCCCTCGGTCGTTCGGGTGGTGGGCTATGGCACCGAGAAGGCCACGCCCGAAGCCAAGACCCAGAAGCGCGGCCGCAACATGGCCAAGGGCAAGCCGCCCGAAGCGCCGCTCGACGGCACGGCGCCCGGCGAAGTCGAGCGCGGTGTCGGCACCGGCGTGGTGATCGTCGACAAGGGTGTGATCCTGACCAACCTGCACGTCGTGGCCGGCGCCGAGAAGATCAAGGTCACCTTCGCCGACGGGTTGGAGGCTGTGGCCGTCATCACCGGCGTGCAGCCCGAGAACGATCTCGCGGTGCTGCAGGCGCAGAAGATTCCCGACGACCTGATTCCCGCCACGATGCGCTCGACCGCCGACCTGCGGCCCGGCGACCAGGTGGCCGCCGTGGGCTTTCCGTTCGGCATCGGGCCATCGGTGTCGGCTGGCGTGGTGTCGGGCCTGAAGCGCTCGTTCCGCTCGCCCGAGGGCAAGCAGGAGCTGGGCAACCTGATCCAGTTCGACGCGGCCGCCAACCCCGGCAACTCGGGCGGCCCGCTCATCAATATGGACGGCGAGGTGCTGGGCATCGTCACCGCCATCCTCAACCCGACGCAGCAGCGCACCTTCATCGGCATCGGCTTCGCGGTGCCCATCGAGAACGCGGCCTCTGCGGCAGGTTCGCCGCCGTTCTGATTTCTTCGAAAGCCCTTCGCATGAGCACAGAGACCCCTCCCCTGTCGACCTTCTCCACCGCGCCCGCCACTGCCGAGCTGATGGAGCAGATCCTCTACGAGGTCAAGCGCGTGGTCGTGGGCCAGGACCGCTTTCTCGAACGCGTGATGGTCGCGATGCTCGCGGGCGGCCACCTGCTGGTCGAAGGCGTGCCGGGCCTGGCGAAGACGCTCACCATCAAGACGCTGGCCGACACGGTGCGCGGCCAGTTCAAGCGCATCCAGTTCACGCCCGACCTGGTGCCGGCCGACCTGGTGGGCACGCGCATCTACAACCAGAAGACGGGCGACTTCAGCACCTCGCTCGGCCCGGTGTTCGCCAACCTGCTCCTGGCCGACGAAATCAACCGCGCGCCGGCCAAGGTGCAGAGCGCGCTGCTCGAAGTGATGCAGGAGCGCCAGGTCACCATCGCCGGCGAAACGCACAAGGTGCCACGCCCCTTCCTCGTGATGGCGACGCAGAACCCCATCGAGACCGAAGGCACCTACCCGCTGCCCGAGGCGCAGGTCGACCGCTTCATGATGAAGGTGCTGGTCGACTATCCGAGCGACGAGGAAGAGTTCGTCATCGTGCAGCGCGTGATCGGCCCGGCGGTGGAAGCCCGACCGGTCGCCACCACCGAGCAGCTCGCGGCGCTGCAGGCGGAGGCACGGCGCGTGTACGTCGACCCCTCGTTGATCCAGTACGCGGTGAAGCTGGTCTCGGCCACGCGCACGCCCGAGAAGCACGGCCTGAAGGACATGCGCCGCTTCATCACCTTCGGCGCGAGCCCGCGCGCCAGCATCAGCCTCACCGAGGGCGCGCGTGCGCTCGCGCTGCTGCGCGGCCGCAGCTATGCGCTGCCCGAGGACATGACCGCGCTGGTGGGCGACGTGCTGCGCCACCGCGTGACGCTTTCCTACGAAGGGTTGTCCGAGGGCCTGACGCCCGACAGCCTGATCGAGAAGATCATGCGGGCCATCCCCGCACCACCCAAACCTCTGGAACATGAAAAGCTGGTGGCGTAAGGCCCCCGCGGCCGCGAACGACGAACGGCTCGCCGCCGAATCGGCTGTGGCCGGCGGAGCCGAACGCGCGCTGCGCCGGCTCGAGTGGACGGTCATCCGCCGCCTCGACGGCCTGCTGCAGGGCGACTACCGCACGCTGATGCGCGGCAGCGGGCTCGACCTGGCGGACCTGCGCGAATACCAGCACCACGACGACGTGCGCCACATCGACTGGAACGTCACTGCGCGCCTGCAGACGCCGCATGTGCGCGTCTTCACCGAAGACCGCGAGATGGCCGCCTGGTTCGTGCTCGACCTGAGCCGCTCGGTCGACTTCGGCTCGGGCTTGAAGGCCAAGCGCGAGATCTCGGCCGGCTTCGTCGGCGTGCTCGCGCGGCTGCTCACACGGCACGGCAACCGGGTCGGTGCGCTGGTCTACGGCAACGACCTCGAAGCGGTGATCCCGCCGCGCAGCGGCCGGCGCCACGTGCTGCACCTGCTCCATGCGATGGAGCGCCGTGCCGACAAGGCGGACGGCCCTGCGCAAAAGGGCATGACGCGTCTCGACGAGCTGCTGAAGTCCGCCGCCACGCTGATGCCTCGCCGCTCCACCGTGTTCGTGGTGTCCGACTTCCTGAGCGAGCCCGGCTGGGAACGCCCGCTCGGGCAGCTGGTGCAACGGCACGAAGTGATCGCCGTGCGCCTCTTCGATCCGCTCGAACTCGAACTGCCCGACCTGGGCCTCGTGCCGCTGCGCGATGCCGAGACCGGCGAGCAGCTCTGGGTGGATACCCACGATGCCGGTTTTCGCAAGCGCTTTGCGCGCCTGGCCACCGAGCGCGAGGCGACGCTGCGCGCCTCGCTCGCCAAGGCCGGCGTCGACGCCCTGGAGCTTTCGACCAGCGACGACCTGGTGGAAGCCATCGTTCGTTTTGCCGACCTGCGCAAGCGCCGCACGCGCGTCGGCGCAGGTTCGGGTTCGGGCAGCGTGAAGGCGGTGGCAGCATGACTTTTCTCTGGCCTCAATTCCTCTGGTTGCTGGCGGCGTTGCCGCTGCTGGTGTTGCTCTATGTCTGGCTGATCCGCCGCAAGAAGAAGCTGGCGGTGCGCTATGCGAGCCTCTCGATCGTGCGCGAGGCGATGGGCGCCGGGCAAAGCTTCAGAAGGCACCTTCCGCCCTTGCTGTTCCTCTTGGCCATGGCCGCGATGCTGGTGGCTGCGGCGCGGCCGATGGCGGTGGTGATGCTGCCGTCGAACCAGCAGACCATCATCCTCGCGATGGACGTCTCGGGCAGCATGCGCGCGGCCGACGTGCTGCCCAACCGGCTGGTGGCGGCGCAGGAAGCGGCCAAGAGCTTCATCAAGGACCTGCCGCGTACCGTGAAGGTGGGCATCGTCGCCTTCGCGGGCAGCGCGCAGGTGGCGCAGTTGCCCACCACCAACCACGACGACCTGGTGACCGCCATCGACAGCTTCCAGCTGCAGCGCGCGACCGCCACCGGCAACGCCATCGTGGTGTCGCTCGCCACGCTGTTCCCCGATGCCGGCATCGACGTCGAGCAGTTCAGCGCACCGAGCCGCCAGCGCGGCACGCCGATCGACCAGACCGAGAAGAAGCTCAAGGACTTCACGCCCGTGGCGCCCGGCTCGTTCACCTCGGCCGCGATCATCATGCTGACCGACGGCCAGCGCACCACCGGCGTCGATCCGCTCGATGCGGCCAAGGCCGCGGCCGACCGCGGCGTGCGCATCTACACGGTGGGCGTGGGCACGGTCGATGGCGAGACCATCGGCTTCGAAGGCTGGTCGATGCGCGTGCGGCTCGACGAGGAAACGCTCAAGGCCGTGGCCAACAAGACCAATGCCGAGTACTTCTACGCCGGCACCGCGAACGACCTGAAGAAGGTCTACGAAACGCTGAGCTCCAAGCTCACCGTGGAGAAGAAGGAAACGGAAATCTCGGCGCTGTTCGCGCTCGGCGCGGCGGTGCTCACGCTGCTGTCGGCGGGGCTGTCGCTGCTGTGGTTCAACCGCATCCTCTAGGTCAGGCCTTCGGGGCCGACTGAAGGCCGGCGAGCACCTCGCGCAGGATTTCTTCCGACAGTGCCTCGTCGTCCACGGCGCGGGCCAGCACCACACCGCCGTACATCGACGCGAGCATGCGGATCGCATCGCCCTTTGCGTTTTTCTTCGAGCGCCACGGAAAGTTCTTGGCGAAGCGGTCGATCACCGACTTGAGATAAGTCGTCAGCGGCACGCTGATGCCCCCGCTGCTCTCGGTTCCCGACTGCGCCGCGAATGCCGCCACGAGGCAACCGTCGGCGCGGCCGTCGCGGTGGTCGGGGCTCAGGTAGTCCCGCACATAGGTGCGCATGCCTTCGGGGGTTTCGCCGGCCGCATCGAGGTCGGCGAGCGCAGCGCTCCCGGCGTGGTCGATGCATGCCGCCATCAGCGCGTCCTTCGATTCGAAGTGGTTGTAGAAGGGCCCGTGCGTGAGGCCCGTGGCTTTCATGATCTCGCTCACGCTCACGCCGTCGAAGCCGCGTTCCTTGAAGAGGCGCGAGGCCTCGGCAAGGATCTTCTGGTGCTTTTCGGCGGTTTCTGCTGCGGGGTATCGCATGTGACCTCTTTCTGTTCCGGGGTACTTCAGGGTCCGGTTTGACGTTAAGCATGATAACCATCATGCTTCGCCACTTCAAACATGATGGTCATCATGCTTTGAACCCCAACCGTTGAACCCACTCTTGAATGGAATCGAAATGAGCGAACAAGCAACCCTCGGCACCGCCGTCGTCACAGGCGCATCGGCCGGCCTCGGCAAGATCTACGCGGACCGCCTGGCCCGCCGCGGCCACGACCTCGTGCTGGTGGCGCGCCGCGCCGACCTGCTGGAAGAAGTCGCGACCGCGCTGCGCGCCAAATACGGCGTGAAGGTGCAGACGCTCGCCGCCGACCTGGCCGTTGCCGACGACCTCGAGCGCGTCGTCAAGGCCGTGTCCACCGATGCGTCGATCACGCTGCTGGTCAACAACGCCGGCGTCTCGACGCTCGCACCCGTCGCGCAGACCACGACCACGCAGCTGCAGAGCATGCTGGACGTGAACATCGACGCCCTCGCGCACCTGAGCCACGCCGCGCTGACCGCCTTCAAGGCGCGCAACCGCGGCACGCTGGTGAACATCGGCTCGGTGCTGGGCTTCCACACGCTGCCGATCAGCAGCATCTACAGCGGCACCAAGGCCTTCGTGGTCGCGTTCACGCGCGGGCTGCAGGACGAAGTGGCGGGCACCGGCGTGAAGGTGCAGCTGGTGCTGCCGGCCGCCACGGCCACCGACATCTGGGAGCTCTCGGGCGTACCGATGTCGGCGCTGGCCGAAGGCACGATCATGGCCGCCGAAGACTGCGTGGACGCCGCCCTGGCCGGCCTCGACCTGGGCGAGCCGATCACGCTGCCGTCGGTGAACGATGCCGCCCTGCTCGCGACTTTTGTCGATGCGAGCGCCAAGCTCTTCGGCGCTTCGCAGACCAGCAAGCCGGCAGCGCGCTACTTGAAGACGGCCTGATCGGCCTGCGCGGCTTTGATCGCCGCGTAGTCCGGCGACTTCACCGCGCCGATGCCGCCCAGAAAGAGATCGGCCACGATCGGCGCAATCGCCGCGTGGTCGAGCGTTCCGCCCGGCTTCATCCAGGTGAACATCCAGTTGATCATGCCGAACAGCAGCATGGTCAGCGGCTTGGCCAGGTCGTCGCTCGGCGCACCGGGCCGCAGTGCAGACACCGCGCGCGCAAAGCCCGCGACCACCTCGCGCTCCTTGTCGAGCACGCGCTCGCGGTCTTCTTCCTCGAGAAAGCGCACGTCGTCGGTCAGCACGCGGTGCGCGTCCTGCGCGCCGGCATATTCCTCGACGATGCGGTAGATGAAGCGGCGAAGGCGCTCTTCATCGGTATGCGTCGACGCCTCTTCCTCGGCCACCAGCGCCGCCAGCTTCGACACGTGCGTCTCGGCGATGCTGATGAGGAGGCTGCTCTTGTCCTTGTAGTAGTGATAGAGCGTGGCCTTCGAGAGGTTGCACGCCTCGGCCACCTGGTTCATCGACGTGGCGGGATAGCCCCGGCGCGCGAACAGCTGGGCGGCCTGCGCGAGGATCAGTTCGCGCTGGTCGTCGTAGGTGGCGGATCTTCCACGCGGCATCGGGTCTTGTTCCTTGATTAAGCGGTTGGGGGCAACGCGCGATCTTGCATGAAGCGAGGCGCGGGCTATCCGCGCCGCGTGGCAATGAGCGGACGCACATCGATCGCCGGCAGGCGCGGCCGGTCTGCCTCCACTTCGGCAAGCGGTGCCACTTCGCGCAGGCTCTCGAGGCTGCGCACCGTCAACGCCTGGTAGACGTGCGTGCCTTCGAGCTTCCAGGCAACCTCTTCATCGGTGAGTTCGCGCTTTACCTTCGCCGGAATGCCCGACACCAGCGAACGCGCCGGCACCTTCATACCGGCCGGAACGAAGGCGCAGGCCGCGACGATGGCCTTCTCGCCGATCTCGGCCTCGTCCATCACCACCGCGTTCATGCCCACCAGCGCATCGCGCCGCACGATGCAGCTGTGCAGGATCGCGCCGTGGCCGATGTGGCCGTTGACCTCCACCACCGTGTCGTTGTCGGGAAAGCCGTGGATGCAGCAGTGGTCCTGCACGTTCGAGCCCTCCTCCAGCACGATGCGGCCGAAGTCGCCGCGCAGGCTTGCGCAAGGGCCGACATAGCAGTTCGGGCCGACGATCACGTCGCCGATCAGGACTGCGCTGGGGTGTACGTACGCGCTCGGGTCGACGACGGGAATCACGCCGTCGATGGAATAGCTGGGCATTCGGTCTGTCTCCTTTTTTGGGGGGACTCAGGGTTTGCCCTGAATCAACCCGCTTGTGTCGGGATTGAGCTCGATCCTAAAATCAACCGAACGGTCGGTCAATAGTGTTTGCGAGCCGATTCGTACCCACACAAGGATGAGAGACACCTCATGTCAGAACCTTTAGTTCTCACAAGCAATGCCGGCGCGGTCCACACGCTGAGCCTGAACCGCCCTGCGGCGCTCAACAGCTTCACGACCGAACTGCATGCCGAACTGATGGCGGCGCTGGAATCGGCGGCCGGAGACGACAGCGTTCGATGCGTCGTCCTCACCGGCGCAGGCCGGGCCTTCTGCGCGGGGCAAGACCTCGCCGATCCCGCCGTCGCCCCGGACCCCACGCCCGGCGCCGCGCCCAAGGACCTGGGCCGAATGATCTCCACCTACTACGCCCCGCTCGTCGCGCGCCTGCGCTCGATGCCGGTGCCGGTGGTCGCAGCCGTCAACGGCGTTGCCGCCGGAGCGGGCGCCAACCTCGCGCTGTGCTGCGACCTCGTCGTGGCCGGCCGCTCGGCCAGCTTCATCCAGGCCTTCACCAAGATCGGACTCGTGCCCGACACCGGCGGCACCTGGCTGCTGCCGCGCCTCGTGGGCTCGGCGCGCGCGCTCGGCATCGCGCTGCTCGGCGACAAACTCCCCGCGGAAGAAGCCGCACGCATCGGCCTGATCTGGCAGTGCGTGGACGATGCGGCACTGCCCGACGCGGCCGCCGCACTCGCCTCGAAGCTGGCCGCCATGCCGACCCGCGCCCTCGTCGCCACCCGGCAGGCCCTGGCCGCGGCCCAGGACATGAGCCTCGATGACGCACTCGCCGAAGAAGCGCGCCTGCAGCGCGAGATGGGCAATGCCAACGACTACCGCGAAGGCGTCGAGGCCTTCCGCGCCAAGCGCGCGCCGGTGTTCAAGGACCGCTGAGACATGAGCGCAGCGCCGGGCCGCCCCAAGCAAGCTCGCACCGCAGTGCGAAGCACGAAGGTATTCCAATGACCGAATCCACCCGCACGCCCCAGCAGATCGCCGAGTACGTCCGCGACGGCATGCTCGCCAACGACAACGCCACCAAGGGCCTGGACATGCGCATCGTCGAGGTCGGCCCCGGCCAGGCCACCATCGAGATGCGCGTTCGCCCCGACATGCTCAACGGCCACGCCACCTGCCACGGCGGCTTCATGGCCACGCTGGCCGACTCGACCTTCGCCTTCGCCTGCAACTCGTACAACGAGCTGACCGTGGCCTCGGGCTTCTCGATCGATTTCATCGCTCCCGCGCGCGAAGGCGACATGCTCACCGCACGCTGCCACGAGGTCTCCAAGGCCGGCCGCACCGGCGTGTACGACACCGAAATCACCAACCAGCGCGGCGAGCGCATCGCGATGTTCCGCGGCCGCTCCTACACCGCCAAAGGCCGCCCCGCCGTCCCCGCCTGAGAAGAGACAAGACCACCATGACCGCCCGACACCCCGCCCCCGGCGAACTCGACCCCATCGAAACCGCGAGCCGCGACGAGATAGCCGCGCTGCAGCTCACGCGCCTGCGCGCCACGCTGCAGCGCGCCTACGACAACGTGCCGCACTACCGCAAGGCCTTCGATGCGAAGGGCGTGCACCCCAACGACCTGAAGTCGCTCGCCGACCTGTCGAAGTTCCCGTTCACGGTGAAGAGCGACCTGCGCGACAACTACCCCTTCGGCATGTTCGCCGTGCCGCGCGAAAACGTGGCGCGCATCCATGCCTCGTCGGGCACCACCGGAAAGCCCACCGTGGTCGGCTACACGCTCAAGGACATCGACACCTGGGCCAACCTCGTCGCCCGCTCCATCCGCGCGGCGGGCGGGCGGCCCGGCGACATGGTGCATGTGTCGTACGGCTACGGCCTCTTCACCGGCGGCCTGGGCGCGCACTACGGCGCCGAGCGCGCGGGCTGCACCGTCATCCCCATGTCGGGCGGCCAGACCGAGAAGCAGGTGCAGATCATCCAGGACTTCAAGCCGAACATCATCATGGTCACGCCCAGCTACATGCAGGTGATCATCGAGCAGTTCGAGCGCCAGGGCCTCGATGCGAAAGACAGCTCGCTCAAGATCGGCATCTTCGGCGCCGAGCCGTGGACCGAGGCGATGCGCCGCGACATCGAGGCCAAGGCCGGCATCGACGCGGTCGACATCTACGGCCTCTCCGAAGTGATGGGCCCGGGCGTTGCCAGCGAATGCGTCGAGAGCAAGGACGGCCCGGTGATCTGGGAAGACCATTTCTACCCCGAGATCATCGACCCCGAGACCGGCGAGCTGAAGGCCGACGGCGAAGAAGGCGAACTGGTCTTCACCTCGCTCAGCAAGGAGGCGATGCCGATCGTTCGCTACCGCACGCGCGACCTCACGCGCCTCCTACCGCCCACCTCGCGCTCGTTCCGCCGCATGGGCAAGATCGTCGGGCGCAGCGACGACATGATGATCATCCGCGGCGTGAACGTCTTCCCCACGCAGGTGGAGGAGATCGTGCTCGCGCACAAGAGCCTCTCGGGCCTCTACCAGGTGCACGTGAGCCGTGCCGACAAGCTCGACCAGGTCGAGGTGCACTGCGAGCTCAACCCCGCCGACGCCGCCGCGGCGGACCGCACCGCCATCGGCGAATGGGTGCAGCACCGCGTGAAGACGCTCATCGGCATTTCGACGCGCGTGGTGGTTCATGCGCCCAACGAGATGGAACGCACCCAGACCGGCAAGGCCCGCCGCGTGATCGATACACGCCCGCGCTGAACGCATCGCCTCCCTGCCAAACGACAAGAACTCCTCGATGACATTGAATTTCCGACCGATCGCCCTCGCCTGTGTCGCCCTCGCGCTGGCCGGCTGCGCCGCCACCACGCCTGCGCCCAGTGGCAAGGTCACGATCAAGCGCGATGCCTACGGCGTGCCGCATGTGTACGCCAACGATGTGCGCGGCCTGTTCCACGGCTTCGGCTACGCGGTCGCCGAAGACCGCCTGTTCCAGATGGAGATGGCCCGCCGCGCGGTGCTCGGTACGGTCTCCGAAGTGATGGGCCCAGCCTACGTCGCGCTCGACAAGGGCAGCCGCGCCGGCTTCACGCCCGACTCCATCCGCGCGCAGATGGCGCGCCTGTCGCCCGACGACAAGGCGATCTTCGATGGCTACGCCGCGGGCTTCAATGCGCGCGTGAACGAAGTGCTCGCGGCCGAGGCCACGCTGCTGCCCAAGCAGTTCACCGATGCCGGCTTCAAGCCGAAGGCCGACTGGACGGGCTACGACGTGGCCATGATCTGGGTCGGCACCATGGCCAACCGCTATTCGAACGTGAGCAGCGAGGTCGCCAACCTGCGCCTGCTGGAGCAACTGCGCAAGGCCCGCGGCGACGTCGCCGGCCGCCAGCTGTTCGACCAGATCCGCTGGGTGGAAGACCCGCTCGCGCCGACCACCGTGCCGCGCACCGGCGCGCGTGCGCAGGCTGCCGTGCAGCCGGCCGGCGACGATGCCGTCGCACGCCTGGCCCCCGTCTCGCCCGAGCTGCTGGTCGCGCGCAGCGACATCGACGCGGCCCGCCGCGGCGTGGCCGAGCCATGGACCCGCCCGATCGCCAGCAACCTCTGGATCGCCGGCCCGTCGAAGACCACCGACGGCAGCACCGTCTTCATCAACGGCCCGCAGTTCAACTGGTTCAACCCGTCCTACGTGTTCGGCATCGGCCTGCACGGCGCCGGCTTCGACGTGACGGGCAACACGCCGTTCGCGCACCCGGTCGTCCTCTTCGGCACCAACGGCAAGATCGCCTGGGGCGCCACCGCCGGCCCGCTGGACGTGAACGACATGTACCAGGAGAAGCTCAACCCGGCCAACCCGCACGAGTACCAGTTCAACGGCGCGATGCGCGCGATGACCAAGCGCACCGAGGTCATCAAGGTCAAGGGCCAGCCCGACCAGAGCGTGGACGTGTTCGCCACCGTGCACGGCATCGTCACCAACTTCGACCTGCCCAACGGCACCGCCTATTCGATGAAGCGCAGTTGGGACGGCTACGAGCTCGAATCGCTGCTCGGCTGGATCCATTCGATGCAGGCGAAGAACTGGGACCAGTGGCTGGCGCAGGCCTCGCGCGTGGCCATCACCATCAACTGGTACTACGCGGACACCGAGGGCAACATCGGCTATGTCTCGCCCGGCCGCCTGCCGATCCGCCCGGCCACACAGGACATCCGCCTGCCCGCCATGGGCGACGGCTCGATGGAATGGCTCGGCATCCGCCCCTTCAGCGAAGACCCCAAGACCTTCAACCCGGCGCAAGGCTACGTCGCCAACTGGAACAACCAGTCCGCGCCGGGCGCGGTGAGCGACGGCGGCAACTACTCGGTGGTCGACCGCGTGCGCGAATTCACCGCGCGCCTGGAAGCCAAGCCGAAGCTCACGCCCGACGAGCTGTGGGCGCTCACCCGCACCACCGCGTACGCCGACACCAATGCGCGCTACATGGTGCCCTTCGTGCTCGAGGCCACGCGCAACCTGCCGGCCGCCGACCCCGCGCGCCGCGCGGCACGCCTGCTGGCCGACTGGAACGCCCTCAACGAAGACCCGGCCGAGCGCGGCGTCTACGACAGCCCCGCCACCACGTTGATGATGAACTGGCTGCCCATCCTCTATAAAAAGGTGCTGGCCGACGACCTGCCGCCCGAGGTGTTCGCAGCCTACGCGGGCAATGGCTATGCCAACGACACGCAGGTGGCCAGCATCCGCCCCGGCAACGGCATGAAGCTGGTCTACAACGCACTGCTCGGCGCCAAGGCCGGCGTGCCGCAGACCTACGACTTCTTCAACGGCGAAGACAAGAACGCGGTGCTGCGCGCCACGCTCACGGAGGCCATGGCCCAACTGGAGAAGCGCTACGGCAAGGACACCGCGAAGTGGCGCACGCCGGTGGTGAAGCACGCCTTTCTCACCAGCAACTTCATCGGTGCGCCGCAGGCGGGTGCCGACGAGTTGCTCACGCTGCCGAGCTTCATGAACCGGGGCTCGCAGAACGACAAGGTGGTGCTCGGTGCGCGCGGCGTGACGCTGTGCACCGCCGCGCCGCCCGGCCAGAGCGGCTTCGTCGCGCCCGATGGCCGCAAGTCGGCGCACTACGCCGACCAGATGGCGCTTTTCAAGGACTTCGGCTGCAAGAGCGAGGCGCTGACGCCCGCCGAGGTGGACCGGCAGGCCGAATCGACCAGGCAGCTGAGCTACTGACCGCAGCCCGGCACTCAACCATTCACCCGCAAGGAGAACCACGATGTACACGCAAGCCATGGACACCATGGGCAAGGACGCAGGCGACGGCAAGAAGGCCGTGCGTTCCGCCGAGGAGATGCGGCTCGAGGAGCGCTTCGACGCGCAGATCGATGCCGGCGACTTCATCGAGGCCAAGGACTGGATGCCCGAGCACTACCGCAAGACGCTGGTGCGCCAGATCAGCCAGCACGCGCACTCCGAGATCGTCGGCATGCTGCCCGAGGGCAACTGGATCAGCCGCGCGCCGACGTTGAAGCGCAAGGCCATCCTCCTGGCCAAGGTGCAGGACGAAGGCGGCCACGGCCTCTACCTGTATGCCGCCGCCGAGACGCTGGGCACCTCGCGCGACCAGATGTTCGACGCGCTGCACAGCGGCAAGGCCAAGTACAGCTCGATCTTCAACTACCCCACGCTCACCTGGGCCGACATGGGCACCATCGGCTGGCTGGTCGACGGCGCGGCCATCATGAACCAGGTGCCGATCTGCCGCTGCTCGTACGCACCGTATGCGCGCGCCATGATCCGCATCTGCCGCGAGGAGAGCTTTCACCAGCGCCAGGGCTACGAGGCCCTGCTCACCATGATGACCCACGGCACCGACGCGCAGAAGGCGATGGTGCAGGACGCGGTCAACCGCTGGTGGTGGCCCTCGATCATGATGTTCGGCCCACCCGACGACCAGTCGCCCAACTCGGCGCAATCGATGCGCTGGGGCATCAAGCGCTTCAGCAACGACGAGCTGCGCCAGAAGTTCATCGACGCCGCCGTCGAGCAGGCCGCCATCCTCGGCGTGACCCTGCCCGACCCCGACCTGAAGTGGAACGAAGAACGCCAGGCGCACGACTTCGGCACCATCGACTGGAGCGAGTTCTGGCGCGTGGTGGGCGGCGACGGCCCCTGCAACCGCGAGCGCCTGCAAGCGCGCGTCGACGCCTGGGAGGACGGCGAATGGGTCCGCGAGGCCGCGATGGCCCACGCCAACAAACAACCGATGAAGGAAGCCGCATGAGCGCCGATACGACAAAACAAGAGTGGCCCCTGTGGGAAGTGTTCGTGCGCAGCAAGGCGGGCCTGGACCACAAGCATTGCGGCAGCCTGCACGCGGCCGATTCGAAGATGGCGATCCAGATGGCGCGCGACGTGTACACGCGCCGCCAGGAAGGCAGCAGCATCTGGGTGGTGCGCTCCGAGCAGATCGTGGCGAGCGACCCGGGCGAGAAGGACATGTACTTCGATCCGGCGGAAGACAAGGTCTACCGCCATCCGACCTTCTACGCGCTGCCCAAGTCCGTGGACCACATGTGAGCGGCCATTGACGGGAACATCATGCAAGCATCGATCGAACTGAACCGCACGCCCGCCGTGCAATATCTGCTGCGCATCGGCGACACCTGCCTTGTGCTCTCGCAGCGCCTGGGCGAATGGTGCGGCCATGCGCCCGTGCTGGAAGAAGACATCGCGATGGCCAACATCGCGCTCGACCTCGTCGGCCAGGCCCGCGGCCTGCTCACGCATGCCGGCAAGCTCGAAGGCGAGGGCCGCGCGCACGACGAAGACCAGCTCGCGTACCTGCGCGACGAGCGCGACTACTTCAACCTCACGCTGGTCGAGCTGCCGCGCGGCGACTTCGCCTTTGCCGTGCTGCGCAACACCATGGTCGCCACGCTGCTCAAGCTGCTGTGGCAGCGCCTGGCCGCATCGAGCGACGCCGAAGTGGCCGCCATCGCCGGCAAGGCGGTGAAGGAAGCGCGCTACCACCAGCAGCACTCGGCCGACTGGGTCGTGCGCCTGGGCGACGGCACCGACGAATCGCGCCGCCGCACCGAGAAGGCCTTGAAGCAACTCTGGCTCTACGTGCCCGAACTCTTCGAGAGCGACGCGGTGGACGAGGAAGCCAGCGCCAGCGGCCTCGGCCCGGCATGGAGCGAACTGCGCGAGCCGTGGCTCGCCGAGATGCAGCAGGTGCTCGACGCCGCCGGTCTCGCGATGCCGCAGGAAGCCGCGTTCTGCAGCAACGGCAAGCGGGGCGTGCACAGCGAACACATGGGCTACATCCTCACCGAGATGCAGCACCTGCAGCGCAGCTTTCCCGGAGGCGTGTGGTGATGAACGCAGTGGCGTCGCGCGTCGATGCGGCGTGGGCCGTGCTGCACACGGTGCTCGACCCCGAGGTGCCGGCCGTGTCGGTCTGCGACCTGGGCATCGTGCGCGAGGTGATCGAGCATGACGACGGCCTCGAAATCGTGCTCACGCCGACCTACTCCGGCTGCCCCGCGACCGAAGCCATCGAGCACGACGTGCTGGCCGCCATCGAAGAGGCAGGCCTCGGCCGCGCACGCGCCACGCTGCGCCGCGCGCCCGCATGGAGCAGCGACTGGATCAGCGACGAAGGCCGCGCGAAGCTCAAGGCCTACGGCATCGCGCCGCCTGCGCATCTCACGCCCGAAGTCGCGGCCAACACCGCGATGCCGATCAAGCTCTTCGGCCGCATCGCCGGCGAACGCATCGCCTGCCCGCGCTGCGCAAGCGAGCGCACCGAACGCCTGTCCGCTTTCGGCTCCACCGCCTGCAAAGCGCTCTATCGCTGCATGGCGTGCCGCGAACCCTTCGAACATTTCAAGCCGATCTAAGGCGCCCCAATGAGTACCCTTTTCCACCCCCTGCGCGTGAAGGCCATAGAGTCCGACACGCACGAGGCCGTCATCGTCTCGTTCGAGGTGCCGGCCGACCTGCAGGAAGTCTTCGGCTTCACGCAGGGCCAGTACCTCACCTTGCGCCACGACATCGACGGCCAGGACCTGCGCCGCTCCTATTCGATCTGCGCGGGCCTGGACGACGGCGAGCTGCGCGTCGGCGTGCGCAAGGTGCGCGGCGGCGTGTTCTCCAACTGGATCAACGCGAACCTGCAGCCCGGCGACACGCTGCAGGTGATGGCGCCGCAAGGCCGCTTCTTCGTGCCGATCGAGCCGGCGTCGGCCCGGCACCACGTCGGCATCGCGGGCGGCAGCGGCATCACGCCGATCCTCTCGATCATGAAGACGGTGCTGGCGCGCGAACCCGCGAGCCGCTTCACGCTGATCTACGGCAACCGGCAGCTGCAGTCCACGATGTTCAAGGAGGAAATCGAGGACCTGAAGAACCGCTACATGACGCGCCTCGTGCTGCTGCACGTGTTCTCCGACGAGCACACCGATTCGCCGCTGGGCTTCGGCGTGATGAACCGCGAGAAGATCGGCGAGTTCCTGCAGTCGGTGGTGCCGGCCAAACGCATCGACCACGTCTATGTCTGCGGCCCGTTCCAGATGAACGACGAGGCCGAGGCCGCGCTGCTCGCGGCCGGCGTGCCCGAGGACCGCATCCACATCGAGCGCTTCGGCGTGGCGCTGCCCTCGGCCACGCAGGTCGGCGCCGTGGTGCACGAGCCGCAGCCGGGCGATGCCAAGCAGGCGCGCATCACCATCGTGCGCGATGGCCTGCAGCGCGAGATCACGTTTACCGAAGGCCAGCCGAGCATCCTCGATGCCGCATCGGCCGCGGGCCTCGAAGTGCCGTTCTCATGCACCTCCGGCGTGTGCGGCACCTGCCGCGCCAAGTGCGTGGACGGGGAAGTCCGCATGGAAAGAAACTTCGCGCTCGACAAGAATGAAGTGGCCGCAGGCTTCGTGCTGACCTGCCAGGCCCACCCCCTCACCGAACGTGTCACCTTGTCCTTCGACGAGCGTTGATACTTCAGGCCTCAACGATTTTTCAACCCGGAGACAAGCCCAAATGAAATTCTTCTTCAAGCCCCTTCTGATCGCCGCGCTGTGCGCCACCGCCGCCGCGGCGTGGGCCGACGTCAATGTCGGCGTGACGATCTCGGCCACCGGCCCGGCCGCCTCGCTCGGCATTCCCGAGAAGAACACCATCGCGCTGATGCCCAAGACCATCGGCGGCCAGAAGATCAACTACATCGTGCTGGACGATGCCTCCGACACCACCGCGGCCGTGGCCAACACCCGCAAGCTGATCGCCGAGAACAAGGTCGACATCGTGCTGGGCTCCACCACCACGCCCAACTCGCTCGCCATGATCGACGTGGTGAGCGAAGCCAAGGTGCCGATGATCTCGATCGCCGCCTCGGCCCGCATCATCGAGCCGATGGACGCCAAGAAGAAGTGGGTCTTCAAGACGCCGCAGAACGACATCATGATGTCGCTCGCCATCGCCGAGCACATGGCCGCCAACGGCGTGAAGACCGTCGCCTACATCGGCTTCTCCGACGCCTACGGCGAAGGCTGGTCGGAAGAGTTCGCCAAGGCCGCTGCGCTCAAGAAGATCACCGTGGTCGCCAACGAGCGCTTCTCGCGCAGCGACACCTCGGTGACCGGCCAGGCGCTGAAGATCATGGCCTCCAAGGCCGATGCGGTGCTGGTCGGGGGCTCGGGCACGCCGGCCGCGCTGCCGCAGAAGACGCTCAAGGAGCGCGGCTACACCGGCAAGATGTACCAGACGCACGGCGTGGCGAACGCCGACTTCCTGCGCGTGGGCGGCAAGGATGTGGAAGGCACCTTCCTGCCCGCCGGCCCCGTGCTCGTGGCCGACCAGTTGCCGGCCGGCAACCCGGTGAAGAAGTCCGCGCTGGCCTACGTGTCGGCGTATGAAGCAGCCAACGGCAAGGGCACCGTGTCGACCTTCGGCGCGCATGCATGGGATGCCGGCCTGGTGATGTCCTCGGCCATTCCGGTCGCGCTGAAGAAGGCGCAACCGGGCACGCCGGAGTTCCGCGCGGCCCTGCGCGATGCGCTGGAGCAGGTCAAGGAAGTGTCGGGCGCGCATGGCGTATTCAGCATGACGGAGACGGACCACCTGGGTCTGGACCAACGCGCCCGCGTGATGGTCAAGATCGAAAACGGCGCCTGGAAGTACCAGCCCTGATGTCTTTGCTCCCTCCCCTCCCGGGGGAGGGTTGGGGTGGGGGCTCGACGGCATCGACCTCCGCGCGGCCGTGAAGGCCGGGTAGCCCCCTCCCAACCTTCCCCCAGAGGAGGAAGGAGCAATACAGCGCGTTGCGGCAGACACTGATTCGATACACGGGCCGAGCCCAAAGGTTCTTTTATGGATTTGCAGATCGCCCTGTTGTTGGGGCAGGACGGCATCGTGAACGGTGCCGTCTATGGATTGATGGCGCTCGCCCTCGTGCTGGTGTTCTCGGTCACGCGCGTCATCTTCATTCCCCAGGGCGAGTTCGTCGCCTTCGGGGCCCTCTCGATGGCGATGCTGCAGGCCGGCCGCGTGCCGGCCACGCTGTGGCTGCTGCTCGCCCTCGCGGTGATGGTGCTGATCGTCGAGTTCTGGCGCTGGAAGCGCGGCGCGGTGGTCGACTGGGCCTCGGCGCTCGCCTGGTGCGTGGTGCTGCCGCTGGCCGCCGCCGCGCTGGTGCTGCTGCTCAAGCCCACCTCGATGGCGGGTCAGACACTCACCACGCTCATCCTCATCATGCCGCTCGGCCCGTTGCTCTACCGCCTGGCCTACCGGCCGCTGGCGGATGCCAACGTGCTGATGCTGCTGATCGTCTCGGTCGCGCTGCATGGCGTGCTCGTCGGCCTCGGCCTGCTGTTCTTCGGCGCCGAAGGTTCGCGCACCACGGCGTTCTCCGATGCGCGCTTCGACATCGGCGGCATTCCGGTCAGCGGGCAATCGCTGGTCGTCGTCGGCGTCACGCTGCTGCTGGTGATCGCGATGTTCCTGTTCTTCGGGCGCTCGATGGTCGGCAAGGCATTGCGCGCGACCGCCATCAACCGCGTCGGCGCACGGCTCTCGGGCATTCCGACCGAGCTCTCGGGTGACCTGAGCTTCGCGCTCGCTGCGCTCATCGGTGCGGTATCGGGTTTGCTGATTGCACCCATCACCACCGTGTACTACGACACCGGCTTCCTGATCGGCCTCAAGGGCTTCGTCGCGGCCATCGTCGGCGGGCTCGCGAGCTATCCGCTGGCGCTCGTCGGCGCGCTGCTGGTCGGCCAGCTCGAAGCCTTCGCCTCTTTCTGGGCCAGCCCGTTCAAGGAAGTGCTGGTCTTCACTTTGATCATTCCCGTGCTGTGGTGGCGTTCGCTGCGCAGCCATCATGTGGAGGACGAGGAATGAGCCCGTCTTCGAATCCCGTTGCCGTGAATTCGCCGCCCGCCGGCAAGCCGCTGGTCACGCCGCGCCAGCTCACCCTGGTCTTCGTCGTCGCGCTCGCGCTGGCCTGGGGCTTCCTGCCCGAGTTCACCGTGTCCGTGCTGAGCAACATCGGGCTCTATGCGCTGGTCGCTGCGGGCCTCGTGATGCTCACCGGCGTGGGCGGCATGACCTCCTTCGGCCAGGCCGCGTTCGTCGGCATGGGCGCGTATGCCACCGCATGGATCTGCACCTCGCCCACGGCGGCCGCCTGGATGGGCGGCGCCGTGAGCCCCGCGCTGCTGCCGTGGGCCGGCCTGCTGCTGGGCCTGGTCTTCACCTTCGCGCTCGCCTGGGCGCTGGGCGCGGTCACGCTCAAGCTGCAGGGCCACTACCTGCCGCTGTGCACCATCGCGTGGGGCCTGAGCCTCTACTACCTGTTCGGCAACATGGAGTTCCTAGGCGGGCAGACTGGCATCACGGGGGTGCCGCCACTGGTGGTTGCGGGCGTGTCGCTCGCCACGCCGCGTGCGCTGGGCGTGGTGATCTGGGCCGTGCTGCTGCTTGCGCTGTGGGCGATGCACAACCTGCTCGATTCGCGCGAAGGCCGCGCCATCCGCGCGCTCAAGGGCGGGCGGTTGATGGCCGAGTCGATGGGCGTGGACACCGCACGCCACCGCATCAAGCTCTTCGTGCTGGCCGCGCTGCTCGCGGCGGTGTCTGGCTGGCTCTACGCGCACCTGCAGCGCTTCGTGAACCCGACGCCCTTCAACCTGAACATCGGCATCGAGCTGCTGTTCATGGCGGTGGTCGGCGGCGCGGGGCACCTGTGGGGCGCGGTGCTCGGCGCGGCGCTGATCACGTTGCTGAAGGAAAAGCTGCAGGACGTGCTGCCCGCGCTGCTGGGCACCAGCGGCAACTTCGAGGTGATCGTGTTCGGTTTGCTGATGCTCTTCGTGTTGCAGCGCTTTGCGGACGGGCTCTGGCCCACGGTCTCGCGCCTTGCGAGCCGCTGGGTGCGAGACGACGCGCGCAAGGTAGCGCCTGCCTTGGTACACCCTTCCACGCTGCAACTCGTGCAGCGCAAGCTGCCCGCATCGGGCGAACTGCTGCTCGAAGCCAGCGACGTGAGCAAGCGTTTCGGCGGCCTCGTCGCCAACAACGCGATCTCGATGACGCTGAAGGCTGGCGAGATCCACGCGCTGATCGGCCCGAACGGGGCAGGAAAGAGC